>NZ_DASTXI010000007.1:0-26832 GCF_035758555.1 Sphingomonas sp. | reverse complement strand
CGCTCTGGCCGGGGGATGGCGATCCGGAGCGGCGGGTGGCCGATGCCTGGGAGCGGATCGACGCGGCTGCGGCCAAACTCCAGTATCCCCAGTTCGCTCGTCCCGAGCGCAGTCGAGGGGCGGTGCCGGGAAGCTCGGGCGATACGCCCCTCGACTTCGCTCGGGACGAGCGGGTGGTTCCGGAACCCGTTCTGGCTGGCGGCGAGTACAAGACAATGGTCGCTCGCGCGAAGGATTATATCCTTGCCGGCGACATCTTTCAGGTCGTGCTCGCCCAGCGCTTCACGGCGCCTTTCCCGCTGCCGCCGTTCGACCTGTACCGCGCGCTCCGGCGGATCAATCCCTCGCCGTTCCTCTACTTCCTCGACCTGCCCGGTTTCGCGCTGATCGGCTCCAGCCCGGAGATCCTCGTCCGCGCGCGCGACGGGGAAGTGACGATCCGCCCGATCGCCGGTACCCGGCCCCGCGGGAAGACTGCAGTCGAGGATGCCGAGAACCGCGACTCCCTGCTCGCCGATCCGAAGGAGCGCGCCGAGCACCTGATGCTGCTCGACCTTGGCCGCAACGATGTCGGCCGCGTCGCCGAAGCCGGCACCGTGCGCGTCACCGACAGCTATACGGTCGAGTTCTACAGCCATGTGATGCACATCGTATCGAACGTGGTCGGCCGCCTGCCCGAGAAGCGCGATGCGCTCGACGCGCTGTTCGCGGGCTTTCCCGCCGGTACGGTCTCAGGCGCCCCGAAAGTCCGCGCCTGCGAGATCATCGCCGAACTGGAGCCGGAAACCCGTGGCGCCTATGCCGGCGGCGTCGGCTATTTCTCGCCGGACGGATCGATGGACAGCTGCATCGTGCTCCGCACTGCCGTGGTGAAGGATGGCACGATGCACGTGCAGGCCGGCGCCGGCATCGTCGCCGACAGCGATCCAGCCTATGAACAGCGCGAATGCGAAGCCAAAGCCGGCGCCCTCTTCGCCGCCGCCCGCGAGGCGATCAGGAGGGCGTCGGAGCCAGGATTCGGACAATGAGCATCCTCGTCATCGACAATTACGACAGCTTTACCTGGAACCTGGTCCATTATCTGATGGAGCTGGGCGCCGAGGTGGAGGTCGTGCGCAACGATGCGATTTCGGCCGGGCAGGCGCTGTCGTCGGGGGCGGAGGCGTTTCTGATTTCCCCCGGGCCGTGCACGCCGAACGAGGCGGGCGTGTCGCTCGATCTGGTTGGGGCATGCGCGGAGGCCGGAAAGCCGCTGCTCGGTGTATGCCTCGGCCACCAGGCGATCGGCCAGCATTTCGGCGGGCAGGTGGTGCGCGGCGGGCTGATGCACGGCAAGACTTCGCCGGTCGAGCATGACGGGACCGGGCTGTTCGAGGGCCTCCCCTCCCCCTTCACGGCGACCCGCTATCATTCGCTGATCGTGCCGGAGGAAGGCCTGCCCCATACGCTGCGCATCAACGCGCGGTCGCCGGACGGCAGCGTGATGGGCTTCATGCACCGCACGCTCCCGATTCACGGCGTCCAGTTCCACCCGGAAAGCATCGCGACCGAGCACGGCCATGCGATGCTGGCGAACTTCATGCGGATTGCCGGGATGCGGGTGTTGGAGCGCGCGTGACCACGATCCGCCCGCTTCCCGACGCGAACGAACCGCTCGACATGACGACAGCCGAGGCGGCGTTCGGGGACATGCTCGACTGGCGCTGCGATCCGGACGACGTGCGACGCTTCCTGACCGACATGTCGATCCGCGACGAGACCAGCATCGAGATCGCCGCCTGCGCGCGGGCGATGCGGGCGCGGATGATCGAAGTGCACGCGCCCGCGCATGCGATCGACGTCTGCGGCACGGGGGCCGACGGGCAGGACAGCCTGAACATATCGACCGCGGTCGCGATCGTCGTCGCGGCATGCGGCGTGCCGGTCGCCAAGCACGGCAATCGGGCGGCCTCCAGCAAGGCCGGAGGCGCCGACACGCTGGAGGCGCTTGGGCTGGATCTCGACATTGCCTCCGCCAGCGCGGAGCGGAGCCTGGCCGATATCGGCATCGCGTTCCTGTTCGCCCAGAAACACCATCCGACGCTGTCGGCGCTGGCGGCCATCCGCAAGCGGATCGGGCGGCGCACGGTGTTCAACCTTGTCGGCCCCATCTGCAATCCTGCGCGGGTCACGCGCCAGCTGATCGGCATCGCCCGGCCCGACTTCATGCCCGTCTATGCCGAAGCGCTGGATCTGCTTGGCCTCGAAGCGGCGATGCTGGTGGCGGGAGACGAACCGCTGGACGAGCTGTCGATCGCGGGGCCCAGCACGATCGTGCGTGTCGGCAAATGCGGCAAGGGATCGCTGCGGATCGAGCCGGAGGATGTCGGCCTCGCCACCCACCCGCTCGACGAGTTGCGCGGCGGCGACGCAGCCTATAACGCCGCCGCGCTTCGCCGCATGCTGCAGGGCGAGCCGGGCGCCTATCGCGACGCCGTGCTGCTCAACGGCGCCGCCGCGCTGATGGTCGCCGGCCGGGTGAGCACGCTGGCCGAGGGCGTCGAGGAGGCCGGCGAAGTGCTCGACAACGGCCTTGCGAACACGCTGCTCGACTGCTGGATCGCGTATCGGTGAGTGGTGGAATCGAGAGACGAGCAGGGTCGCTCGTCCTGAGCGAAGGCCGAAGGCCGAAGTCGAAGGGCGCTGCACCGGACTCCCAGCCCGCGCCCTTCGACTACGCGCTGCGCGCTCCGCTCAGGACGAGCGATGCTATGCGCTCGACTTCGCTCAGCACGGGCGGCATTGGGGTCGCGTGAACAAGCTCCAGGAAATCTGCGCTCACAAGCGCGAGGAAGTGGCGGCGCGGAAGGCAGCGAGCAGCCTGTCCGAGCTGCAGCGCCGCGCGTCGGAGCAATCGCCGCCGCGCGGTTTTCGTCGCGCGCTCGATACCGCACCGGGCTACGGCCTGATCGCCGAGATCAAGAAGGCGAGTCCGTCCAAGGGCCTGATTCGCGCCGACTTCGACCCGCCGGCGCATGCGCGTGCGTACGAAGAGGGCGGCGCGGCCTGCCTGTCGGTGCTGACCGACGAGCGCTATTTCCAGGGCGCGGAGGCGTATCTGGTCGCGGCACGCGCGGCCTGTTCGCTGCCAGTGCTGCGCAAGGACTTCATGGTCGATCCATGGCAGGTCGCGGAGGCCCGCGCGATCGGGGCGGATGCGATCCTGATCATCGTCGCGGCCCTGTCGGACCAGCAGATGGCCGAGATCGAGGCGGCGGCGATCGAACAGGGCGTGGACGCCCTGATCGAGGTCCATGACGCGGCCGAACTCGACCGGGCGCTCCGCCTCCAATCGCGGCTGATCGGCGTCAACAATCGCGACCTGCGCGATTTCTCGGTCGATTTCGCCCGCACCTACGAGCTGGTCGGACGCGCGCCGCCGGGCTGCACCTTCGTCGCCGAAAGCGGCCTCACCATGCGCGCCGATCTGGACGCGATGGCCGAGCATGGCGTGCGCTGTTTCCTGATCGGCGAGGCGCTGATGCGGCAGGCTGACGTCGAGGCAGCGACGCGGCAGCTGCTCAGTGCCTGAGCTCACCCACCTCGACGAGGCAGGCGCCGCGCGCATGGTCGATGTGTCGGGCAAGACCGCCACCGCGCGAGAGGCCGTCGCCGCCGGGCGCATCCGGATGAGCGCGGAGGCGCTGGCGGCAATCCGGGCGGGATCGCTGGCCAAGGGCGATGCGCTGGCGGTCGCGCGGGTGGCGGGCATCATGGCCGCCAAGCGGACGAGCGAGCTGATCCCGCTCTGTCATCCGCTGCCGATCGCGCGGGTGTCGGTTGAGTTCACGTTCGAGGAGGGCGCGATCGCCGCCACGGCCACTGTCGCGACCGAGGGCAAGACCGGCGTCGAGATGGAAGCGCTTACCGCCGTCTCGGTCGCGCTCCTGACCCTCTATGATATGGGCAAGGCGATCGACAAAGCGATGGCGATCGAGGACGTGCGGCTAGTCAGCAAAACCGGCGGGAAGTCGGGCGACTGGTCACTCTCGTCATCCCGGACTTGATCCGGGATCCCGCTTCTTTGTTCCGAAAACAGCGAGACCCCGGCTCAAGGCCGGGGTGACGATCCTAAGGGATCGTCAGAACGGCAGCTTGAAGCCCGGCGGGAGCGGGAGGCCGCTGGTCATCTTGCCCATCTCCTGGCTGGACGCGGCATCCGCCTTGGCGCGGGCGTCGTTGAAGGCGGCGGCGACCAGGTCCTCCAGCATCTGCTTCTCGCCCGGCTGGAGCAGCGATTCGTCGATGTCGACGGCAATGATCCGGCCCTTCGCGGTCGCGCGGACCTTGACCATGCCGCCACCCGACGCGCCCTCCACCTCGATCTTGTCGAGATTGGCCTGCGCCTTGGCGAGCTCGTCCTGGACGTTCTTCGCCATGTTGAGGATGTCGTCGAGGTTCTTCATGGGGCACTCCGTTGCTCGACCGCGCTGTAGTCGATCAGCTCGGCACCCGGAAAGGCCTGGAACGCGGCCTTGACCAAAGGCGTGTCGAGAATCGCCTGCTTCGCCGCTTCCTCGACGGCGCGTTCCTGGTCCAGCAGCGACGGCTGCGCGGCGCCTTCCTCGGCGCTCACCGTCCAGATGGTGCCGGTCAGCGTGCGCAGGGCCGCAGCAAGGTCTCGCATGAAATCGCCCGGCAACGGCTTCAGCGGCTTCACCGCCAGCTCGGGCGGGGCGTAGCGCTGGAGGCCGACGAAATCGTGGAGCTGCTGGGCGAGCAAAGGCTTGCCGCCCTTGCCCAGCAGGTCGACGAGAGCCGGGAAGTTTTCCGGATATTGTGCGGTGGGCTCGGGTGCCGACGGCGGCGGGGGAGCCGACGCGCGGGGTGCCGCCGGCGCGACAGCCTCGCCATTGCCGATCCGCTTGAGCAGTTCGGCCGGATCCGGCAGCTCGGCCGCGTGGACGAGGCGGAGCAGCGCCATCTCGGCGGCTTCCAGCGGCATCGCCGCGCGCACCGCCTCGTCATGGCCTTTCAACAGCAACTGCCACAAGCGGTGGAGCTGCGCGAAGGACAGCCGCACCGCCCAGTCGCCCAGCAGCTCGCGTTCCTCGGCCGATTGCGACGGGTCGGCGCCGCCGCCCATCTTCGCCATGGTGACGGCGTGGACGGCCTCGAGCAGCCCGCGCAGCACGCCGACCGGATCGACGCCGAGATCGTACTGGTCGCGAAGCGCCTTCAGCGCCGCTTCGCCCTCGCCCGACAGCAGATGCCCGAACAGCCGCCGGATCGCGCCGCGATCGGACAGGCCCAGCATCTCGCGGACCTGCGCGGCTGAAACTTCGCCGCCTTCCATGTCCGCGTGCGCAATCGCCTGGTCGAGGATCGAGAGGCCGTCGCGAGCCGACCCTTCCGCCGCCCGCGCGATCAGTGCCAGCGCCTCGGGTTCGGCCTGCGCACCTTCCGCTTCGACCACGTGCGCGAAATGCGCGGCGAGCTTGTCCGCAGGAATGCGGCGCAGGTCGAAGCGCTGGCAGCGCGACAGCACCGTCACCGGAACCTTGTTGACCTCGGTGGTCGCGAACAGGAATTTGACGTGCGCAGGCGGTTCTTCGAGCGTCTTCAGAAGCGCGTTGAACGCGTTCTTCGACAGCATGTGCACTTCGTCGATGATGTAGACCTTGTAGCGCGCGGAGACGGCCGAATAGCGCACCGCCTCGATGATCTCGCGCACGTCGTCGACGCCGGTATGGCTGGCCGCGTCCATCTCGACGACGTCGATGTGGCGGCCTTCGGCGATCGCGACGCAGGGCTCGCAGACGCCGCACGGATCGATGGTCGGACCGCCCTGCCCGTCCGGGCCGACGCAGTTCAGCGCCTTGGCGATCAGCCG
The DNA here is from genome assembly GCF_035758555.1 of Sphingomonas sp. GTDB lineage: Bacteria > Pseudomonadota > Alphaproteobacteria > Sphingomonadales > Sphingomonadaceae > Sphingomonas_B. The sequence goes on along the minus strand of NZ_DASTXI010000007.1, from coordinate 20,960 downwards.
CGCGGTCGAGGTCTTTCCGACGCCGCGCACGCCGGTCATCAGGAACGCATGGGCGAGCCGGCCGCGCCGGATTGCATTGCCGAGCGTGGTGACCATCGCGTCCTGGCCGATCAGCTCGGAAAAACGCTGCGGACGGTATTTGCGCGCGAGGACGCGGTAAGCGGGGGATTCGGACATCGAAGCCAAACTAGGCGCTCGCCCTGAACTTGCCAAACTTCACTGTCTTTGCCCTTGTGACATAAAGAAATCGGATGCGCGGGTTTGTTCGCGTCATGTTCCGGTATGGCAGGTTTTGCGGGGGTAGGACAGGGAAGATGCTGGGGCCGCGGCGAAGCTACGCCGTAGGGCCGCCGGCCGCGCTTGTCCGTCTCAGCGGGAACGCAGTTCCCGCTGTGCGCACCGCGCGGTGGGAGCCGGAACGACCCGTAGCGAGTTCGTTGCGGCTGCTTCCTTCCGGACCTGACCGGGTTGGCGAATGCTGCGTCCGCCCGACTCCCGCCGCGCATATGGTGCAAGATGTGGCATAGAGCAAGAGAACGCCGGGGAGAGCGAGTGCACGACCGCCAAGCCTTGCCGCGCACCGTCTGGGCGCTCGGATTCGTCAGCCTGCTGATGGATATCTCGTCGGAAACGGTCCACGCGCTGCTGCCGCTGTTCCTGACGATGACGCTGGGCACGAGCGTCGCCTTTGTCGGCCTGATCGATGGCATCGCCGAATCGACGGCGTCGATCGCGAAGGTCTTTTCGGGCTATCTCTCGGACCGGCTACGCCGGCGAACGCCGCTGATCCTTGTCGGCTATAGCCTCGCCGCAGTCTCCAAGCCGCTGTTCGCGCTCGCCGGCTCGGCGCAATTGGTGCTGGGAGCCCGCTTCGCCGACCGGATCGGCAAGGGCCTGCGCGGCGCGCCCCGCGATGCGCTGATCGCCGATGTGACGCCGGCAGCGATCCGCGGCCGCGCCTTCGGACTGCGCCAGTCGCTCGACACGGTCGGCGCCTTTGTCGGGCCGTTGCTCGCGATCGCGCTGATGCTGCTGCTGTCGAACGATGTCCGGGCAGTATTCTGGCTGGCGAGCATCCCGGCGGCGGGCGCAGTCCTGGTCGTGCTGATCTGGGTCCGCGACCCGCCGGCACCGGCCACCACGGAAGCGCGGCCGCCGCTCAGGGCCGCGGATCTGGCCCGGCTGGGCCGCCCCTTCTGGACGCTGACCAGCATCGGCGTCGTCTTTACCCTTGCGCGGTTCAGCGAGGCATTCCTGATCCTCAGGGCGCACGAGCTGGCGCTGCCGGTCGCGATGGCGCCGGCAGTGCTGGTCGCAATGAACATCGTCTATGCGTTGGGCGCCTATCCGGCGGGCGTGGCCGCGGACCGGGTCCGCCCGTCGCATCTGCTGCTGGCCGGCATAGGCTGCCTGATCGGCGCCGACCTGCTGCTCGCGTTCGCCGACGAACTGGCAAGCGTCTTCGCCGGCATCCTGCTCTGGGGCCTGCACATGGCGCTGACCCAGGGCATCTTCGCCAAGCTGGTGGCCGATCGTGCGCCGGACGATTTACGCGGCTCGGCATTCGGGGCGTTCAACCTCGCGACCGGGCTCGCGCTGCTGGTCGCGAGCCTCGGCGCGGGGCTGATCTGGGACCGGTACGGCTCCAGCGCGACGTTCCTCGGCGGTGCCGGGTTCGCCGCGCTGTCGGCCGTGCTGCTACTCAGCCGGCGTCAGAAGCCGAACGTCACGCCGCCATAGACGGTGCGGCGGCGGCCCGGCTCCAGTCCGGTCTGGAAGACGCGCGCATAATATTTCTCGTTGAAGAGATTCTGCACGCCTGCCTGCAGCCGCACATGCGGCAGGATCGTCCACTCGCCGGCCAGGTCGAACACTTCGTAGGCGGGAATCTTGGCCGGGATCAGCGTTGCCCCCGCGCCCACCGGCAGGTTCGAGTCCTGGAAGAATTGCGAGCTGACCGACAGGCCGGTCAGGCTGACGCTGTACTTGCCCGTCTCGCGCCAGGTGATGCCGCCCTTGACGATCGACTTGGGCGCGAATGCCGGCCGCTTGCCGATCTGCGCCGGATTGTCGCTGTCGACGAATTTCGCATCCAGCAGCGCGACGTTCAGGAACGCGGTCAGGTGCTGGGCATTGTTGCGGGCCGCGAAGAAATCGTACGAGACCTCGCCCTCGAACCCGCGATGGCGGGTGTCGCCGGTATTGACGTTGATCACGTCGGTCCCGTTCAGACGCCGGCTTTCGATCCGGTTGCTGAAATTGATCTGGAAAACGCTGACGTCGTAGAACAGCCCCGGCAGCGGCGTGCCGTGCACGCCCGCTTCGTAGGACGTCGATTCCGGCGCGTCGGCCTCATTGCCCGGCTGCAGGTTCGAGAAGGGCGAGGCCACGTCAAAATAGCGCAGCGGACGATAGCCCTGCGTGATGCTCAGATAAGTCTCGTTATCCTTGCCGAAGTCGTTGCCGATGCCGACGCCCAGCAATGGAATCGTGCGCGACACATCGACATTCGAGAGCGGTCGCGTCAGGTTTCCAGGCTTCACCGTCTCGCGAACGCGCAGCTTCTCCACGTCCAGCCGGCCCGAGAGCACGACATGGAAGCGGTGCGGCAGGCGGAACACGTTCTCGGCAAAGACGGCGCCCAGCCAGGAATCGCGGTCCTGGTTCAGCCGCGGCGTGCCGCTGTGCTCGCCGCGATCTGCGGTCAGGTTGGTGCTGGTGAATTGCAGAAAGGGTGCGCTGCTGTGCGTGCCGGTCACGCCGAAGGTGAAGGCATTGCCCCGACCCCAGCGCTTGCGCGCGCGCAGGTCCACGCCCTGATTGCGGAAGCGTTCGTCCTGCAATGTGGTCGTCGTCGCGCCCGAATCGCGCGCGCTGCGGGTATAGAGCTGGAGGTCCGAGGCCCAGGCCTTGCCCTCGAAATGCCAGCCGTCGCCCAGCTCCAGCTCATTGCCCAGGATCACCGCGCCGCGGCGAACCCAATCGCGATTGAACGGAGTCGGCGCGAAATTCTGGTCGGCGAGGAACTGCGGATAGCTGATCCGGCCCGGATTCCCCGCCTCGGCACTGTGCCCTTGCAGGCGCACATACCAGAGCGCGCGATCGGTCGGGCGATAGCCGAAATAGAGATCGCCCTGCAGCAGATGCGAGGCCGAATTCTGCCGCTGGCCGTCGCTTTTCGTATAGCCGAGCGAACCCCGATATTCGACGTCGCCGGACACCCCTTCGAGCACGTTGAAGGTCGAATAAAGCCCGTCGCTGCCGACCAGATGCTGGGTCGATCCGGTCAGCGCCGGGCCGCGCGGGTCCGGCCGCTTGGAAACGAAATTGACCGCTGGCGTCGGCTCCGGGCCGTAGAGCAGACTCGATCCGCCGCGGATCAGCTGCACCTCGGAAAGGCTCTGCGGCAGCGGCACGTAGTAGAGCGTGGGGAAGCCGATCCAGTCCGACTGGATCGGAATGCCGTCCTGCAGCACCAGCACATATTCGGCTTCCTGCGGATTGCCGATGCCACGATAGCTGAGGTTGAACTGGGTCGGCGTCTGCTGCTCCGACACCAGCAGGCCCGGCGAGCGCGCGAACAGCTCGCGCCCCTGCGTCTCGATGACCGGCGGCTGCTGGTCGAGCTTGGTGACGCTCGTCTTCTTGGTGACGGTGATCTTGGTCCCGTCGACTTCGGGAAGGATGTGGTCGAGCTTGGCCGGCTTGTCCTCGTCGACATCGACGCGAAAGCCTTCGACGATGATGGGCGAATGGCGCGCCTCCGGTGCCTCTGCCGGGGCGGCGGCGAGGCCGATCAATACTGGAATCAACTATCTTCTCCCGCAATTCTGCCCGCTTCGCACATCGTGGAGAAGCGCCACTCCCGCGCCCCCGCGTCTCCACTCGTCCGAAGCGAACGACCCTTAGTTGCTCATTCCCTTTCACTGCCCCCGGTGAGCGCCGAGAGCTGTCCCGTAAACCGCGTGCCGACCAACCCGCGGGCGAGCGCTTCGATGTCGCCGCCCCGCGCCCCATCGTCTTCGGGTTCGATGGCAGCAAGATCGACTTCGGGCAACCCCGCTGTGGCCGCCGCCGCGTTGACCGCCTTCATGCCCTGCGCCGAAAGAGCGGCCCAGGCGGCCTCCACCTCGCCCAGCTCTTTCTCCAGCGCGTCGACCCGCGCGAGCGCATAGGGCGTCGGCCGCTGCTCGGTCGACGTGACCGCGCCATAGGCATAGTCCATATTCTCGCGCAGCCGCTCCTCGCCGGTGATCGCGCCGCCTTCCTTCGTCGCGACCACCTGCGTGCGCAGCACCTCGACCTTGTCGCCGAATGCCTTGGCCTGCGCCTTGGCCTCGGGCGAGGCGTTCGGATCGGCCGCGACCTTCGCTGCCTGCGCGCGCGCCGCGTTCATCTGCGCGACCAGCTTGCTCATCCGCGCGAACAGGGTCTTCACATGCTCGGCCGCGTCGTACTGCGCCTTGCGGTCGTCCAGCGTGAAGGTCGCGCGCCGGTCCAGCCCGATCGTCATCGGCGCGGTCGAGACCTCGCCCGCCTTGGTCAGGCGGATGGTGTACTGGCCGGGCAGCACGCGCTCGCCCTGGGTCGAGCTGAACGCGATCTGCGCCGCCGGCGGCACCAGCGGCGGCTTGGTCCGCATCGCCCAGACGACGCGGTTCAGGCCGCGGCGCTTCGAGGCGGGCAGCTCGTCGACCACATTGCCGCTTGCGTCCAGCACCTCGAGCTTCATCCGCCCGATCACGTGCCGCGCCTTTTGATAGTAAGTGATGACCGCGCCGTTCGGCGGATTCTCGCCGGCATAGGTGGCGTCGCCCTCGGCCCAGCCGCCATTGCCCTGGATGCGCTGCTGGACGGGCGGACCGGGGACCAGCACCGCCGTGGCAGCGAGCTTGTCGGGCGTCAGCGCCCGCAACGGGCTCAGATCGTCGATCACCCAGATGCCGCGGCCGTGCGTGGCCAGCACCAGATCGTCGTCGCGTTCCTGGATCGCGATGTCGCGGACCGCCACGTCGGGGAAATTGTTCGGTTTGAACTGCGCCCAGTTCGCGCCGCCGTCCAGCGACATGAACAGGCCGAATTCGGTGCCGACGAACAGGATGTCCGGATTCACCCGGTCTTCCTTCACGACATGGGCATAGCCGCTCACGCCTTGGGTTCTCGGCCCGATCAGCGGCTTCCAGGTCTTCCCGTAATCGCCGGTGCGCAGCATGTAGGGCGCGAAATCGCCGACCGTGTGCCGGTCGACCGTCACATAGGCGACGGCTGGATCGTAGCGGCTCGCTTCCACCCAGCTGATCCAGCTGTCGCTGGGCAGCTTCAGGTTCTTCGTGACATTGGTCCAGCTCTTGCCGCCGTCGCGGGTCAGCTGGACGTTGCCGTCGTCGGTGCCGACCCAGATCTGGCCCGGCGCTTTCGGGCTTTCCGAGATCGAATAGATCGTCGTGTGCATCTCCGCCGCCGAATTGTCGACGGTGATGCCCCCGGATTCCTCCTGCTTCTGCTTCAGGGGATTATTGGTCGTCAGGTCCGGCGAGATGCGGTCCCAGCTCTGGCCGTGATCGCGGCTGCGGAACAGGAATTGCGAGGCGATATAGATCGTGCCCTTTTCATTGGGCGACAGGTGGATCGGCGTGTTCCAGTTGAACCGCAGCTTTTCCTTATAGCCGCCCTTGGGCTGGATATCGCGCGCTTCCAAGGTCTTACGGTTGATCCGGCTGATGTTGCCGCCCTGATATTCGGCATAGACATAGTCCGGGTCGGCCGGATCCGGGAACGCCCAGAAGCCGTCGCCGCCGAGCAGGTTTTCCCAGCGGCTGTTGGTGATGCCGCCCGGATATTCCTGGTCGCCCACCCAGGCCGAATTGTCCTGCAAGCCGCCATAGACCTGATACGGATCCTTGTTGTCGACGCTGACGTGGTAGAATTGGCTGATCGGCAGGTTGAGGCCGTGGCGCCATTTGGTGCCGCCGTCCTCCGTCATCCACAGGCCGCCGTCGTCGCCGCCGATCATGTGCTTCGTGTTGGTCGGATCGATCCACAGCGCGTGCCAGTCGGCATGGCTGGACTGGGCGGAATCGGTGAAGCTCTTGCCGCCGTCTTCCGAGCCGATCATGTGATAGCCCATCTTGAACAGGCGATCCTGGTTCTTCGGATCGACCACGAGCCGTCCGAAATAGAACGGCCGCCAGACCATGCCCTGGCTGCGATCGCGTTCCTGGAAAGTCTTGCCGCCGTCTTCCGACACATAGAGGGCGGACCGGACATTCTCGACGAACGCGTAGACGCGTTTCGCATCGGACGGCGCCCAGGCGATCTCGACCCGGCCCCATGGCTGGGCCGGCAGGCCGCTGCGCGTCTGGGCGTTGAGGTCGGTCCAGGTGCGGCCGCCATCCATCGATTCCATCATCCGGCTGCCGGACGGCGCGTTGGGGCCGTGGCCGCCAGAGCGGAAATCCCAGCCGGTGCGGCGGAAATCCCAGGTGCCGGCGAGCAGATGGTCGGGATTGTTCGGGTCCATCGCGACCGACGAGCAGCCGGTCGACAGGTTCGCGGGCTTGACGATCTGCGTCCAGGTCCGGCCGCCGTCGGTGGTCTTGTAGAGCCCACGGTCCGGACTGTCGGACCAGAGCGGGCCCGGCGCGCAGACATAGACGGTGTTGCCGTCCTTCGGGTGGACCAGGATGCGGACGATCCGTTCCGTCTTCGGCAGTCCCATCAGCTGCCAGGTGTCGCCGCCATCTGTCGACTTGTAGACGCCGCCGCCAATGGAGACCGAGTTGCGCGTCCAGCTTTCGCCGGTGCCGACCCAGACCGTCTGCGGATTGGTCGGATCGAGCGCGATCTCGCCGATCGACAGATTGGCCTGCTTGTCGAAGACCGGACGGAAAGTCGTGCCGCCGTCTTCCGACTTCCAGACGCCGCCCGAGGCGGCGCCGACATAGAGCGTGGTCTTGCCGTCCTTTTCGGCACGAGCGGCGAGCGACGCGATCCGGCCGGACATCTGCGCCGAGCCGATGTTGCGGATGCCGAGGCCGGAAATCGCGGCCGAGTCGGCGAATGCGGCCGGCGCGGTGGCGGCCAGAGCGGGCCCGGCGAGCAGCAGGGCGGTCGTGGTGAGCAGGATGCTGCGCATGGGGATCACTCCGCCTTCGGCTTCGAGGGATGCGGGACGTCGGAATCGGCCGGCTTCTCGTTCTTGTCGCGCGGCTGGAGATTCTTGTCGGTCGGCCCGGGCAGAGCGGGTTTCGGCGCGTCGGCCGGCTGGGCGAACAGCGCCGGCGGCGCATCCACATTCGCCTCCGCCGAAGCGATGACGACGCGCTGGCGCTGGTTCTGCTGGCCCTGCTGCCAGCTATCGACCGACATCGGGAAATAGACCCCGCCGACCTTTACGTAATCGCCGAGCTCATACTCGGTGACCTGCTGCGCGCCGCGGAGCCGCCGCGTCTCGGTCATCTTGATCTCGAGGAAGGTATCGGGATCGAGCAGGTAGACGAATTCGTCGCCGTCTGGCTGCGAGACCTTCAGCTTGTAGCCGAGCGTGCCGTCGAAATCCTCGCGACCCAGATAGGCGACCTTCGCGCCCTCTTTCTTCGCCGAGAGCAGCACGCCGTCGATCAGCGCCGAGTCGGCCATCGAGCGGGCCTCGTCCTCGGTCATCTTCTCGGCATCGCGGCGGCCCTGGAAGGGATTGATCCGCCAGCCATTGGCGCCGTCATAGGCCTGGACCAGCGTCAGGCCCTGGATGGAAGCATTGACGCGCGTCGCGTCCCCTTTCGCCTCGTGCGCGCGGGTCTCGTCATAGGCGAGCTGGAAATCGCCGGGGAAAATCAGCTTGCCGGTGAACTTGACCGACTTCAGCGCCGCGAGCGCGTCCGCGCCGCCGCGCGCCGCCAGGTTCTTCGCGACCAGTTCGTCCGCGCTCGGCTGCCCCTGCGCGATCGCTGCGCCGGACAGGCCAAGCGCCGCGGCCAACGCCGCGCACGCAAATAGCCTCATGCTGATCCCTCCCTGTATACCTTTTCCGTTCTGCGACGGCTTCCGGCGCCCGTCAACGGCGCGAATGAATCAGGGCGCGACGCGGCGGAGGAAGGCCCGGACGGCCTTCCAATTCTCGTCGGCGCCGGCGGGATCGCGCGCAGCGATCAGGGTGGAGGAGCCGTGGACGCCGCCCTGCTGCGGCACGAACAAAGTCGTGCCCTTGACGCGCACCGCCTCCGCAACCGCGCGGGCGGCGGCGATCTCCTTCGGGTCCCTGGCCGAGGTGACGAAGACCGGCACCTGCACCTTGGCCGCAGCGGCCTTCACCATCGTGTCGCTGCCCAGATACTCGCCGGGAGAAAAGGCGAGCACGCCGATGACGCCCGGCGGATGCTCGGCCGCGACCAGGAACACCAGGGCGGCGGAATAGCTGCTGCCCCAGAGCAGCACCGGCAGCTTCCTGCCCTGCGCCCAGGCCAGCGCCGCCTCCAGATCGGCCTTGGCCTCCAGATAGCCCGCCTCGCGGCCGAGCGCCTTGGCGGTGCGGTTCTCGCCGAACAGGCCGCCGCCCGCGCGCTGGTCGATCGCGAGCGCGCTATACCCTTCCGCGACCAGCTTCGGCGCAATCGTCGCATATTCGCCGCTACTTGAGCCGGCCTGGTGGAACAGCAGGATCAGCGCTTTCGGCTGCTCGGCGCGATACCAGATGCCGTACACCTTCACGCCGTCCGCCGCGGTCAGCGTGACCGGCTCTGTCGCTGCTTGCACCGCGGGAGCGGCAGCCTGCTTGTTATCGGGAGCCGCGTGGCATGCCCCAGCCGTCAGGGTCACGGCAGCAAGAATGGGCAAAACCGCAGCTTCGACGGCGGGCATAAGCGATCTCCTCGGAAACCGATCCTGCTCGACTCAACACCCTCGCAACAAGATCCCTCGCTGAATCCTACTCACTCCGGCACATCTTCCGGATTGCTTACAATCCCGCGCAGGTCATCTGCGCTCAAAATCTCCAAATCTTGCCCAGACACGATGTCGAAATCTTCGAGTGCACGATAGAGAAGTTCTATTCGCAACTCAATCTCAAGATGATCGACAGATCGCTCCATAGCTGTAATGAGATCCCCAAGACGCAAACTCATGCCAAAAATTGTTGACATAATGTATTGGACCTCGGGCGGGCTCTTTTCGATTATGGCATCTAGGTTTCTCTGAGCCGATTTAAGCCCTCCCAACCGACGGCCCGATGGAATGGCCGGATTAGACTCCTGATTGAGCGCCTCAACGATAAAATTCCGAACAACGAAGACAGCTGTCATGAGCGCGGCATTGCGATCTTCGCGCTCCTCCGCGCCCCGCCTCTCCTTCCGGCGTTCGGTCAACCAGTTCGCGAGAATCACCAATAGGCCGCCAATTACGGTCGCCAACAGCGTTGCGGCTGGGTCTGCGATTCTCTCTAGCAAATCAGATCAGCCCCGCGAGCGGGCTGGACGGGTCGGCGTAGCGGCGTTTGCCCATGCGGCCGGCGCGATAGGCGAGGCGGCCGCTTTCGACGGCGAGCTTCATCGCGCGGGCCATCGCGATCGGGTCCTTCGCCTCGGCGATCGCGGTGTTCATCAGCACGCCGTCGCAGCCGAGCTCCATCGCAAGCGCCGCGTCCGACGCCGTGCCGACGCCCGCATCGACCAGCACCGGCACCTTCGCGCCTTCGACGATCAGGCGGATCGTGACCTGGTTCTGGATGCCGAGGCCGGAGCCGATCGGCGCGCCCAGCGGCATGATCGCGACGGCGCCCGCATCCTCCAGCCGCTTCGCCGCGATCGGATCGTCGACGCAATAGACCATCGGCAGGAAGCCTTCCTTGGCCAGGATCTCGGTCGCGCGCAGCGTCTCGACCATGTCCGGGTACAGCGTCTTCGCCTCGCCCAGCACTTCCAGCTTCACCAGGTCCCAGCCGCCCGCCTCCCGCGCCAGGCGGAGCGTGCGGATCGCGGATTCTGCGTCGAAACAGCCGGCCGTGTTCGGCAGATAAGTGAAGCGCTTCGGATCGATGAAGTCGGTCAGCATCGGCTGGTTCGGATCGGCCATATTGACCCGCCGCACCGCGACCGTGACGATCTCCGCGCCCGACGCTTCGGCGGCCGCGGCGTTCTCGGCAAAGTCCTTGTATTTGCCGGTACCGATGATCAGCCGCGAGCGGAAAGTACGCCCCGCGACGGTCCAGCTGTCCTCGTCGATCCGCGCCGCATGATCGCCGCCGCCGACGAAATGCACGATCTCCAGCTCGTCGCCGTCCTCGACCAGCACCTCGCCCAGCGTCGATCGGGGTATCACCTTCAGGTTGCGTTCGACCGCGACCTTTTCCGGCACCAGCCCCAGCTCGCTCGCCAGCTCGGCAATGCTCAGCCCGGCCGCGACTCGCTTGTGCTCGCCATTGACGCTGATCGTGATCGTTCCGTCGGTGTGCATAACGTCCGTTCGTTTCGAGTCCCTCGACGCAGCTCGGGATAAACTACGTCGAGAAGCGCTGTACCGGACGTGTCTCGACTTCGCTCGACACGAACGGCTAGAGGCGGTGCAGATATGGGTTATGCCCAGGGGGATCAATGCCGACCATCTTCGTCCTGAACGGCCCCAACCTCAACCTGCTGGGGCTGCGCGAGCCCGAGGTCTACGGGCACGACACGCTCGACGACATCGCCGGCCGGGTCGAGGATCGGGCGCGGGAGCTGGGCTTCGACGTCGAATTCCGGCAGTCGAACCATGAGGGCCATTTGATCGACTGGCTGCACGAGGCCAACGCGGACGCCGCGAAGGCGGTGATCCTCAATCCCGGCGGCTATACCCACACCTCCGTCGCGCTGCACGACGCGGTGAAGGCGGTCTCGGTGCCCGTGATCGAGGTGCATCTGTCGAACCCGCATGCGCGCGAGCCGTTCCGGCACCGCAGCTATATCGGCAAAGCCGCGAAGGGAACCATCGCGGGGTTCGGTGCGATGGGCTATCTGCTTGCGCTGGACGCCGCCGCCCGGCTTTGAGTAAGGGCCGCCCATGACCGATACAAACAAGGGGACGATGCAGGTCGACACCGATCTGGTGCGCCAGCTCGCCGAGCTTCTCGACGCCACTTACCTCAGCGAGATCGAGGTCCAGGACGGGGAACGACGGATCAGGGTCGCACGGCAGGTGCAGGCGGTGGCTGCCGCCGTCGCTGCGCCCGTTACTGCACCCGCTGCGCCGCCGCCGGCCGCCGCTGGCCAGGCAGCGCCCGCACCGCAGGCCGAGTCGGCGAACGCCATCCGCTCGCCGATGGTCGGCACCGCCTATCTGGCGCCGGAGCCCAGTGCGCCCAACTTCGTTTCGGTCGGCGGCAAGGTGAATGCCGGCGACACGCTGCTGATCATCGAGGCGATGAAGGTGATGAACCCGATCACTGCCCCGCATGGCGGCACGGTCAAGGCGATCATGGTTGCGAACGGCGCACCCGTCGAGTTCGACCAGCCGCTGATCGTCGTCGAGTAAGCCGCGGTGGCCATTTCCAAAATCCTGATCGCCAATCGCGGCGAGATCGCGCTGCGCATCCACCGTGCGGCGCACGAAATGGGCATCAAGACGGTCGCGGTGCATTCGACCGCCGACAATGACGCGATGCATGTCCGCCTGGCCGACGAAGCGGTGTGCATCGGCCCGCCGCCGGCCGGCGAATCCTATCTGAAAATCCCCGCGATCATCTCCGCGGCCGAGATCAGCGGCGCCGACGCGATCCATCCGGGCTATGGCTTTCTGTCCGAGAATGCCCGCTTCGCCGAGATCGTCGAGAGCCATAACCTGATCTGGATCGGCCCGAAGCCCGAGCATATCCGGACGATGGGCGACAAGGTCGAGGCGAAGCGCACCGCCGGCGCCTTGGGCCTGCCGCTGGTGCCGGGTTCCGCGGGCGGCGTCAGCGAGTTTGCCGAGGCACGCAAGATCGCGGCCGAGATCGGCTATCCGGTGATCGTGAAGGCCGCATCGGGCGGCGGCGGGCGCGGCATGAAGGTCGTGCCCTCCGAAGACAAGCTCGAAAGCCTGATGGGCCAGGCGCGCAGCGAGGCCAAGGCCGCGTTCGGCGACGACACCGTCTATATCGAGAAATATCTCGGCAATCCGCGCCATATCGAGTTCCAGGTGTTCGGCGACGGCAACGGCAACGCGATCCATCTGGGCGAGCGCGACTGTTCGCTGCAGCGCCGCCACCAGAAAGTGCTGGAGGAGGCCCCCTCCCCCGTCATCACGCCCGAGGAACGGGCGCGGATGGGCGGCATCGTCGCGAAGGCGATGGCGGACATGGGCTATCGCGGCGCGGGCACGATCGAATTCCTGTGGGAAGACGGGCAGTTCTATTTCATCGAGATGAACACCCGGCTGCAGGTCGAGCATCCGGTGACGGAGGCGATCACCGGCCTGGACCTGGTGCGCGAGCAGATCCGGATCGCAGACGGCCACCCGCTGACGCTGCGCCAACAGGACGTGACGTTCCGCGGCCATTCGATCGAATGCCGGATCAATGCCGAGGACCCGCAGACCTTCGCACCCTCGCCGGGGCTGGTCAGCTCATACCACGCACCGGGCGGGCTGCACGTCCGCGTCGATAGCGGGCTCTACTCCGGCTACCGCATTCCGCCTTATTACGACTCGATGATCGCCAAGCTGATCGTCTGGGGCCACACCCGCGAAGGCGCGATCCGCCGCCTCCGCCGCGCACTCGAGGAGTTCGTGATCGAAGGCGTGAAGACGACGATCCCGCTCCACCAGGCCCTGCTCGAGGACCCGGAATTCCAGGCCGGCGACTACAGCATCAAATGGCTGGAGGAGTGGCTGGCGAAGCAGGGCGGCTGAAGCCCGGCAGCGCCCGTCAGAAAGAGAGACCCAGCGTCACCGTGGCGGCGTGGTCGTCATTGTCCGGCGCGTGCGGCACGAAGCTGTGCTGGTTCAGGTACCCGACTTCCAGGTTGACGTGCCGGGCGACCGGGGTGGTGATGGCGATGGCGTTGCGCATCCGCTCCGCCCCCTCGACGCCCTGAAAGCCGGTGCTGTTCAGGTTGACGAAGCTTTCGTGGCTCAGCACCAGCGCCGTCTTGTGGCCGGCGCGGAACGGCAGGGTGTATTTGATGTAGGGGCGGAAGCGCCAGGCCGTGCCGTCGATACCCTCCCGCCAGCGCTGTTCGAGCCGCAGCCGCCCGCTGAGCGTGCCGCCGCCGATTCGGGCGAGATTATCGAACGTCACCTGCTCGCGCGCACGGTGCTCCATCACCGTAAAGTCGCCGCCGGCATAATTGGGGTCGTGGGTGTAGCCCGCCCAGAGCGTCACCTTGTCGGTGATGCCATAGCCGAGCAGCGTGTTGCTTTCGATCTCGTACAGCCCGCCGCGATCGTCGCTGAGGCGCACGGTCACGTCCTGCGACAGCTTGAACCGGCCGCCGAGCTTCACCGTGCCGCCGACGCCGGTCCATAGCTGGGCATCGTCGCGGGCCTGGGCGGCGGTCGGAACAAGCAGACCGGCCGCGGCCAGGATCGGAAGGAACAATCGCATTTGTTACAAACTCCAGCCACCGGAGAGGCGGCGCGAGAGCCCATTATGACGGACCGATTGCAGAAATAAGACAGCGGCAGCGGATTGCTGCAGAACAGCGGCACCGCCGCCTGGTTCCTGGGCAAAAAGCTTTTCAAAAACAAGGGAGTGTTCAGCGGGCGTTCAAAAGCGGGGGCGGACGATGGCAGACCGTTCCGGAGAGTCGCAATGGCCATGTCCCGCATCCGCACCTTCATCGTCGCCGCTGCCGCGAGCCTCGCGCTCGGCGGCTGTGCATCCTATGGCGGGTATGGCGGCTATGGCGGGGCTTCGCTCGGCTACGGCTATGGCAGCCCCTATTATGGCGCCGGCTATGCCTCAGGCTGGTACGACGACTTCTATTACCCCGGCAGGGGCATCTACGTTTACGACCGGGTCGGCAAGCGCCACCGCTGGAACGACAACCAGCGCCGGCATTGGGAGGGTCGCCGCTATACGCTGCGGGACCGAGAGGATCGGCGCGACTTCCGCGATTTCCGCCGCGAGGGTCGCCAGGACCGGCGCGCGTTCCGCACCGAACGGCGCGGCGATCGGCAGGCGGTTCGCAACGGCACCGTGACGCGCGAGCAGTTCCGCGAGGATCGCAAGGCCGACCGCCGCGCCTATCGGCAGGACAGGCGCGCCGATCGCCGCGCCTTCCGGCAGGACCTGCGCGATGGCCGGGCAGGACGCCAGGGCCACCGCAAGCCGCGCTAGGGAAACTCATCGAAGTCAGCGGGACCCCGGCTCAAGGCCGGGGCGACGAGAGCCCTTGACTAGGCCGTGCCGATCACCTGGGCGGCGAAGCGCTCCATTTCCTCCGCCTGGGGGCTCATCTGGAGCAGGAGCAGGTCGAGGCCGGCGGCTTCGTATTCGGCGATCCGCTCCTTCAGCTGCTCGGGCGTGCCGACCAGATTGGGGCGTAGACCGCGGTTCGAGACGGCATATTCCTGGATCTTCAGCTCGCGCTCCAGCTGGGTGCCCGACAGCCATTGGTCGAAATTCGCATAGCCGGCCGGCAGCTCGCGGACGGTCGTGATCCGCTCCAGCTCGCGCTTCGCCTCGGCCTCGCTGTCGCGGACGATCGCATAGGCGGCCATGCCGAACGCCATCGGCTTGCCGCCCGCCTTTTCCCGCCGTGCCTGCATGTCGGCGATCTTCGGCGCGATCGCCGCAGGCGGGTCGCCGTGCATCACATAAGCATCGCAATATGTCGCGATCATCGTCTTCGCCGCCTCGCTCTCGCCGCCGGCGTAGACGGTCGGTTTGCGAACGGGTTTGGGCGCGCAGATCGCATTGTCCGTGCGGTAGAATTGGCCCTGGAAGCTGAACCTGTCGTCGCTCCAGAGCCCGTCGACCACCTGCAGCCACTCGGTCGTGCGCGCATAACGGTCGTCGTGCTGGTCGAACTGCAGCCCATATTGTCGTGCCTCGTCCGCCCACCAGGAGGAGACGACGTTCAGCGCGAGGCGCCCGCCCGCAATGCGGTCGATATTGGCCGCCGCCTTGGCGAACAGCGCCGGCTGGTGGAAGTTGGGCCGGACCGCGACCATCAGCTCCAACTTCTCGGTCACCGCGGCCAGCGCCGCGGCCGTCGACCAGGCATCGAGCGCGGGCTGCTCGACGCCCTTGATGTCGTTCAGATTGAGCTCGGCGATCAGCGTCAGGTCGTAACCGATCGCCTCCGCGCGCTGCGTCAGGCGCTTCACATAGTCCCAGCTCGCTTCCATCCCCTCGTCGGGGACGTTGCGCAGCCAGCCGCCGAACACCGGCATCCAGAAGCCGTACCTCATGCGCGCGCGATCCTTTGCTGGAGATAGTCGACCAGTTTCTCATGCGGGTCCCAGCCGAGGACGGTCAACGGGTCGGCGACGAAGTTGGAGAGCGCGTTGATGTCGTAGAAGCGGGGCGTGCCGTCGCGGTCGTCGATCATCACCTCGATCCCGCCGACATCCAGCTCCATCGCGTCGGCGATCCGTTCGGCGGCAGCGATCAGCGCGGGTGCCGGGTCGGCGCGCGTGAGGCGGATGTTGCTGTCGGCGACGCAGGCATCGGCAGGGCAGAGATCGAACGCGCCGCCGCCTTCGACGTCGATCGCGTAGAGGAATTTGCGGTCGAGCGTTTCCAGCCGCGTGATCCTGCCGCCGCGCGCCGGCACATATTCCTGGACCAGCAGCACCGAGTCGATGCTCGCCGGGAACCCGTTCTCGGCCGCGACGACCTTCAGTTCCGACAGATTGTCGTAGCGCACGATCCCCGCGCCCGACCCGCCGATATTCGCCTTCACGACGATCGGGAAACGCAGCCCTTCGGCCGCCGCGACCACGTCGGCGGCGCGGTGGACGACGCGGGTCGCGGGGGTGTCGAGGCCGAGCGAGGCGATCAGCGACAGCTGCCGCGCCTTGGACGAGTCGATTGCGAAGGCGCGGCCGCCGTTGATCACTGTCGCGCCCTGCCGCTCCCACTCGTCGAACAGGGCAGCGGCGTAGAACAGCGGGTGCTCGGCCGAGCGCAGGAAGCTCGATTGCGCCAGCCGGTTCAGGACCAGCGGCGCCGGCGGCACGCTCGCACCCGGCACGAAGCGGTGATCGTCGGCCCGGATCGCGACATAGTCGATGCCGCGGGCATCGAGCGCCGCGAACAGGGGCCGGAACCAGAGCGGATGTTCGTATACGATCGCGAGGTCGGCCATGGCCCGGCGCTATGGCGATGCGGGCTCCGCCACGCAAGCGGCAAGGATTTGGAAAGAGCTTTGCTGCACAACCCCTTGGCAATGAAGCGGTTGAGCTCTCTCGAAACCATGGGGCTATGGTCCCGCGCCTATCGCTGGGCCGACCTGCGCCGGTTCCAGCGCAATGAGGCGGAAGGCGTCTTCGCCGGCCTCAAGATCCGCGGCCGCAACCATATCGTGCGCCTGCACAATTGGTCGGCGGGCGGCGCCTGCATCGACCTGCCCGGCTCGGCCAAGATCGGCGAGCGCGTGCACCTGGTCTGCGGCAAGCTCCGCCGCCACGGCCGCGTCGCCTGGCTCGCCGAAGGCCGGGCGGGGATCGAGTTCGAGGGCTAGCCGCTCAGCGACACTTCCGCCCCTTCGCAGTCGATCATCCGCGCGAGCAAGGTGCCGTGCTGCTCCTTCGGGGGCGCCGTGAACGTCACTTCTCCCGCTTCATAAAAAGCCCGCAGATCGTCGAGATTGAAGCCGAGCTGGCATGAGCCCGCGGGGTTGGCGTCGCTGGCCGGGTGCAGCGCCAGCGTGGTGCCGCCGGTGTCGAGCTCGCTCCAGAACGGCGTCTTCATCCGGACCGGAAAGCCGAAGGTCTCGCTGTAGAACGCGACCGCACGGTCCATGTCGGCCACGAATTTGATGACGTAAGCCAGCCGTGCCATCCCTGCCTCCCTCTTCACCTGGCGCCATAATCGCACCACAGGGAGCGGAATGCGATGCATCTCGACCGCCGGACCTTCCTTGCCGCGAGCGCGGCAGCCTTGACGATGCCGGCCGAAGCCGCCGTCGCGCCGCTGGCGAAAGGCGTGCGCATCGCGCCCGACCGCGAGGAAATGGTGCCGGTCGAGGGCGGGCGCATCTATGTGCGCGTCAACGGCGACCTGGCGGGAGCGCGGCCGCCGATCGTCTTCGCGCATGGCGGGCCGGGGAGCTCGCACTGGTATTGGCTGAACGCGACCGCGCTGGCGGACGAACGCGCCGTGATTCTCTACGACCAGCTCGACAGCGGCCGGTCCGACCATCCGGGCGATCCGAAGAACTGGACGGTGCCGCGCTTCGTCGGCGAGCTGCCGGCGATCGCGGCGGCGCTGGGGGTCAAGCGCTGGCACATGCTGGGGGCGAGCTGGGGCGGCACGCTGGCGCTGGAATATGCGGCGCAGCGGCCGCGCGAGTTGGCCAGCGTGATCATCCAGTCGCCGCTCGTTTCCACCGACATCTGGCTGCGCGACGCGAAAAGGCTGAAGGACGCCATGCCGCCGGACGTGCGGCGCCTGCTCTACCTCTGCGACACGCCGGGTGCCGCGCCGGAGAAGGATTGCGAGGCGGCGACCGACGCCTTCTACGCGCACCACGTCCGCCGCTTCGACCCGCCGCCCGCTGTGCAGGCATACAAGGACGCGCTGCCGCGCAGCTTCAGCCCCGATGTCTACAATCACATGTGGGGCCGCGCCGAGTTCACCGCGTCGGGCACGCTGAAGGATTATGACGGCCGCGCCTTGCTGAAGCGGCTGGACCCGGAGCGGACATTGTTCGTGGCGGGCGAATATGACGAGGCGATCCCTTCGACCGTCGCCGGTTTCGCCGCCGAGGCAGGCGCGCCATTCCGCGAGGTGCCGGGCGCGGCGCACACCGCGATGAACGACAATCCGGAAGCGTATCTCGCCATGCTGCGGCCGTGGCTGGCGGCGCACGACCGAATGTAGGCCCTACTCAGCACACCCGGCGGATCGGGGCGTCTTCCTCTGCTGCCTCGTGTCCCGGCCTTTCGCCGATCAGCGTCTTCACCAGCGGCTGCATCTTGTCGTCGAATTTGGCGAGCATCACATGCTCGTCGGCCGTGTCGAAATGGGTGACGAGGGCGCGGCCGTCCCATTTGTGGAGCGCGAAGGCGGGCGGGTCGGCGATGATCATCGGGCGGTTATCGGGCCGGTCGGGGTCGATCGGAGCGAGGTCGAGCGCGACCTGAGGAGCAGTTGCGGGGCAGATCGCGATCGTCGTGCCGCGCCAGGCGACGCTGATCGGGCGGTGGAGATGGCCGCAGATGATGGCCTTCACCTGGGCATGGCCGGCGATCGTCTCGGCAAAGCGCGCGACCCACGGCTCGTCGGGGTCGGTCGCCATCCATTCGATGCCGACATCGACCGGCGGGTGGTGCATGACGATGATGGTATCGCGGTCCTGCTGCTCGGCGAGACGAGCGCGGAGCCAGCGCGCGCGGGTTTCGCAAAAGGCGCCGCCGTGGCGCCCCTCCTCCAGCGTGTCGATCACCAGGAAGCGCAGTTTCCCGGCGTCCACTTCATATTGAACGAATCCGTCGACGGTCGGGATTTCGGGGAAATTCTGCGTAAAGGTTTCGCGCAGGTCGTGGTTGCCGAGGCAGGGCCAGACGGGGAAAGGACAGATGCTGAGCGCGTTCTGCAAGCGCCGGTAGCTCTCTGCGTCGCCGCGATCGACGAGATCGCCGGTCGCAAGCAAAAGATCCGGCATCGGGTTCATGCCGGTCAGCAAACGCAACACCTGATCCAGCCGCTTCCGGTTGAACTCGGCCGGATTGTCCGGATCGAACCCCAAATGAATGTCCGTGATCTGCGCGATCAGCATGTCACCCGCCTACCATGCCCAACCACTCCCCCTTTTCGGCCGGAACGCGCCCCTTACGCGGACTCCGACCAACGAGTGGTTAAGCGTGTCCCCTCAACGCCAGCGGACCTGCAGCATCGCCACCTGGTTCTCCGGCGCCGTCTTCCTGCCCTTACGCTTGAGCACCCAGGGCGCTCCCTCGTCGGCGTGATAATCATGGCACATGGCGCAGGACGAAGCTGTGCCGGAGCGCACAAGCTGCGCTTTGTGCGCGCCGTTCTGTCCGGTGTGACAGGCCTGGCAGGTGGCGAGGGTCGGCAGAAGCAAATCGCTGGAAGCGTTCGATTTTTCTGCCGCATGGCAGTCGCGGCAGCCCCAGCGGCGCGCCCCGTCGGGCCCGCGCACGTCCAGGTTGATATGGGCGCGGTGATCGAACCAGCCGTTGCGCAGATAACGAGTCGGCTGTGCGACCGGCGCGATTCGCACGCCGTCGGGGCCGCCCATGCTGACCGTGTGGCACTCGCCGCAGACCCCGCCCGGCGCAAAGGTCGCGCGGATCAGCGCGTCGCCCTTGCCCGGCAGCAACGCTGCCGCGCGCGCGAGGTCGGCGGAGCGGCGCTCGGAATTGACCTCGCCCGGCCGCGCGCGGGTGTAGCGCGCGATCGGCAGGCCGGTCGGGCGGAAGCTGCCGCCCGAGCCGTAAAAGGCACGGATATCGGCAATCACCTGCTCGGGCTCGCCGTGCGGCAGCTGGCGGACAGTGCCGCCGACCGTCTGCAGGCCCAGGCTGTGGCACGCCTGGCACGACGTCTCCATCCGGACCGGCAGGTAGCGCGTGCCGCTGGGGTCGGTCTTGTGGCAGTCCTGACAATCCATGCCGGGGCCCTGGCCGGGCGAGACGTTACGCCACATCTCGGCGACGCCGTTCGACGTGGACAGATGCTGGGCATGGGTGAATTTCAGCCCGTTCGGCATCTGGATCGGGCCGGTCATCACGGCCCGCTGCATGTGCCAGCCGAGCAGCGGGTTGCCGCCGGCCCGCGCGTCGCGCTTCGCGAACGGCACCTTTTTCGCGCTGTCGAAGCCAGCCAGGATCATCGGCTTGAACGGAGGGTGCTGCAGGCCGAAATCGGTCGCGCTGCCGATCGCGCTCTTGAAGCCGGCGGACTGGAGCCGGCCCTGCAGCCCGTTGTGGCAATCCGCACAGAACGCCTGCTGCGTCGCCGGCATCGGGCCAGCTCCCTCATGCTCGGTATGGCAATCGACGCAGCGTCCCTCGGGCTTGTTGAAGGTGCGCTTGAAGAACGCCTTGATGCGGCCGCCCAGATCGTCGGGCCCGCCGCGCGCAACCGCGAGCAGCTTTTCCGGAGCGTGATCGTAAGCAGCCGGGCCGGGCCGGCCGGGGCCGTTCATCGCGACGCGCTGCAGCCCCGTCGCATCCCGCCCGTGCGCATCGGTGTGGCACGCCTCGCACGCATCGTCGCGGACCGCCACGAAAGCGTCGACGTGACAGGCCTGGCAGTCATTCTCCAGGTTTGCGTGCGCCTTGCTGAGCGGCCCCGATTCCCACGTCTTGTCGCCGTGGAATCCGGCGGGCCTGATCTTCTCCCCGTGTGCGCTCGCATAAGTCCAGATCGGCCAGGCAAGGAAAGCAGCCAGCACCAGCGCGATGAATGTGTAGGCGCTGATCCGCTTGCCCGGCATCAGGCCGCGCAGCGTGAAGACGGTCTGCTGGTCCTTCTCCTCGGCCGAGTCCGACAGTGCCTCGACCCGCTCAACGGTGACCGTCACAGTCCCATCGTCGCTGCCGAGCGTCAGCCGGTGGCTGCCGAAGCGAAGCTCTGCGCCGGCCGAGGCGGGATCGATTTCCGCGTGGGAGACGGTGCGGCCGTCGAGTCCGAAGCCCAGTCCTGAAATCGAGTCGACGACGAGCCGACCGAGCACCGGCTGGCGGATCACGGCATGGCGCGGCTCGACCGCCAGGTCGGCCAGATGAACGTCGTTTTCGCTGAGGCGGCCGACGCTGATCTCGTCGCCCGGCACCAGCTTCTCGCGCGGGATCTCACGGCCCTCGGACGTTCGCGCGAT
>NZ_DASTXI010000252.1:0-16623 GCF_035758555.1 Sphingomonas sp. | reverse complement strand
TCCGCCCGCGCCGCGCTGGCGGCGCTCGAAAGCGAAGCGGCCGCGCTCGACAAGGCGTTGCAGCGCGCGTCGGGTGACCGGCTGATCGACCATGTCCGCGCGGCGCCCGGCTATGAGCGGGCGCTGGCGGCCGCGTTCGGCGACGAACTGGAGACGGCGCTGGCGAGCTGGTCCGAAGCCGCTGCCGACGCTCCGGTTGCCGGCAGCCTCGCCGCACACGTGACCGCGCCGGCCGTGCTCGCGCGCCGCCTTGCCCAGATCGCGGTCGTCGAAGCGGACGACGGCCGTGCCCTCGCGCCGGGCCAGCAGCTCGTCACGCGTGACGGTGCGATGCGGCGCTGGGACGGGTTCGCCGCGACGGACGCGGGCGCGGCGGCGGCCGAGCGGCTGGTCCGCGCCAACCGGCTCGACGCCCTCCGCGCCGCCTTGCCCGAAGCGCGCGATGCGGTCGCGCAGGCACAGGTCTCGATGGAGACGGCGTCGGCCCGGCTCGCCGCCGCGCGCGCGTCAGCCGACGAAAGCCGCCAGGCGCTGGCTCGGGCCGAGGCCGATGCCCGCAACGCGAGGCGCGAGGAGGACGGGGCCGAGGCCGCGATCGAGCGCTTTGCCGCGCGCCAGGCGGAGCTCGCGAATCGCCGCGAGCGCTCCGCGCAGGAACGCGACGATGCCGTCCGCGAAGCGGACGAGGCGAACGCGCGCCTGACGGCGCTCCCCGACGGCGCTGCCACCGCCCACTTGGTCGCCTCGCTGTCCGCACAGAGCGAAGCCGCGCGCGCCGCGGTGTCCGAAAAGCGAGCGCTCGCGGCGACGCTCGACCGTTCGATCGCGGCCGATCGCGAGCGGCAGGGCGCGGCCCAGGCGGAAGTGAAGGGCTGGCGCGGGCGCGCCGGCGAGGCGGCGAAGCGGATCGATGAAATGGCCCGCCGCGAACGCGCTGCCGAAGCCGAGCTTGCCGCGCTGGCCGGCACCCCGGCCGCACTGCGCGAGGAGATCGCCGCGCTCGAAGCGCGCCAGGGCGAAGCGCGCGCCGAAGCCGAATCGCTCGCTGCCGACGAACGCGCGGCGGAAGCGCGCGTGCGCGAAGGCGAGGCGACGCTCGCCCAGGCTGGCGAGGCGCTCGCCCAGGCGCGCGAGCTCCGCGCCGGTGCCGCCGCGCGCGCCGAAGCCGCCGATGCCCGCCGGATCGAGATGGGCCGCGTCTCGGGCGAGCGTTTCGAATGTCCGCCGCCGGTCCTGCCGGAAAAGATCGGCTTTGCCTCCGCCGACGTGCGCGATCCGGCCGAGGAATCGGCACGCCACGACAAGCTCAATCTCGACCGGGAACGTCTGGGGCCGGTCAATCTGGTCGCCGAACAGGAATTGCGCGAGCTGGAGACGGCGCTCGAACGTTCGGTCGGCGAGCGCGACGAACTGACCCAGGCCGTGAACCGCCTGCGCGGCTCGATCGGCAGCCTGAACCGGGAAGGGCGGGCGCGCCTGCTCGCCGCGTTCGAGGAAGTCGACCGCCATTTCCGCCGGCTGTTCTCCCGCCTGTTCGAAGGCGGCGAGGCCTATCTGCAATTGGTCGATTCGGACGATCCGCTCGAAGCCGGCCTCGAGATCATGGCCCAGCCGCCGGGCAAGAAGCTCGGCAGTCTCACCTTGCTGTCGGGCGGCGAGCAGGCGCTGACCGCGGTCGCGCTGATCTTCGGCCTGTTCCTGACCAACCCCGCGCCGATCTGCGTGCTCGACGAAGTCGACGCCCCGCTGGACGATGCCAATATCGAGCGGTTCTGCGATCTGCTCGACACGATGGTGACGGAAACCGACACGCGCTATCTGATCGTCACCCACAATGCCGTAACGATGAGCCGCATGCACCGCCTGTTCGGCGTCACCATGGTCGAACGCGGCGTCAGCCGGCTGGTATCGGTGGATCTGGGCGGCGCGGAGGCGTTGCTGGCGGCGGAATGATTCCCCTTCCTGAAAGGGAGGGGTTAGGGGTGGGTAGCGAGCGCAGCGAGCACCGGTGAATCCGAGTTTCGCTCGGCCTGCGGCCGACACCCACCCCCGGCCCCTCCTTTTCAGGGAGGGGAGGAGACCGCGCATGCAAATCTCCTTCCTCCTCTTTCCCCAGGTCACGCAGCTCGACATGACCGGCCCGGCGCAGGTGCTGTCGCGCATGCCGGGCGCAAAGCTGGAACTGGTCGCGAAGACGCTCGACCCGGTGCCGACCGATGCCGGCTTTGCGCTGCTGCCGACCGCCACCTTCGCCAGCGCCGCTCAGCCGGACATTCTCTGCGTGCCCGGCGGGTTCGGCGTCACCCGCGCGATGGAGGATGACGCCACGCTCTCCTGGTTGCGCGATGTGGCCGAGGGCGCACAATGGATCACCAGCGTCTGCACCGGCGCGCTGGTGCTGGGCGCGGCCGGGCTGCTCCGCGGCTACCGCGCGACCACCCATTGGGCGAGCCACGAATTCCTCGCCGCATTCGGCGCGATTCCGGTCAAGGAGCGGGTGGTGTTCGACCGCAACCGGGCGACCGGCGGCGGCGTGACTGCGGGCATCGATTTCGGCCTGGCGCTGGTCGCCGCGATCGAAGGCGCGGATTATGCCCGCTTCGTGCAGCTGAGCCTCGAATATGACCCGGCGCCGCCGCTCGATTCGGGATCGCCGGACAAGGCCGGCGCGGCCACGCTCGAACGCTATCGCGCCATGGTCGCAAAGCACGCAGCCGACCGGCCCGCGCGCTACCGCGCGGCTGCGGAAAAAATGAAAGCTGCAGCCGGTCCGTCACCCCGGCCTTGAGCCGGGGTCCACCTTATCTAAAGCAGGTGGATTCCGGCCTGCGCCGGAATGACGGCCTGAGACTGCCGAGTTCTGCTTACGACTGCAGCGGAACGAGGTTCACTGCGGCGTATTTGCCGCGCCGGTCCACTTCCAGCTCGAATTCGAGCCGGTCGCCTTCGTTCAGGGTCGGCATGCCGGCCCGCTCGACGGCGGAGATGTGGACGAACGCGTCGGGCTGCCCGTCATCGCGCTGGATGAAGCCGAAGCCCTTCATCGCGTTGAAGAACTTGACCGTGCCGCTGGCCTTTTCGCCGGTCAGCTGCCGCTGCGGGCCGCCGCCGCGATCCTCGCGCGCGCCGCCGCCGCCGCCCGTGACCGGGAGCGGTTCGCCCTCGATCTTCAGGTCGGTTGCCGAGACGCGGCCGCCGCGATCGACCAGCGTGAAGCCGAGCGGCTGGCCTTCGGCCAGGCCGGTCAGGCCCGCACGCTCGACCGCGGAGATGTGCACGAACACATCCTCGCCGCCGTCATCGCGCACGACGAAGCCGAAGCCCTTCTGCGCATTGAAGAATTTTACGACGCCCGTGCCTTCGCCGATGACCTGCTGCGGCATGCCGCCGCCGCGCGGGCCGCCGAAGCCGCCACCGCCGCCGCCGAAACCACCGCCGCGCGGGCCGCCGAAGCCGCCGCCGCCGCCGCCGAAGCGATCGCCACCGCCGAAGCCGCCGCCGTAGCGGCCGCCGCCGGATTCGCTGTAACCGCCGTAATTCTCGTCACCGAAACCGTCGCGCTTGTCTTTGCCGCCGCCGCGTTGACCCCGTCGTCCTCTATCGAAACCCATTCTTGCCTTCCGGTCGCCCACCTGTATCCAACCGAACTTCGCACGCCGGGCGCACACGCCAAGTCCTTGAGACGCATACCCCAGAGACGCGTCCACGATTCGTCATAGCCGAGTTTCGGCGTCCCCGCGAACGAAATAATCCACAGGCGCAGTTAAGAGGGCCTTCGCCATTGAGCGTTCAGCCGGCTCCGCCTATGCCGTCGCCTCATATGGCCGTTCATTTCCACGAAGAAGACCTGCCGGCAGGCGTGCTCGCCGACGGCCCCGTCGCCGTCGATACCGAGACGATGGGGCTGCAATCGCACCGCGACCGGCTGTGCCTGGTGCAGATTTCGGACGGGCGCGGCGACGAGCATCTCGTCCGCTTCGGCCCCGGCAGCCGCTACGACGCGCCCAACCTGAAGGCGGTGCTGGCCGATCCGAACCGGCTGAAGCTCTATCATTTCGCGCGCTTCGACCTTGCCGCGATCCAGCTTTATCTAGGCGTCACGGCGGCCCCGGTCTATTGCACCAAGATCGCGTCGCGGCTGGTGCGGACCTATACCGACCGCCACGGGTTGAAGGACCTGGTGCGCGAATTGCTGGGCCAGGAAATCTCGAAACAGCAGCAGAGCTCGGACTGGGGCGGCCCGATCCTGTCCGACGCGCAGAAGGACTATGCCGCGTCCGACGTGCGCTATCTTCACGGCCTGAAGGAAGAGCTCGACCGGCGCCTCGCCCGCGAAGGGCGGACCGAGCTCGCCCGGGCCTGTTTCGATTTCCTGCCGGCCCGTGCGCAGCTGGATCTGGCGGGCTGGCCGGAGGTCGATATCTTCGCCCATGTCTGAAGCGGCGATCCGCTCGCGCGACGCGCGCATGCGCTGGGCCTTGCCCGGCAGCAGCCACGACCGGGTGATCCGCTGGCTCAGGATGCTGCTGCCGATGGCGATCGGCGCGCTGGTCGCCTTCATGTCGATCGCGCCGATGACGATCGCGGGCGACATGAGCTTCGTGCTCGACAAGAACAAGGTGCAGGTCGCGAAGGAGCGGCTGCGCGTCACCGAAGCGCTGTATCGCGGCGAGGATTCGAAGGGTCAGCCTTTCGCGCTGCACGCGGGCTCCGCGGTGCAGGCGACGTCGAAGGAACCGATCGTGCGCCTGCAGGACCTGTCCGCCAGCCTCGCGATGCGCGACGGCCCGGCGATGCTCCGCGCCGATCGCGCACGCTACGACATGGACAAGGAACAGGTGGAGGTCGTGGGCCCCGTCACCTATCAGTCCGCCGATGGCTATCGGCTGGTCACGCGCGATGTCGACGTCGACCTGAAATCGCGGACGATGCAGAGCGAGGGGCCGGTCGAGGGGCGGATGCCGCTCGGCACCTTCAGCGGCGGCCGGATTTCGGCGGACCTGCCCGCACGCGTGGTGCGGCTGACCGGCCGCGCACGCTTGCACATCGTCCAGGGAGCGGCCAGAGGGGCGCGATGATCCGGCGGCTGATCCTGGGAAGCGTGTTCGGCGGCGCCCTCGCGCTGGCAGCGCCGCTCGTCGCGCAGGCGCTCAGGAACCACAACACCAACGCGCCGGTCGACGTCACTGCCGACCGCATCGAGGTGCAGGACCGCGCCGATCGCGCGATCTTCGCCGGCGATGTGCATGTGACGCAGGCGGAGCTGACGCTCGATGCCGCGCGCGTGACGGTCGCCTATGATCGCTCCGGCGCCGGCACCCAGATCGACCGGGTGGATGCGGCGGGCGGCGTCACCGTCAAGTCGCCGTCGGAAACCGCGCGCGGCCAGTTCGCCGTCTACGATCTCAACCGCCGGCTGATCACGATGACCGGCGGCGTCGTGCTCGAACAGGGTCCGAACACCGTGCGCGGCGGCCGGCTCGTCATCGATCTCGACAGCGGCCGCGCGGTCGTCGACGGTTCGGCGGTGGGCGGCGCGCCCGGCACCAGCGGCCGCGGCGGTCGCGTCACGGGGCGCTTCTCGGTCCCGCAACGCAAGGGCGGCTGAGGCGCACGCGCCACGCTTCGTCGCATTGTCATGCACGAACCTTGCCAAATGCCTCTTGTTTACCGATCAATAACCTCGATCTGCGAGCAGCCGGAGCCGGCATGAACGACGTCGCCACCTTGACCGCGCCCATCGCGCCCAGCCCGGAGCCGGAAGTCGGCAGCGGTCTCGCCGTCGTGTCGATCGCCAAGGCCTATGACAAAAGGGTGGTGCTGTCGGACGTCTCGCTGGCCGTCGGCCGCGGCGAAGTGCTCGGCCTGCTCGGCCCCAACGGCGCCGGCAAGACGACCTGCTTCTATTCGATCATGGGGCTGGTGAAGCCCGATTCGGGCCGCATCATGCTCGACGGGCTCGATATCACCGGGCTGCCGATGTACCGCCGCGCGATCCTGGGGCTCGGCTATCTGCCGCAGGAAACCTCGATCTTCCGCGGCCTGTCGGTCGAGAAGAACATCCTCGCCGTGCTCGAGCTGGCCGAGCCGGATCACACGGCGCGAGCGGAACGGCTGGAGCAGCTTCTCGACGAATTCGGCCTCACCCGCCTGCGCCACTCGCCGGCGATGGGCCTGTCGGGCGGCGAACGGCGCCGCTGCGAGATCGCCCGCGCGCTGGCCGCCAATCCGTCGATCATCCTGATGGACGAGCCGTTCGCAGGCATCGACCCGATCTCGATCTCCGACATCCGCGACCTGATCTGCCAGCTGAAAAAGCGCGGAATCGGCGTGCTGATCACCGACCATAATGTCCGCGAGACGCTGGACATCGTCGACCGCGCCTGCATCATCTACGATGGCCGCGTGCTGTTCGCCGGCAGCCCGGAAGATCTGGTCGCCGACGAGAATGTCCGCCGCCTCTATCTCGGCGAGCATTTCGAGCTCTAGCCGTGGCGTCGCTCGCCCCGCGCCTTGACCTTCGCCAGTCGCAATCGCTGGTGATGACGCCGCAGCTGCAGCAGGCGATCAAGCTGCTTGCGCTGTCGAATCTCGAGATCGAAGGCTTCATCGCCGAGGAACTGGAAAAGAACCCGCTGCTCGAAACCGGCGGCGAGGAACGCGGTCCGTCCGAAGCGCCGGAGCCGGAACCCGATGCCTGGGAGGGCGACGAGCCGCCCGAGCCGGTCACGGCCGACCGGCTGGTCGAACATGGCGATGCCGTCGCCGACGCGCCGCTCGACGTCGATTTCGTCGCCGAGACTTTCCATCACGACGGGCCGACCGAAAGCTACGGCCTCGACGGCTCGCTGGGCCTCGGCGGCACCGGCTCCGGTGGCGGCAGCGAAGACGGCATCGATTTCGACAGCTTTGCCGGCGCCGCGGAATCGCTGCAGGACCATCTGCTCGCCCAGGCCGGCGAGACCCTGTCCGGCCGCGGCCACCTGATCGCGGTCCAGCTGATCGGCCAGATCGACGAGGCCGGCTATCTGACCGCCGACCTGGCCGAGCTAGCCCAGCGGCTCGGCGTCGGGACCGCCGATGTCGAGCATGTGCTGGCCGTCGTCCAGAGCTTCGATCCCACCGGGGTCGGCGCGCGCAGCCTTGCCGAATGCCTCGCGCTCCAGGCGAAGGAAGCGGATCGCTATGATCCGTGCATGGCGCGGCTGATCGCCAATCTCGACCTGGTCGCGGCGGGCAAGCTCCAGCACCTGAAGCGCATCTGCCAGGTCGACGACGAGGATCTGGCGGACATGATCCGCGAGCTCAGGAATTACGATCCGAAGCCGGGCCTCAAATTCGGCGCGGTCCGTACCGAGACGGTGGTGCCCGACATCTTCGTCGCCAAGCGGCCTGGCGGCTGGGCGATCGAGCTCAATGCGGCGACGCTGCCGCGCCTGCTCGTCAATCGCACCTATTATGCCGAGCTCGCATCGGGCCCGCAGGACAAGGCATCGAAGGCGTGGCTCGCCGATTGCCTGCAAAGCGCCAATTGGCTGATCAAGGCGCTCGACCAGCGCCAGCGCACGATCATCAAGGTCGCGACGGAGCTCGTGAAGCAGCAGGAAGCCTTTTTCCTGAAAGGCGTCGAGCATCTGCGCCCGCTGACGCTGCGCCAGGTCGCCGAGGCGATCGGCATGCACGAATCGACCGTCAGCCGCGTCACATCGAACAAATATCTGAGCTGCGCGCGCGGGCTGTTCGAGCTCAAATATTTCTTCACCTCCGCGATCCAGGCCGCGGACGGCGGCGAGGCGGTTTCGGCAGAAGCGGTCAAGAGCGCGATCAAGGCGCTGATCGCGGCCGAGGAGCCGAATGCGATCCTGTCCGACGACACATTGGTCGACCTGCTGCGCGAAAAGGGCTTCGACATCGCCCGGCGCACCGTCGCCAAATATCGCGAAGCGATGGGGATCGGTTCGTCGGTCCAGCGCAGGCGGCAGAAGGTGCTCAGGGTCGCCTGAGCCGTTTTTAACGCCCTATCAACCCCTACCAACTATCGTTAACGAAATCCTCGTTTTCGGTGGGGTCAATCAATGCGTAAGCTTCGGAATTCCTGTGTTTTGAGCCTTGGGCTCGCGCTCGCGGCCTGTGGCGGCGGCGGTGTCGGTTCGGCCGGCGGCAACCCCGCGCCGGCTCCTACGCCTACGCCTACACCGACTCCGTCGCCGAGCCCGACGCCGACTCCAACGCCGACTCCGTCGCCGAGCCCGACGCCCACTCCAACGCCGACTCCGTCGCCGAGTCCGACTCCCACGCCGACTCCGTCGCCGACGCCTGCGCCGACTCCGACACCCACTCCGACACCGACACCGACACCGACACCGACGCCGACGCCTACCCCAACGCCGACGCCCACTCCCACTCCCACCCCCACTCCGACCCCAACTCCGACTCCGACTCCGACTCCGACACCCGCGCCGACTCCCACGCCAACACCGGCGCCTACTCCGACGCCCACGCCGACGCCGGGCAACAACACGAGCCTGACGCCGCTGGTGTACAGCCAGACCTTCGACGCGACGGGGGCACGCACCTCGTCGACGCTGGCGACCGGCAGCGGCACCGCCTCGAATTTCGGCGCCGTCGCGAACGGATTCGGCGAGGGAGTTACCCTCGCTTATGATGCGGCGACCGGCGGCTACACCGTTACCGACGCCGGCGGCGCGTCCGCGACATTCCTGCCTTCGATGAAGGACCCGGGATCGAGCGACGACCAGGTGACGACTTTCGCGAAGGCGTCCGGCAGCACCAGCGACCAGCTGGTGCTGTTCAATCCTGGCTCCGCCAACACGTTGATGGCGCTCACCTATGTGAGCTACGGCGCGTGGCAGCACACAGTGACGAACGGCGCCACTGCCGACCTGTCGCAGCAATATTTCGTCTATGGCATCCGCCAGGACGCGAACCAGCCGAGCACGGGATCGGGATCCTATGCGATCACCGTCGACGGCATCTGGAGCAATCCGGACGGCATCTACACGCTGTCCAGCCAGCCCGGCGCCAGCACGTTCACGGCCAACTTCACCAACAAGACCGTCTCGACCACGCTGCAGCTCGATGGCACCAACGCGACCGTCCCGGGCGATACCAAGAGCCTGGGGCGCTTCAACGGGACCGGCACCATCGCGGCGATGGGCGGCGGCTTTGCCGGCACGCTGACGCACCAGGGGACCGACGGCAACGGCAACACGCTGAACGGCAGCTTCGCCGGCGCCTTTTTCGGCCCGCAGGGCCAGGAGGTCGGCTATACCTTCAGTCTGCGCGATCCGACCGGATCGGGCGGCACTGCCGCCGGAGCCGTCGTCGGCAAGGCCCAGTAGCCGCACTTTCCTGTTCCCGCGGAGGCGGTTCGTGTTTCTTCGTGTCGCCTCCGCCCTTCTGCTTGCCGTCTGCGCCGCGCCGGTGCTCGCGCAGACGCAGGACTGCGATCCGGCAAAGGGCTGCGCACAAGGGCTCACGGCGCCTCAGGTGTTCGCGATTGCCGAACGCTATGCGGCGGCCAAGCGCTTCGCCGACGCCGAGACGCTGCTCAAGGGCCTCACTCACGATCCCAACGACGATTACCGGGCCGAAGCGCGTTTCCGCCTTGCCGCCCTGCGCGAGGCGCAGGGCGACAAGCAGGGCGCGATCGAGTGGCTGAAGACGCTGCTCGATGAGAAGCCCGATGCCGGGCGGCCGCGGCTCGAGCTTGCGCGGCTGCTGGCGGCGACCGGCGACGAATCGGGCGCGCGCCGGGAATTGCGGCGGGCGGGCGCGGCCGGGCTGCCCGAGGACGTCGCGCGCGTCGTCGACCGGTTCGCGACGGCGCTGCGCTCCAGCCGCACGATCGGCGGCTCGATCGAAGTCGCAATCGCGCCGGACAGCAACATCAACCGCGCGACCACGCAGGAACGCGTCGATACCGTCGTCGCGCCGCTGACGCTCAGCCGGGACGCGCGCGCGACGTCCGGCGTCGGCTTTTCGCTGTCGGCGCAAGGGTTCGCGCGCGGACGCATCACCGACAGGATCGATCTGCTCAGCCGCGCGTCCGTGCGCGCCGATCTTTACGGCAAGTCGCAATTCAACGACGTGGTGATGACGCTGGCCTCAGGCCCCGAATTCCGTCTCGATGCCGCACGCGTGCGGCCTGCGGCGATCGCGCAGCGGCGCTGGTTCGGCGGCGATCTCTATTCGGAAAGCTTTGGCGGCTCGGTGAACGTGCTGAAGCCGTTGAACCAGGTCAGCCAGGTCGAAGGCGAGCTGACGCTGCTGCAAAGCAATTATGCGCGGATTCCGGCGCAGGACGGCCTGCTGACCGATCTCAATGTCGCCTATGATCGCGCGATCAGCCCGCGCTTCAGCGTCCGCGTCGGGGGGCGCGTGACGCGACAGGATGCCAAGGCGGATTTCCTGTCGACCGACAGCGTCGGCGTCGATCTGCTCGCCTCGCGTGCGTTCGGCAAGCAGCTGGGCTTTATCCAGCTGAGCGGCTTCCGCCTGGGCGCGAAGGGGAAGGATCCGCTGTTCGGCGTGACGCGCGAGGACAAGCGCTTCGACGTGACCTTGGGCCTGATCCTCCGCCGCTTCACCTGGCGCGGCCTCGCCCCGCTGATCAGGGTGATCCACAGCGAAAGCGATTCGACGATCCCGATCTACGATTTCAAGCGCACCCGCGTGGAGTTCGCGCTCAGCCGCGAATTCTAGGCGCGTTCCTCGACGCGGTCGGCATTGGGCTTGTCCGATCCGCCATTGTCGATCGCGGCGCGGACCATCCGCTCCCAGACCGCCGCGTCGCCGGCCGCCGCCATCTCCTCGTCCGGCTCGCGGAGCGTCCTGAGCACGGCGCGCGCATCGTCCAGATGCTCGCGCCAGGCCAGATCGACGACATCGCCCGCGGACGGGTTCGACCCTTCCGCATTGGAGCTCAGCCGCTGTCCCGCCAGCACCCGCGCGATCCGCTCGACCAGCGGCGTGTTCGAAATGTCCATGACCTCACTCCCGATCCTGTCAGGAGCTAAACCGTTTCGGGCCCGCAGGGTTGCGGCGTCAGGCTGCTACGCGGTCGCCGAAACCGCTGACAGCCCATCGCCTCAATTGCGAAACGCCGAAGTCGACCCCCGGTCGAGATCGCGGATATGATCGGGTCGCGGACCGACTTTCGTCAACTTCCCGATGCTCATGCCTTATCTCCGCTGAACTCGCGCCAAAGGACCCAAAGACGATCCTGATTCTGAGTCGCGCAAGCCGATGGCACGGCCTAAACGTCCAGATTTGCCACGCTCAGCGCATTTTCCTGGATGAATTCGCGGCGCGGTTCGACGACGTCGCCCATCAGGCGGGTAAAGACTTCGTCGGCGACGTCCGCCTGCGCGATCTCGACCTTCAGCAGCGAGCGGACGTCCGGGTCCAGCGTGGTTTCCCACAGCTGCTCGGCGTTCATCTCGCCCAGCCCCTTGTAGCGCTGCACTGACAGGCCCTTGCGGCCGGCGGCGAAGATCGCGTCGAGCAGTTCGGACGGACGCGTGACGGCGGTGCCCTTCGGGTCCGCGGGCGCCTCTTCGCCTTCTTCGGCTGCTGCCGCCTTGGCCGAGACCAGCCGCGACGGCTGCGCATAGGTGTCCGCCTGCTCCTTCGCCAGGCCGTGCAGCTTGCGCGCCTCGGCCGAGCCCAGGAAAGTCGCCTCGATGATGTGATGGTCGGTGACGCCGCGCCACAGCCGCTCGAGGTGATAGCCGCCCTCCGCCGCCACGCGCCCGGTCCAGCGGGCTTCGGGGTCGCTGCGGTTCAGCCATTCGGCCACGCGCGCGATCGCCGCCGCCTTGACCTCGGGGCTCATGTCGGGAGCGAGCGCGCCGTTCAGCGCCAGCGCCTCGACGATCTTCGGGTCATAGCGCCGCGGCACATAGCCCATCAGCGCACGCATCCGGCGCGCATGGTCGACCACCGCGCGCAGATCGTCGCCGAAGCGGGTGCCTTCGGCCGTCTCCAGCCGCATCGCTTCGACGCCGGCGCCGATCAGATACTCGTCCATCGCCGCCTGATCCTTCAGATAGCTCTCGGACCGGCCGCGCGCGACTTTGTAGAGCGGCGGCTGGGCGATGTAGAGGTGCCCGTTTGCGATGATCTCGGGCATCTGCCGGTAGAAGAAGGTCAGCAGCAGCGTGCGGATATGGGCGCCGTCCACGTCCGCGTCGGTCATGATGATGATCTTGTGGTACCTGAGCTTGTCGATGTTGAAATCGTCGCGGCCGATGCCGGTGCCCATCGCCTGGATCAGCGTGCCGATCTCCTTCGAGCTCAGCATCCGGTCGAAGCGCGCGCGCTCGACGTTCAGGATCTTGCCCTTCAGCGGCAGGATCGCCTGGTAATGCCGGTCGCGGCCCTGCTTCGCGGAGCCGCCGGCCGAGTCGCCCTCGACCAGGAAGAGCTCGGACTTGGCGGGATCGCGCTCCTGGCAATCGGCCAGCTTGCCGGGCAGCGAGGCGATGTCCATCACGCCTTTCCGCCTTGTCAGCTCGCGCGCCTTGCGCGCCGCTTCGCGCGCGGCGGCGGCGTCGATGATCTTCTGGACGATCGCGCGCGCGTTTTGCGGGTTTTCCTCCAGCCACTCGTCCATCTTGTCCGACATCAGCTGTTCCATCGGCTGGCGGACTTCGGAGGAGACGAGCTTGTCCTTGGTCTGGCTGCTGAACTTCGGGTCGGGCAGCTTGACCGAGACGATCCCGGTCAGCCCTTCGCGCATATCGTCGCCGGTGAGCGTGACCTTCTCTTTCTTCAGCAGCCCGGAGCGCTCGGCGTAGTTGTTGAGCGTGCGCGTCAGCGCGGCGCGGAACGCGGCCATGTGCGTGCCGCCGTCGCGCTGCGGGATGTTGTTGGTGAAGGCGAGGACGTTCTCGTAATAGGAATCATTCCACTCCAGCGCGATGTCGATGCCGATATTGTCGCGCTGGCCGGTGATCGCGATCGGGTCGGGGAACAGCGGCGTCTTGGCGCGGTCGAGCCATTTCACGAACGCAGCGATCCCTCCTTCGTAGAACAGGTCGTGCTCGACCCGGTCTTCGTGCCGCGCATCGACCAGCCGCAGCCGCACGCCCGAGTTCAGGAAAGCGAGCTCGCGATAGCGATGCTCCAGCTTCTCGAAGTCGAACTCGGTGATCTTGAACGTCTCGGGGCTGGGCAGGAATGTGACGCGCGTACCGGTCTTGCCCTCGGGCGCATCGCCGACGACCTTCAGCGGCGCTTCCGCGTCGCCGTGGCGGAAACGCATGTAATGCTCCTTGCCGTCGCGCCAGACGGTCAGGTCCAGCCACTCGGACAGCGCGTTCACCACCGACACGCCGACGCCGTGCAGCCCGCCCGACACCTTATAGGCATTGTCGTCGGACGTGTTCTCGAACTTACCCCCCGCGTGCAGCTGGGTCATGATGACCTCGGCCGCCGACACGCCTTCTTCGGGGTGAATGCCGACCGGAATGCCGCGGCCGTTATCCTCGACCGACACGGAGCCGTCGGGGTTCAGCTGGATCAGGATCAGGTCGCAATGCCCGGCCAGCGCCTCGTCGATCGCGTTGTCGGAAACCTCGAACACCATATGGTGCAGGCCGGAGCCGTCGTCGGTGTCGCCGATATACATGCCGGGCCGCTTGCGGACCGCGTCCAGGCCCTTCAGCACCTTGATCGAATCGGCGCCGTAGCTGTTCGCATTGGGGGATTTTTCCATGCCGAGCATATAGGAAGCACCGCCTCGAAACGGAAGCAAAATGGCCGGTTTTCCACAGCCGAGGGCGGCACCTGGGATACGTCGCTTAAGCAGGGGAAAGGAGTGCCGAAGCCGGTGCCGAACGCGCCGCGGCCGGCGACGCGTATCGCTCAGGCCGTCGCGAAGGTCAGGAGCTGAAGCCGGTGAAGGTGTCGGCGATTTCTTCGCCGCTGCGCGTCGCCCAGCTCCGCGCATTGGCGGTGGTGTCGTACAGCTTCACGGTCAGCATGCCGTGATTGAACGCCCGGTCGCAGACCAGCGTCAGCGCAAGTGCGATCGACATGGACGTGACGAGCTTCATGCTGCCCGTCCTAAACGACATTGCTTAAGGAAAGGCGAAGGATCGAGCTTGCGCGTCCGTTAGCAATGTGATGTTATTACATCAACAGAACAGGAGGATGCCATGCGCCGCACGTTCGTTGCCGCTCCCGATTTCCGGCCCTTCGCGCAGATGAACACCACGCCGCTGATCGACGTGCTGCTGGTGCTGCTGATCATGTTCATCCTGACCATCCCGGCACAGACGCACAAGGTCGGCATCGACCTGCCGGCGCAGCGCCCCGGCCCCGCGAGCATGCCCGAAACGCACCGTCTCGCGATCGCTGCCGACGGCGCGCTCAGCTGGGACGGCGCCGCGATCCCCGACGCGGAACTGGCCGCCCGCCTCCGCGCTCTTTCCGCCCGGCCCGACGCCATGCTCCAGCTGGAATCGGCCGCGGAGGCGCGCTACGCCCGTTTCGACGCGGTGCTGGCCGAAATAAAACGCGCCGGCATCGCCCGCCTGGGCTTCGTCGGGAACGATCGCTTCACTATATAGGGCCTAACCGCCCCACCGAGCGGCCCGTGCCGGCTGGTCTCGTGGCGGATGGAGGTTGCTGAATGTCCCAGGTCGATCCAGCCGCGCATCAGGGCGCGCCGGATTCCCCCGTTGTTCCGACCCGCGAGCAGGCGCTCGCCGATTTCAAACGCAAGATGGCGTGGATCACGCTGGGCGGCGTGCTGCTGGCGGCGGCCGCACTCTGGTATCTGTCGCTGTTCGGGCCGCTTCGGCTCCATATGGTGCTGGCGACGCTTGCCGGCGTGTTCCTGTCGGTGGTGATCGGCTGCGGCCTGTTCGCCGCCGCCTTCTTCAGCGACCAGAGCGGCCATGACCGCGAGGTCACCGACGCCACGCGCCAAAAGAAGCTCGACTAAAGCCTGAACTCCGGCCCCGGGTCGGGGGTTCAGCGTCTCGCCGTTGCGTGCGAGGCCCTGTGAACCGTCCGATCCGAGAACCGCTGGAATCCGACACCCAGGCCGAAGCGCCGCCGCCGCCTCCGGGCCTGCTGAAGCTCGTCGGCGCAGGGGTCGTCACCGGCGCGGCGGACGACGACCCGTCGGCGATCGGCACTTATGCGAGCGCGGGCGCGCGGTTCGGCCTCGGCTTCCTGTGGATCGCGCCCGTTCTGCTGCCGATGATGTACGTCGTGACCTACCTGTCGGCGAAGGTCGGGCAGGTCTACGGCAAGGGGCTGTTCGCCTGCATACGCGACCAATTCCCGCGCTGGGTGCTGCTGCCGATGGTCGCGCTCGCCTTTTCCGGCAACATCATCGAGGCGGCGGCAGACCTGGGCGGCATCGCGTCGGCGCTGAACCTGCTGGTTCCGCTGCCGATCCCGGCGATCGTGGTCGGCACCGCAGCGATCATCTACGCCGTCCAGTATTTCGGTTCCTACACGCTGATCCGCGCGATCTTCCGCTGGCTGGCGCTTACCCTGTTCGCCTATGTCGCGGCCGCGATCATGGCGCGACCGGACCCCGTCGAGGTGCTGCGGGCCACTTTCCTCCCGCGCGTGCGGCTCGATGCCGAGTTCATGGCGCTGGTCGTCGCCTGCATCGGGACCTCGCTCTCCGCCTATATCTATACCTGGCAGTCGAACCAGGAAGTGGAGGAGCAGATCGCGATCGGCCGCCGCCAGCTGTGGCAGCGCAAAGGCGCCAGCCGCCGCGAGATGAAGCGCACCAGCCGCGACGTGCTGACCGGCATGATCTTTTCCAACCTGATCCTTTATTTCATCATCCTGGCGACCGGCCTTACCCTGCACCCGGCCGGCCAGCACCGGATCGAGACCGCTGCCCAGGCGGCCGCCGCGCTGGAGCCGCTGGCCGGCGACGCCGCCAAATATCTGTTCGCGGCCGGCGTGGTTGGCGTCGGCTTTCTCGCCGTGCCGATCATGACGACAGGCGCGGCCTACGACATCGTCCAGGGTCTCGGCCGGCAAGGCAGCCTGCACGACGAGCCGGGCGACAACCGCCTGTTCTACGGCGTCATCGCGCTGGTGACGGCGCTCGCGGTCGGTCTCAATTTTCTCGGCTTCAACCCGATGCGGGCGCTGGTCTGGTCCGGCATCGTCCAGGGCTTTTCGGTGCCGCCGCTCTTGTTCCTGATGATGCTGCTGACCAACAGCCGCCGCGTCGTCGGCGCCCGCACCAACGGCCGCTGGACCAATTTCCTCGGCTGGGCGACCACCGCGATCACCTTCCTGTGCACCGCGACGCTGGTGGTCAGCTGGTTCTGACCGCGTCTGAAAACGTCAGAATGGCTGAAGGCCTTCCGGCACCGCCGATGATATCGGAGATCGGCGCTCGGGCGTCTTCTCGCGCGGCGAAATGACCAGATGGTCACTACGGGAAGGTCCGCAATGGGCGGATTACTGCTGCTGGCCTTTCCTTCGTCACCCCGGGCTTGACCCGGGGTCCCGCTTCTTCTGTTCTTGAAGCATGGACCAATGAGTGGAAGTTCGCGCTGATCGAGCGCGGCAGTCCGGACTGGAACGATCTGTTCGACTGGATCCTTTGCCGCT
>NZ_DASTXI010000214.1:0-2823 GCF_035758555.1 Sphingomonas sp. | reverse complement strand
CGAGTTCCTCGACCGCACCGGCGCGGCGAAACTGCACCCGCGGGCACTCGCTCTCCAGCCCGGTGACAGCGAGCGCCTCCGCCTCGTAGAGGGCCGGCGCGTCCGAGGCGGCGCGGGCGTCCATGAGATCGCGGGTGATCTCGGTCTGGCCGTAGACCATCATGGAGCGGCCGGTCAGCGCCTTGATGTTGAAGCGGTAGTGGGTGCCCTCGAACGAGATGTCGACGAAGTCATCGACCATGCCCTCGCGGCGCATCCGCTCGCCGACCCCTGCCCCGTCGAGCAGGGCGACGGTGCCGGGCTCCAGCACCCCGGCGCGGACGCGCGAGAGCACGTACTCGGCGCTGCGGCGCTCGATGACGACGCTGTCGATGCCGTCGCGATGCAGCAACTGGGCGAGCAGCAGGCCCGCCGGGCCCGAACCGATGATGCCGACCTGCGTGCGCAATGACTGCCCTCCTCAACAGCGCGTATCGTCGCCCGTCTCATACATCTTCCGGGGAAGGCGCAGCGCACATCTTTGCAGGCAATTTTGCCGCGCCACCGCCCGGCGCTGCCGGCGGACAGCCACGCACGCGGCGGAGATTCACGGCCTGGTAGTGGAGGGCCGCGGTTTCCTTGACAGCTTTCCGCCCCGCTTCTTATATCCGCGCGCCCACGGTCCCGCGGCCGGCGCTGGCGGAGTAGCTCAGCTGGTTAGAGCAGCGGAATCATAATCCGCGTGTCGGGGGTTCGAGTCCCTCCTCCGCTACCACTTTTCCAGCAGACAGAAATCAGCCCTGGAATCAAACACTTGTCGTCCTAGTGGCAGGCGGCGCGCCGGAGAGCTGGGCCTGCCGGAACGCAAGGCGCTCCACCCCACCGGCGGGCAGCGCCTGTTCCCCGAGCGGCGGGTCTATCGCCACACCGGCAGCGACCGCGAGATGTGGGGCCATTATTTCTCGAAGACTGGCAGTACGTGACAGCGCTGATCGCTCCGCACGTTGCTTTCCGCTCTAGAATTGGATGACCAGCCGCCCTCTCGTGCCGCCCGCCTCCAGCCGACGATGGGCGTCGGCCGCCTTTTCCGGCGGATAGATTTCTGCCACGCGAAGCGTGATCT
Organism: Sphingomonas sp.; assembly: GCF_035758555.1. Lineage (GTDB taxonomy): Bacteria > Pseudomonadota > Alphaproteobacteria > Sphingomonadales > Sphingomonadaceae > Sphingomonas_B. Next base: position 1,721 of record NZ_DASTXI010000214.1, on the reverse strand, counting down.
GGCCGGCCTCGACCTGCTGGCGGAGTCGATCGAGCTTCTCGAACTCCTGTGCGTAGGCGCGCACCATGGTCGCCGTGAAGCGAATATCCCGCTGCGGGACACCCGGAAACCCGCGAAGGGACGTGAAGGCGCCGCCGTCGCGAACCGCGGGGATGGCCCGCTCGTTGAGCAGCGCTCCATCCGCGAGCCCGTCGACGCCTTGCGGGAAGTGGTCGCGAATCCGCGACGCGACGTCGTCGCCCCTGCGAACAACGATATCGGCGCCGAGCGAGGCAACCAGCTTTTCGTCTTTCTCGGAGGCATCGGCGATGACGGTCAGCCCATCGGCCTTGGCAAGCTGGATGACGTAGCCGCCATAGGCGCCCGCGGCGCCGGTTACAGCGATGACCTGCCCGGGAGACAGGGCAAGCAGGTCGAGCGACCGCCGCGCCGTCAGCCCGTTCATCGGCAAGGTGGCAGCCTCGGCGTAAGTCTTGCCGGCCGGGGCGCGCCCGACCGATCGCGCATCGAGCACGATCTGCTCGCGATAGGCACCATGGCTGCCTTTCGGCACCACGATCGCGATGACGGCGTCGCCGACCTTGAGCCTGTCGGGAACGCCGCTTCCGACTTCGTCGATGATTCCCGCCGCCTCCATTCCCGGCACGTAAGGCGGCGGATCGGCCTTCTGCTGTTCGGCGCGCGAGCCGTTGCGGACCCCAACGTCGGTCGGGTTGACCGTCGCGGCATGGACGCGGATCCGCACCTCGCCCGGGCCGGCATGCACTTCGGGCAACTCGACGACCTGGAGAACCTCAGGACCGCCATGGGTGAACAATCCAACTGCGCGCATCGCTTCGTCCTTCCCGATCGCCGGTCCCGGTCTTCTGCTGGCACCGACCATAGCATGCAGGTTCGGCCGACAAGCCATGACGGATCGGCCGGCGATGGACCGCCTCGCCGTCAGCGATCCCGCGTACCGTCCAATTCTGACTTGATCGGTACGACGACTAGGCTTGAGGCAGCTCGACACCGCTCAGCGTGCAGAGCTTGGCAATCAGCCGGTCCTGGAAGGCAGGGTCCGTCGCTTCCCGAGCCGGCTGCTGCTGCCGGAGGTCGTGCCAATAGCGGCCGCTGACCAAGGCAGCAGGCTCGTTGCTGGCCGCAAGCCAGGCCTGGGTGCGCTGCCCTGTCTCCAAGTCGACCGGGGCGCCTGGGCCGCCCATCCTGGTGCGGGCCCAGCCGGGATCGACGGCGTTGCTCAGCACCTCCGGCCAGCGCCGCGCCAGCGCGAAGGCCAGCGCGACGACGTGAAGCTTGCTTTCGGCATAGGCCTGTGCCGGGTCCCAGGGCCGCTTCGTCCAGTCGAGGTCGTCGAGCGAGCCCGCGCCGCCGCGATGCAGCCCGCTGCTGAGATAGACCAGCCGATCGGGACGGTGGATCAGCGCCGTCAGCATGTAGGGCGCGAGGGTATTCACCGCGAGTGTACTGGCATGGCCCTCGGGCGTCGCGTCGCGGCCATGCTCGCGATAGATGCCGGCGTTGTGGATGACCGCATCCATGCGCCCGATCGCGTTGACCTGTTCGGCGATGCTGCGGGTTTCGGCAGCGCTGCGGAGATCGCCGACCGCAACTCCGACGCAGCGTGAGGCGAGGTCGGCGACCGCCGCCGCACGATCCGTCGACCGCGCGTGCAGGACCACCTGATGCCCCGCATCGAGTAGAGACTGCGCTGCGGCACG
>NZ_DASTXI010000139.1:0-17172 GCF_035758555.1 Sphingomonas sp. | reverse complement strand
CCGTAGCCGACCTGAGCCGATGACCGGGCCGGCCGGCGCGCAGCTCGCTCCGGCCGAATAGCGGCCGCTCAGGCGGCGAGGTTCTCGCCGGCCTCGCCGTTGACGGTCAGGAAATCGACGCGGAACTGTCCGGGCGCGATCGTGCGCACAAAGCCGTCGCCGTCGGCCTCGAATCCGAGCGTCGTCAGCACCTTGAAGGCGGCGGCGTTGCGGTCGGTGCGCTTGAAGTTGACGACGACGCGGCTGACGGGCGGGCGGCCCGCCGCCTCGCTCAGATACCAGAACAGCGCCTGCTCGACGAACTTGCCCTGCACCCGGCACGACAGCATGAAATCCTCGATCGTCAGCGTGTCGCCGGCCCAGCTCGCCAAGCAGAAGCCGACGGTGCCGTAGCTGCCGAATTTGTCCGCCACGTCGACGACGAAGCGGGCCTGCGCCGGATCGCGCAGGATCGCGGCGATCTCGTCGCGGCTGTATTTGCGGCCGGAAAAATTCAGCTGGTTGGTGCGCTGGACGAGCTCGGCGATGCGGTCGAAATCGGCCGGGCGGTCCGGGCGGATGCTGACCCGGATGTCGCAGCTCTTCAGGAACGCGGCATAGTCGTCGAAACTTTGGGCGGCGACGTCGCGGGCGGCCGCCTCGCGGTACATCTGCCGCCGCGCCTTCGATTCGGGCGTGACGGCGCCCTGCAGCCGCGGATGGTCCAGCAGCGTCGGGATCGCGGTTTCGGCCAGCACCTCGACCATCGGCAGCACCTGCTCGACCTCCGCGCGCTCGAACGGGTTGTCATCGACGAAGATGAAGGTGTCGATGCCGATATCGAGCGCCGCCGCGATCCGGCGCAGCCCTTCGGACTTGGGATCCCAACCGATCTGCGGGTGGAGCAGGTAATCGTCCAGCCCGAACGCCTTCAGCTGGGCATAGGCGTCGTCGGCCGCGTTCTTGCTGGAAATGGAAATCAGGATGCCGCGTTCGTCGAGGCGGCGGAACAGCTCCGCAATCTCCTCCCGCACTTCCACCGCGCCTTCGAGCAGGATGCCCTTCCACAGTGTGTTGTCGAGATCGAAGACCACGCACTTCGCGTTGGGCCGCGGCTTCTTGTCCGCGCCTGCCTGCGGCGCCTCGGGCAGCCAGACCAGGTCGAGCCGCCCGAAGGCGAGATGCGCAGTCTCGTCGCCGTCGACGGTCACGCCCAGCAGGAACGGCAGGCCCGAGCCGAGGATGCCCGCGAACTCGGTGGTCGGGATCACGTGCCGGTTGGGGCCGGGCTGGACCTCGATCGCAGTGCGGAACGGCCGCGGCTGCTGCTCGATCGGGATCGTCCGCGTCAGCCGTGCCTGGTCGACATTGACCGTCAGCAGCAATTTCACCGGCTTGGCGCCCGGATTATAGATGTCGGCGATGAAGGCGTTGGGCAGCTTGTGCTCGCCTCGCTGCAGCCGGTCGTTAAGCTTCTTGTGCAGCGCCTCGCTGGCGGTCGCCCAGCGTTTGTCGCCGGTCAGCTTGCGCATCGCAAGGCCGAGCCGGTGGACCGGCCCCGTCGCCCAGCGGATCAGCGTCTCGGCCGCCCGCGCGCGCGCCACCGGCAGCGGCCGCGCATTGCCCTGCGCCTCCAGCTTGCCCCAGCGCTTGAACTTCACTTCGGCGAGCGGCGCCTTGCCGGGCCGCGGCACCGGCACGATGCCGCTCTCGAAACGCCGGCATTTGCCGAGCGGGGTCGGGTCGTAGAGATCGCAGGTCTTGTAGCAGGCGGGCGCGGCGCACTCGACGCAATGCTCCGCCCAGGCGAGCAGCGCCTCGGCCTCGGCCTCCGGCTCGGCCAGCGATTCGAGCGCATCGGCAGGGACCGCAGGCCGGGCGCGCTTCAGCGATTCGAACTGGAACATGCCTGCCTTCCTACCGGAGCCGCTTGACCGTCATGGCAAGTTTCTTCTTCGCCCGGCGAAAGACTTTGCCCGCATCCCCGACCGTATGGCTCACCGCGCCTTGCTGCCAGTCGGTGGTGTAGGAAAAGCGCGGCTGCACGCGCGCACCCGCGTCGGCCAGTGCGGCGTCGCTGGTGAAGACCGTGTCGAAAACCGCCGCGTCGCGCAGCACCCGGCGATCATAGCAGCCGAACGGGATCGCAACGGTCGTGACCGCCACCCCCGCCGCCTGCTCGATCCGGTCCCTGGCCTCACCGACTTCCTGCCGCATCACGGCGGGCGAGGCGCGGCGCCAGTCGGTGTGCGACCAGCCATGGCTGCCGATCCGTTGCCCGGCGGCCACAAGCTCGCGGAGAGCCGAGGCGTCGAGATAGCCGGCCTCTCCGATCCGCCCCGCGCAAGGGAAGAAGATCGCGCTGATGCCGCGATCCGCGAGCGGCTTCAGGCCGATGTCGAGGTCGCTCCGGTTGCCGTCATCGAACGTGATCAGATGATCGAGCCCGTGCGCGGCCGCGGCCTCGCGGGTTTCATCGAGCAGATCGGCATATAGCACCGGGTCCGCGCACCAGGCCTTCGCTTCGCCCGAATCGACATGCGCAGGAACGGCGCCAAGCCCGTGGAAATTGATGATCACACGCTTCAAGGACGATCGCGCTCCCTCACCGCGCAATCATAGGGCCGACACCTTTACGAAAAAAGGTCATGCGACCAACGGGAACCGCAGCAGGCGGTCCGACAAAGGGACGAGCGCTTCGGCGCGCGGGCCGACGGCGCGGACGATTTCGGGATGGCGGGCGTCGAGACCGCCGGTCAGGGAGCCGAAGGCCGGCAGGATCAGCTTGGTCGCAGTGACGACGAAGCAACGCCGAGCGACGTTGCGCCCGCGCTGGGTGATCCTCAGTTTCGGATGGAAATGGCCAGACAGTTCCGGCCGCGTCTCGCCGGCTTCGGCTTCGTGGCGCAGCACCAGCCCGTCCACCTCCGTCTCGGCCATGATCGCGCCGCCGCAATGGTCGGTCAGCGCGGCGTCATGATTGCCGGTGATCCACACCCAGCGCAGCGCGCCCGTCAGCCCGGTCAGCAGCCGCCGCGCCTCGTCCGGCAGCCGTTCGCAGCCTGCGCTGTCATGGAAGCTGTCGCCCAGGCACCAGAGTTCGGCGGCCCCTGTGCGGCGGACCAGTGCGGTCAAATCGGTCAGCGTCGCCTGCGAATCATAGGGCGGCAGCATCTGGCCCCCCTGTGCAAACCAGCTGGCTTTTTCGAGGTGGAGGTCGGCGACGATCAGCGCCCGGCGCGACGGCCAGAACAGCGCGCCTTCGGCCAACGCGGCCAACTCGTGTCCGGCGAACGAAAAGGGAACCATGCGAGCCGCTTAGGCGCGGCCGAAGCGACTCGCAATGGCGCCGCGGTGCTCAAACCGCGTTCGCGTACAGCTTTACCAGGTCGAACAGATAGTCGCGGCCTTCATAGAGGGATCGGACGCGGATGTGCTCGTTGAGGCCGTGGGCGCCATTGCCTTCGGCCTCGCCGAATATTCCCGGCACGCCATAGACCGGGATGCCGATCGCCTCGAGGAAGATGCCGTCGGTCGCGCCGGTCGACATCACCGGCAGCAGCGGCACGCCGGGGAAGTGCTTTGCCGCCACGGCCTTGATCGGCCCCAGGATTTTCGGATCGAGCGTCGGCGATATCGCCTTCGGGCGGATCGGCGCGTTGGCGGTCACCTTCACCTTCGGGCCGGCAAGCGTCTTCAGCTGCGCCAGCGTGCCTTCGACCATTTCGCCGGGGAAGATGCGACAATTGACGTTCGCGGTCGCCCGCTGCGGCAATGCGTTCTCCGCATGGCCGGCCTTGAGCAGCGTCGTGACGCAGGTCGTGCGAAGCATCGAATGGAAGGTCTTGTCCTTCGACACGATCGCGTTGGCCGCCGCGTCGCCCGGATTTGCGAGCAGCGCCTTCATCGCCGCCCCCATCTCGCCGCCGATCGTCGTCGAGGTGCCGGTGAAGAAGGCGCGCGTGGTGTCGTTGAACTTGACCGGGAACTCGTAGCCCCGGATCGCCTCGATCGCGTCCGCCAGCTCGTAGATCGCATTGTCCGGCACCGGCTGGGAGCTGTGGCCGCCGGGATTGGTCGTCTCCAGCGTATAATTCTGCGCCGCCTTCTCGCCGACCTGGATCGCGAGCAGCTGGCGATTGCCCTCAGCATCCAGCTTGCCGCCGCCGCCCTCGTTCAGCGCGAACCCGGCCGCGATCAGCTCGGGCTTGTTCTTCGCCAGCCAGTCGGCGCCGTTGAACGCGTAGGTGGTTTCCTCGCCGCAGGTCAGCGCCATCTTGATCGTGCGCTTCGGCTTGAACCCCTCCTTTTTGAAGCGGATCAGCGAATCGGTCCAGATCGCCGCCATCGACTTGTCGTCGGCCGAACCGCGCGCGTAGAAAAACCCGTTCTCTTCGACCAGCTTGAACGGATCGCGCGTCCAGTCCTCACGCTTCGCCTCGACCACGTCCAGGTGCGCGAGCAGCAGCATCGGCTTCGCCTTGGCATCGCTGCCCTTCAGCACCGCGACCAGCCCGCCATCCTTCGGATGCTCGGGCACCGAGAACAGCGTCAGATCCTGATCGGTATAGCCCGCCGCCTTCAGCCGCGCCGCCATCTTCTCCGCCGCCTCGGTGCAGCTTCCGGCCGACAGCGTCGTGTTGGTCTCGACCAGTTCCTGATAAAGCTGGCGGAACGCAGCCTGGTCCGGCCTGAGCGTCTGGGCCGCCAGCGGTTGCGCCAGCAAGGCGGCGGCGCTCGCGGCGCCGAGCAGATATTTGTGCATTTCCCCTCCGTCACCCCCGGGGCGAAGGCCGGGGCCAGCTCTTCTTCTTCAACATAGAGCAAAAGAAAAGCTGGATTCCGGCTTTCGCGGGAATGACGGCGGATTCGCCTAATTGAGCGCCATCAGCGTCCGGCGCTCCACCGCCGATTCGTCGGGCAGGATGAAGCGCACCTGCTTGTTGGCGAAATCGACCGACACGCGTTCGAACAGCCGGAGCGCGTCCATGCCCAGCAACAGCGCTGGCTTGTTCTCCAGCCCGAACCGCCTGAATGGCTCGGCATCGGCAAAGGCGACGGGAATGTTGTTCATGTCGACGCCGCCGATCTGGATGCGTTCGATCTGCGCGAATTGCGCCGGCATCGTCCCGCCTGTCACGCTGGTGATGGTGACCGGCGTGAGCGCGGGAAGCTTCTTGTGCCGCTCCAGCTTTCTCAGCAGCGCCAGATTGCCGATGCTGGTTTCGGCGCCGGTGTCGACGATCACCTGCACCCGCTCGCCCATCAGGCGCGAGTTGACGAGGATCAGCTGGCCATAGCGGTTGCGCGCAGTCACCACGATCGTGTCGGGGTCGGTGTCTTCGACATGACGGGCGGCCGTGACCTTCATCTCGTTGTTCTTGAAATCGAGCGTCACGCGCCGGCGCTGCAGGCTGTCCAGGCCAAGCATGCCCGCGGCGCCGAGATGCGCCTGGTCCAGCGCCGGCGCCTCGATCTCCTTCACTTCGGTGCCCGAGAGCTCGAGCGACGGGACGATGACCGTGCCGACCCTGCTCGTCCCGGTGACGGTGACCATGTTCAGCACCGGGCCGGCGGCGAGGTTCAGCCGCTCGGCCAGCTGGCGCGACACCAGCGTCCGCTCCGCGCCGGTGTCGATGACGAAGGCGAGCGCCTCCGATTCCCCGATCCTGACCGGCACCGTCATCCGGTCCGACCGGTCCATGCCCAGGGCAACGGTGACGTCAGGCGGCACCGGCGCCTGTGTCGATGGAACCGTGGCCAGAGCCAACAGCATCGCAATCATAAGACTCTCCCAACCACCGAACGAGAGCCTACGCCTTTGACGCGCGTTCGGAAACGCCCGCGCAGGCGAACGTCGATTTGGAACCCTTGAACGTTGCCGGTCAGTCCGTCGCCATCGCTTCGGCGACGAGCGCTTCCGCTTCGATCAACAGCAAGTCGTCGACCGTGCCTTGCGCGACGCGTTCGCGGCCGATCAGCACCAGGACCGGCACCGCCAGCGGGCTGACGCGCGGCAAGTCGACGTGCAGCATGGTCGCGCCGGCGCGGTCGAGCAGGTTCGCGAGGCGACCGACATCCGTCATCTTTGCCCGCGCATCGTCCCATGCTGCGCGCAGCAGCAGATGGTCGGGCTCGTAGCGGCGCAGCACGTCGTAGATCAGGTCGGTCGAGAAACTGACCTGCTTGCCGGTTTTGCGCCTGCCGGGATGCTGGCGCTCGACGAGGCCGCCGATCACCGCCACTTCGCGAAAGGCGCGCTTCAGCAGCGATGATTGCTGCACCCAGTCGACGAATTCATGCTCCAGGATGTCGGGCGAAAAGAGCGGCCGGGGATCGGCGACGGGTTCGAGGCTGTAGGTCGCGATCGCATAGTCGCTGGCGACGAAGCCCAAAGGCTTCAGCCCCAGCGTCTCCATCCGCCGCGTGACCAGCATGCCGAGCGACTGATGCGCGTTCCAGCCTTCGAAGCTGTAGACGACCATGTAGTGCCGCCCTTCGCGCGGAAAGGTTTCGACCAGCAATTGATCCGGGCCGGGCAGCGCCGAGCGCCGCGCCTGCATGGCAAGCCAGTCGCGCACGTCGTCCGGAAAGCGCGGCCATTCCTGCGGCGCGTCCAGGAACGCGCGGACCCGATCGGCGAGGTGGGTCGAGATCGGCATGCGCGCGCCGCCATAGGTCGGGATCCGCGCCGGCTTCGACGTCGCGCGGACGATCACGTCCTCGGTGTCGATCCGCTCGACCTCCAGCACCAGCCCGGCGAAGAAGAAGGTGTCGCGCGGGCTAAGCGTCGCGGCGAAGCTTTCCTCGATGCGCCCGATGGTGCGGCCGTTGCGAAAACGGACACTGAGCATCGTCGCCTCGACGATGATGCCGGCGTTCAGCCGATGCTGAAGCACGAACTTCGGATGGCTGACGCGCCAACGCCCGTCCGGATCGCGGGTCAGCCGCTTGAACCGGTCATAGGCCTTCAGCGCATAGCCCCCCGATTCGATATAGCTCAGGACCTGGGCGAACAGGGCATCCGACAGGGCCGAATAGGGAAGCGCCGCGCGGACTTCATCGAGGAGCTCGGTTTCTTCGAATGGCGCCGCGCAGGCGCAGGCCACGATGTGCTGCGCGAGCACGTCGAGCGCGCCGCGGCGGAAGATGTCGGCGTCGAGCTCGCCCTCGGTCACGGCGTCGAGCGCGGCACGTGCTTCCAGATATTCGAAGCGATTGCCGGGCACGAGGATTGCCTCGGACGGCTCGTCGAGCCGGTGGTTGGCGCGGCCGACGCGCTGCAACAGCCGGGACGCGCCCTTGGGAGCGCCCATCTGGATCACGCAATCGACATCGCCCCAGTCGACGCCGAGATCGAGCGAGGCGGTCGCAACCAGCGCGCGCAGCCGCCCTTCCGCCATCGCCAGCTCCACCTTGCGCCGCGCTTCGCGGCTGAGGCTGCCGTGATGGATGCCAATGGGCAGCTTCAGTTCGTTGACTGCCCACAGATCCTGAAAGATCAGCTCGGCCAGCGAGCGCGTGTTGCAGAAGACGATCGTGGTGCGATGCGTCTCGATCTCAGCCATCACCTGCGGCGCGGCGTAGCGGCCCGAATGGCCTGCCCAGGGAATCACGCCTTCCGGGATGAGGATCGAGATGTGCGGCTCGGCGCCCGGATCGCCCCGGACCAGCGACACCGTATCGATGTCGCCATCGGGCGCGAGCCAGGCGCGATAGCCGTCCGGATCGGCGACGGTCGCGGACAGCGCCACCCGGCGGAGCTGCGGCGCGATCCGCTGCAGCCGCGCCATCGACAGCGCCAGCAGGTCGCCGCGCTTGCCCGTCGCAAAGGCGTGCACCTCATCGACAACGATCGTCTTCAGCCCCGCGAACAGCGCGAAGCTCTCCGGGTAGGACAGCAGCAGGCTCAGCGACTCGGGTGTGGTCAGCAGCATCTGCGGCGGCCGCACCCGTTGCCGCGCCTTGCGGTCGGACGGCGTGTCGCCGCTCCGCGTCTCGACCCGGATGTCGAGCCCCATTTCCTCGATGGGGCCGAGCAGGTTACGCTGCACGTCGACCGCGAGCGCCTTCAGCGGCGAGACGTACAGGGTATGGAGCGTGTCGGTCGGGCTCTCGATCAGCTCGACAAGGCTGGGCAGGAAGCCGGCAAGCGTCTTGCCCGATCCGGTCGGCGCGACCAGCAGCGCGTGCTCCCCGCGCCGCGCCGCTTCGAGCATTTCGAGCTGATGCCGGCGCGGACTCCAGCCTTTCGCGGCAAACCAGTCGGTGAGGGGCGCTGGAAGGGAGAGCATCATCCTCTACGTCACCCCGGCGGAAGCCGGGGTCCAGCTTCTTCTTTCGCCCTGGTTTACCGCTCCACCCTGTTCTCCGGGGCATTGTCCGCGCCCTGTTCTCGGAACTCGCGGGTGGCGCGTTCGGTGCGCGCGAGGTCGGCCGGCGTGTCGCGCTTGCGGTTGCGCACGATGCTCATGACGATGATGGCCACGAATGCAATGACGCCGAGCAGCAACAGGATCATCGAAACCGTGTTCACGTCTTACTCCTCTGGCCGTGCCGTTCGTCAACGAAGCGGAACGGTTTGCGATCCGGAGCCACGCTCGCTAGCGATACGCGCATGAGCAGATTCCTCCCGCGCGCCATCGCCTTTGCCATCCTGTCGGTGCTGCTGATGATGGTCGGCAGCGTGATTGCCTTGCTCGTTCTGGTCGGCGCGCCGACGAGCGCGGGCGACGTCGCCGGCTTCCAGCACGAGGCGGCGGTGCGGGCCGGGATGGTGGACCTGATCGTCGGGCCGATTGTGATGGTGGTGACCGGCTGGTTCGTCGCTCGTCCGTTCGCCGGCCGCGATGCTTTGGCCGCGGCCGGGCTGATGGTGGCCGTGTACATCCTGATCGACCTCGGAATCGTGTTCCTGTTCGGCGATCCCGGCCAGATGGCGCTGGCGACGACAGGCCGCTCCTACGCGTTCAAGGTCGCCGCCGCACTGATCGGCGGCTGGCTGGCGAGCCGGACGCCCGAGGCGTCCGAACCGGTCCCGCTCGACGAGGAATGAGACAGCTCGGCGCCTGGATCGAGCCGCATCCAGAGGGCATCTATGTGCCCGCCGCCGACGCCTGGATCGATCCGTCGCAGCCGAAGCCGCGCGCGCTCGTCACTCATGGTCACAGCGATCACGCCCGCGGCGGCCACGGCGCCGTCTGGGCGACGCCCGAGACGCTGGCGATCATGGACGCGCGCTACGGAGCGCAGGCCGCGCATCCGGTCCGCTATGGCGAGACGATGCGGATGGGCGACGTGGAAGTGACGTTCGTCCCCGCAGGCCATGTGCTCGGCTCCGCGCAGATCGTGCTGGAGCATGACGGCGAGCGGGTCGTCGTCTCGGGCGACTACAAGCGCCGGCCGGACCCGACCTGCCCGCCGTTCGAGCCGCAGGCATGCGACATCTTCATCACCGAAGCGACCTTCGGCCTGCCCGTCTTCGTCCACCCGGAAACCGGCGACGAGATCGACAAATTGCTGGCCGCCCTGCACGGAAATCCCGATCGCTGCGTGCTGGTCGGCGCCTATCCGCTCGGCAAGGCGCAGCGCGTGATCGCGGAGCTGCGCCAGCGCGGCCATGACGATCCGATCTACCTCCACGGCGCGATGCAGCGGCTCTGCGAGCTCTATGTCGAGCATGGCGTGGCGCTCGGCGAACTGCGGCTGGCGACCGGCGTGCCCAAGGCGGAGATTGCCGGCCACATCGTGCTCGCGCCGCCGGGCGCGCTCAACGACCGCTGGAGCCGGCGACTACCCGACCCGATCACTGCGATGGCATCCGGCTGGATGCGTATCCGCCAGCGCGCGGTGCAGCGCAATGTCGAGCTGCCGCTGATCCTTTCGGACCATGCCGACTGGGACGAGCTGACCGACACGATCCTGGAGATCGCGCCGCAGGAAGTATGGGTTACGCACGGCCGCGAGGACGCGCTGATCCACTGGTGCATGACGCGCCAGATCAAGGCGCGCGCGCTCGATCTCCGCGGTTATGAGGACGAGGACGATTGAACGAGGCGGAGTTCCTCGCCGCGATCCGCAACCTTGCAACCGACCCCGCGGCGCGGGGCTTTGCCGACGATGCGGCGGTGCTGGGCGATCTCGTGCTGACCCACGACATGATCGTCGAGGGGGTGCATTTCCTGCCCGACGATCCGCCCGAGGACGTCGCATGGAAGCTGGTCGCCGTGAACCTGTCCGACCTTGCCGCCAAGGGCGCCGAGCCGGTCGGGTGCCTGCTCGGCTACGCGCTGGGTCCGGCGGAGTGGAACGCAGGATTCGTCGCCGGGCTCAAGCAGGTCCTCCAAACCTACCCAATGCCGCTGCTCGGCGGAGATACGGTGCGGGCGAACGGCCCGCGCAGCTTCGGCCTGACCGCGATCGGCCGGGCGGGCCATGCCCCTTCGCGCGGCGGCGCACGGGCCGGCGATGCGCTCTACGTCACCGGCACGATCGGCCGCGCCGGGATCGGCCTTAGGCTGCTCAGCGCGGGTGAAACGGGGCCGGAGGTCGAGGCCTATCGCCGCCCGCAGCCGCGTCTCGTCGAAGGCCGGGCGCTTGCGCCGATCGTCCACGCGATGATGGATGTTTCGGATGGGCTGCTGATCGACGCGAGGCGCATGGCCGACGCCAGCGGTCTCGCCGTCACGATCGACCTCGCGGACGTTCCGGTGTCCGGCGATCCGCTCGAGGCAGTCACCGCCGGCGACGATTACGAGTTGCTCTTCGCCGCCCCGGCGGACGTATCACTGCCGATGCCCGCCACGCGGATCGGCCGTTTCGCGCAGGGGCAGGGACTGAGCCTCGTGCAGGCCGGTTCGCCTGTGCCGCTGCCTGCGTCGCTCGGCTGGATGCACACCTAACCTGTTTCACTTGCTCTTGCCCGAACGCGCCCTCTATACCGCCGGCCCAAAGGGAGCGGCCGGGGTGACAAGAGCCGCCAACAGATGGGGAAAGGGTTTCGATGAACGTTGTTCTGATCGCCATCGCCTGCGGCCTTCTGGCCGTGGTCTATGGCTTCTTCACCAGCGCGCAGGTGCTCAAGCAATCGGCCGGCAATCAGCGCATGCAGGAGATCGCCGGCGCCATTCAGGAAGGCGCGCAGGCCTATCTGGGCCGGCAGTACACGACGATCGCGATCGTGGGCGTCGTGGTTGCCGTGCTCGTCGGCGTGTTCCTCGGCCTGACCTCGGCGATCGGCTTCGTCGTCGGCGCGATACTGTCGGGCGCGGCCGGCTATATCGGCATGAACATCTCGGTTCGCGCCAACGTCCGCACGGCGGAGGCCGCGCGCGGCTCGTTGCAGGGCGGACTGACCGTCGCCTTCCGCTCCGGCGCGATCACCGGCATGCTGGTGGCGGGCCTCGGCCTGCTCGCGATCTCGGTCTTCTTCTACGCACTGACCGACATGGGCGGCCATGCCCCTGACGACCGGATCGTCGTCAATGCGCTGGTTGCACTCTCGTTCGGCGCGTCGCTGATCTCGATCTTCGCGCGTCTCGGCGGCGGCATCTTCACCAAGGCCGCCGACGTCGGCGCCGACCTGGTCGGCAAGGTCGAAGCCGGCATCCCGGAAGACGATCCCCGCAACCCGGCCGTGATCGCCGACAACGTCGGCGACAATGTCGGCGACTGCGCGGGCATGGCCGCCGACCTGTTCGAAACCTATGTCGTGACCTTGGGCGTGACGATGGTCTCGATCGCGCTTCTCGTCCAGGCGAGCTCGGCAGAGCTGATGCGCCTGATGTCGCTGCCGCTCATCATCGGCGGCGTCTGCATCATCGCCTCGATCATCGGCACCTATATGGTCCGCCTGGGCGCCAAGCAGTCGATCATGGGCGCGCTGTACAAGGGCTTTTGGACGACCGCGATCCTGTCGATCCCGCTGCTCTATTTCGCGACCAGCTACACGCTCGGCGGCGACATGAACGCGCCGATCGGCGCCGCCGGCCAGTTCACCGAAGGGCCGGATCCCTTCGCCACTACCGAGGTCGGCAAGAGCTTCACCGGCATGGACCTGTTCTGGTGCATGATGATCGGCCTGGCAGTCACTGCCGCGATCGTCTGGATCACCGAATATTACACCGGCACCAACTACCGCCCGGTCAAGTCGATCGCGCGGGCGTCCGAGACCGGCCACGGCACCAACGTCATCCAGGGCCTCGCCGTTTCGCTCGAGGCGACCGCGCTGCCGACGCTGGTGATCGTCGTCGGCATCATCATCGCCTATCAGCTGACCGGCAACGTCATCGGCATCGCCTTTGCGGCAACGTCGATGCTGGCGCTGGCCGGCATGGTGGTGGCGCTCGACGCCTATGGCCCGGTGACCGACAATGCCGGCGGCATCGCCGAAATGGCAGGCCTGGAAGGCGAGGTCCGCGACCGCACCGATGCGCTCGACGCAGTCGGCAACACCACCAAGGCAGTGACAAAGGGCTATGCCATCGGCTCGGCCGGCCTTGCCGCGCTGGTGCTGTTCGGCGCCTATACGACCGACCTGAAAGAGTTCTTCCCGGACCTGACGGTCGATTTCTCGCTCTCCAACCCGTACGTGATCGTCGGCCTGCTGCTGGGAGCGCTGCTCCCCTACCTGTTCGGCGCGATGGGCATGACCGCGGTCGGCAGGGCGGCCGGCGCAGTGGTCGAGGAAGTGCGCGGTCAGTTCCGCGACAACAAGGGCATCATGGAAGGCACCAGCCGTCCCAATTACGCCCGGACGGTCGACCTGGTCACGCGCGCCGCGATCAAGGAGATGATCATCCCCAGCCTGTTGCCGGTGCTGACGCCGATCGTCGTGTTCTTCTTCATCACAGGCGTCGCAGGGCGTGAGCAGGGCTTTGCGGCCCTGGGCGCGCTGCTGCTCGGCGTGATCGTCTCCGGCCTGTTCGTCGCGATCTCGATGACCTCCGGTGGCGGCGCCTGGGACAATGCGAAGAAATATATCGAAGACGGCAATTACGGCGGCAAGGGCTCCGAGGCACACAAGGCCGCGGTGACCGGCGACACGGTCGGCGATCCCTACAAGGACACCGCCGGCCCGGCCGTCAATCCGATGATCAAGATCACGAACATCGTGGCACTTCTGCTGCTCGCGGCCCTGGCCGGCCACATCTGATCGTCGATCACGACCAAGAAACGGCCCGTCCGGAGCGATCCGGGCGGGCCTTTTCGTTATGCGGGATCAGAGCCCTTCGACATATTTGAGCGAACGATTGGGCAGCAGGACCGGCTTCACATAGTCGGGCGTCTTCTTGCCCGTGCCGACCGGCTTGATCGCCCGTTCGGGATTGATCGGCCGCGCAAAGCGCACGCCGTACCAATTGCTTCGCCGCCACACGACCGTTGCCTTGGCCCGTCCAACGCCGCGCAACTCGACGAACACAGTCTCTCCGCGCTTCATCGGCTGTTCGGGAACAGCGTCAAGCTCGACCTTTACGCCTTCCGCCGACAGGTCTCGGACGCGGCCCGAATGGCTCTCGCCCGAATCCGCCTCGATGGTCGCGCGGATCATGAAATTCTGGCGACGCGATGCGCGCCTGGTGTCGTGCACGGCGATCGGCTTGATCATCGTTGCGCTCCTTTGGGGAGCCTGCGTAGCAGGCAATGGTTTCGGCGGCGTTATCTTCATCGTGCGCTCGCTTCCCTTTTTGCCCGCCGTTCGTTATGGCGGCGCGATTTTTTCACTCCGAACCAAAGGCAGCTGCTTGGCCAAGGAAGAACTTCTGGAAATGCGGGGACAGGTCGTCGAACTGCTCCCCAACGCAATGTTTCGCGTCCGGCTGGAGAATGATCACGAGATTCTCGGCCACACCGCCGGCAAGATGCGCAAGAATCGCATCCGCGTGCTGGTCGGCGACGAAGTGCTCGTCGAACTGACGCCCTACGACCTGACCAAGGGCCGCATCACCTATCGCTTCATGCCCGGCCGCGGCGGCCCCGGGCCGTCCTGACCGCCGGCGGCGCACGCGTGCCGCTGATCCTGGCATCCGCGAGCCCGCGCCGGCTGGACCTGCTGGCGCGCATCGGCGTCGTGCCCGACGCGATCGTGCCGGCCGAAATCGACGAGACTCCCTTGAAGGGCGAGCTTCCCGCGCCTCATGCCGAACGGCTGGCCGCGGCGAAAGCGGCCGCGGTCGCGGTCGCGAAGCCGGGCGCACTTGTGCTTGCCGCCGACACGGTCGTCGCAGCCGGCCGCCGCATCCTGCCCAAGGCCGAGGAGGACGCGACCGCGCGCTATTGCCTGGAACTCCTGTCCGGCCGACGCCACCGCGTGCATAGTGCGGTGACGCTGATCGATGCCGACGGCCAGGCACGACACCGGCTGTCGACCAGCATCGTCACGTTCAAGCGGCTGACGGCCGAGGAGATCGACGCCTATCTTGCCAGCGGCGAATGGCGGGGCAAGGCGGGCGGCTATGCGATCCAGGGCCGCGCCGAGGCGCTCGTGCGTTTCCTGTCGGGCAGCCATTCCGGCGTGGTCGGCCTGCCGTTGTTCGAGACGCGCGCCTTGCTTCTCTCGGCCGGTTACCCGCTTGGCTGAGTGGCTGTACGAGGACGGCATCGGCGAGGAGCGTGCCGCGCTGGTTGAGGATGGTGCCATAATCGAGGCGCGGATCGATCGCGACGACAACCGGATTCGCGCCGGCGACGTCGTTGCCGCCCGCTTGAAACGCAAGGCCGGCCGGGCTGGCCGCGGCGAAGTGGAGCTGCAAGGCGGAGCGATCGCCCTGCTTGCACCCGTCCCGTCCGGCCTGACCGAAGGCGCACCGCTCACTGTCGAAATCGTCCGTGAGGCGATTCCGGAGCGCGGCAACCCGAAGCTGCCGCTCGCGCGACCGTCCGACGAGCCGATCCGGCCGGCACCGGCGCTGAGGGAATCGCTGGACGAGAGCGGCATTCCGGTCCGAATCATCCCGCCGCACGGGCCCGATCTTCTCGAAGAAGCAGGCTGGTCCGAATTGCTGGAGCAGGCCGAGTCGGGCCTGGTCCCCTT
Organism: Sphingomonas sp.; assembly: GCF_035758555.1. Lineage (GTDB taxonomy): Bacteria > Pseudomonadota > Alphaproteobacteria > Sphingomonadales > Sphingomonadaceae > Sphingomonas_B. The sequence continues at coordinate 2,162 of NZ_DASTXI010000139.1, read as the reverse complement.
CGCCGGCGGGCTGCTGCGAATTGCGCTGACGCCCGCCATGACCGTCATCGACGTCGACGGCGAGCTCTTGCCGGCCGAGCTGGCCGCGCGCGGCGCGGCTGCGGCAGCGCAAGCGATCCGCCGTTTCGACATCGGCGGCTCGATCGGGCTCGACCTGCCGACACTGCCCGACAAACGCGCCAGGCAGGCAGCGGCGGATGCATTGGATGCCGCGCTGCCGCAGCCGTTCGAGCGGACCGCGGTCAATGGCTTCGGCTTTCTCCAGATCGTCCGCCGCCGGCTGCGGCCATCGCTGATGGAACTGATTCAGTCGGACCCGGTCCGGGCGGGCGCGTTCGCGCTGCTGCGACGTCTGGAGCGCGAGCCGCTCCCCGGTCCCGACAGCGTCCCGGCGCCGGCTCCGGTTGCCCGCTTGATCGCATCGCGTCCGGACTGGAGCGCGGACCTGGCCCGCCGCCGGGGCCGGGCAATACGGATAGAGGCGACAGTCTCTTAGTCCCGTTCGCTTCGACCGGAGTCGAGAAGCGCAGCTCCGAGCCAGACTCGTTTCTCGACTTCGCTCGAAACGAACGGAGTCGGGTAGAGCGTCCGGAAAGGAAGCTGTAAGGCTCGGCGCATGGACACCGATTTCTACCGCATCAAGCGCCTGCCGCCCTATGTCATCGCCGAAGTGAACGCGATGCGCGCGGCAGCACGCGCGGCGGGCGAAGACATCATCGACCTGGGCATGGGAAACCCCGACCTGCCGCCGCCGCCGCACGTGATCGAAAAGCTGTGCGAGGTCGCGCGCAAGCCGGATGCGCACGGCTATTCGGCGTCCAAGGGCATCCCCGGTCTGCGCAAGGCCCAGGCCGGCTATTACGCCCGCCGCTTCGGGGTCGAACTCGATCCCGAACGCGAAGTGGTGGTGACGCTCGGCTCCAAGGAAGGTCTCGCGAATCTGGCGCAGGCGATCACCGCGCCCGGCGACGTGGTGCTGGCGCCGAACCCGAGCTATCCGATCCACACCTTCGGCTTCATCATCGCGGGCGCAACGATCCGATCGGTTCCGACCACGCCCGATGAGCGTTATTTCGAGAGTCTGGAGCGCGCGGTGAAATTCACTGTGCCGAAGCCTTCGGTGCTGGTGATGGGCTATCCGTCCAACCCGACCGCCGAAGTCGTCGATCTCGCCTTCTACGAGCGCGTCGTCGCGTTCGCGAAAGAGCACGGGCTCTGGATCCTGTCGGACCTAGCCTATTCCGAAATCTATTTCGACGATTGCCCGACGCCGTCGATCCTGCAGGTGCCCGGTGCCAAGGACGTGGCGGTCGAGTTCACGTCGATGTCCAAGACCTATTCGATGGCGGGCTGGCGGATGGGCTTCGCGGTCGGCAATCCGGTGCTGATCGCCGCGCTGACGCGGGTGAAGTCCTATCTCGATTACGGCGCCTTCACGCCGATCCAGGCCGCCGCTTGCGCCGCCATCAACGGACCGCAGGATATCGTCGACAAGAATCGTCAGCTCTACAAGCACCGGCGCGACGTGCTCGTCGAAAGCTTCGGCCGCGCCGGCTGGGACATTCCCCCGCCCCGCGCCTCGATGTTCGCCTGGGCCCCGCTGCCGCCGGCGCTTGTCCATTTAGGCAGCCTTGAGTTCTCGAAACAATTGCTCACCCATGCCGGCGTCGCGGTCGCGCCCGGCGTCGGCTATGGCGAGGAGGGAGAGGGGTTCGTGCGCATCGCCATGGTCGAGAACGAGCAACGCATTCGCCAGGCCGCGCGCAACGTGAAACGCTATCTTGCCAGCATGGGCGTCAACACGCCCGCGCAGACCTCCGCCTGAGCTCGACGGCCCGGCGCGCCCGATCATGATCGAGCCGCTTTATTCCATCGCAGGCGTATTGGTCGGCCTGCTCGTCGGGATGACCGGGGTGGGCGGTGGATCGCTGATGACGCCGATCCTGGTGCTCGTCTTCGGCTTCCATCCGGTCACCGCGGTCGGCACCGACCTGCTCTATGCGTCCGCGACCAAGCTGGCCGGCACCGGCGTGCACGGCTGGCGCGGCACCGTCGACTGGCGCGTCGTGCGGCGGCTCGCGACCGGCAGCGTGCCGGCAACGCTGCTGACGCTCGCGGCCTTGAGCATCGCCCGGATGCGTGCCGAGGATACCGGCCGCGTC
>NZ_DASTXI010000135.1:0-11071 GCF_035758555.1 Sphingomonas sp. | reverse complement strand
GTCGTCGATTTCCCCGCGTTCATCGAGGCGTAGTAGAAATAGAGCTTGGCCACGCATCTTCCTTTGTCATGCCGGACTTGATCCGGCATCCACCTTTCCCTCTGACGGCTGCAAGAAGGTGGACCCCGGATCAAGTCCGGGGTGACGATCTAGCGAGCCGCAGCCTCCAGCCGTGCGATCGCCCGCTCGCGGCCGATCAGGGGCAGCAGGGCGGCCATGTCGGGGCCGTGATCCAGGCCGGTCAGCGCGCGGCGGAGGGGGAGGAACAGCGGCTTGCCTTTGCGGCCGGTCGCTTCCTTCAGCGCGCCGGTCAGTGCGTGCCAGGGGTCGGCGGACCAGTCGATCTGCGCGGCGGCCTCTGCGGCTGCGCGCAGATAGTCGCGGTCCTCGTCCGGCGTGCTTGCTGCGACCGGACCTTCGATCACGTGCCACCAGTCGGCTGCGTCCGAGACACGCTCAAGGTTCGGCCGCACTGCTTCCCAGGCGCGCGCGTCCATGCCGGCGGGCAGGCGTTCTGCGACCTGCTCGAAGCCGAGCAGGTGCACGGTCTGCGCGTTGAGCTTGGCCAGCTCCGCCTCGTCGAAGCGGGCGGGCGCGCGGCCGAACGTAGCGAAATCGAACCGCTCGACCAGCGGCGCCATCGCTGCGACCGGCTCGACCGACAGGCTGGTGCCGATGCGCGCGAGCTTGGCCGCGAGCGCCAGCGGCTCGATCCCGGTCTCGCGCCAGTGATCGACATCTGTCGCGCCGAGCCGCTTCGACAACTTGCCTTCCGCGCCCGTCAGCAGCGCCTCGTGCGCGAAAGTGGGCGACGCAGCGCCCAGCGCGTCGAACATTTGAACCTGCGCGGCGGTGTTCGAGACATGATCCTCGCCGCGCACAACGTGGGTGATACCCATGTCCATATCGTCGATCACCGAAGGCAGATGGTAGAGCCACGAGCCATCCGCGCGGCGGACCACGGGGTCGCTCATCAGCTTCGGATCGAAACGCTGAGGGCCGCGGATCAGATCGTCCCATTCGATCGGCGCGTCGTGATCGAGCCTGAAGCGCCAGTGCGGGCGCTGCCCCTCTCCCTCCAGCCGCGCGCGATCCGCCTCGCTTAGCTTCAGCGCGGCGCGGTCATAGACCGGCGGCAGCCCGCGGCCGAGCTGCACCTTGCGCTTTAGCTCTAGCTCCTGCGGTGTCTCGAAACACGGATAGACGCGGCCGGCATGACGCAGCGCCGCGAACCGCTCCTCGTACAGGGCGAACCGCTCCGACTGCCGCGCCTCGCCGTCCCAGTCGAGCCCCAGCCAACCCAAGTCGGCGCGAATGGCGTCAACGAACCGCTCCTCCGACCGCTCGCGATCGGTATCGTCGATCCGGAGAAGGAACCGCCCGCCCCGCTGACGCGCGAACAGCCAATTGTGCAGCGCGGTCCGCAGATTGCCGACATGGACGCGGCCGGTCGGCGACGGCGCGAAACGGGTGACGATCACGGTAGCACCGGAACAGCAACGCCCTCGGAAAGGGCAGCCTCAACTAGTCTCTTGTCGAGACTGAGCAGACCGGCCGATGAGCGTTTAGCCAATTCCAAGTAGGCTGCGTCATAGAGCGTCAGCCGATGCTTAGAGGCAAGCTGATAAGAGGCGCTCCAGGCACGAGTGCCCGTTTCTGTGTCCAACGCCAACCCCAGTCCGTCCAGCAGCTCAAATGCTTGCTGCGCATCGGCGACAAGAGCACGTCCCCGCCGAACGCCCATCAGGATCAGGTTGGCGACCTCAAGCGGCCAATGCGCGGCCGTCGAGCAATCCTGCGACGCGATCAACGCTTCTATAGCAGGGGTCAAAGTGCTTCGCTCGTCTTCAAAAACCAGTGGCCCGACAACCGAGGCATCAACGACAAGCAGGCTCAACGCTGTCCCTCATTTTTCCAGGCAATCATCTCCTCGATCGTGGCGGTACGGCCCTCCGCCCGCATTTTGGCGCGGAGTTGCGCCAGCCGATCGAGCGCCTCGCGTGCGCGCCGCTGGCGCTCCTCCCGATCTATCGCGGTTGTCAGTTTTGCGGCGGGCTTGCCGTGGCGCGTGATGATGATCTCCTCCCCCTTTTCCGCCGCAGCGATATATTCCGATGCCTTGTCCTTGAACGCGGCGAGAGGCACGTGGCGCATGGCGCATCCTTTCTGGCCAGAATATAGGCCAGAAACTCAGCTCTGTCGACCTACGCCGTCCGGAACGCGTTGGTGATCGGGTAGCGGCGGTCGCGGCCGAAATTGCGCTTCCCGAGCTTGACGCCGGGCGGTGCCTGGCGGCGCTTGTATTCGGCGACGTAGAGCAGGCGCTCGATGCGGGCGACAGTGTCGCGGTCGAAGCCGCGCGCGGCGACGGCGTCGACCGACAATTCCTCCTCCACCAGGCCGTGCAGGATCGGGTCGAGCACATCGTATGGCGGCAGCGAGTCAGAATCCTTCTGGTCGGCGCGGAGCTCGGCCGAGGGCGGCTTGTCGATCACCCGCTCCGGCATCACAGGCCCGTCGCCGCCCAGGCCGAGCGCCGGGCGGTTGGCGTTGCGCCAGCGGCAGAGCTCGAAGACCGTCGTCTTATAGGCGTCCTTCAGCACCGAATAGCCGCCGGCCATATCGCCATAGAGCGTCGCATAGCCGACCGACATCTCGCTCTTGTTGCCGGTGGTCAGCAGCATGTGGCCGAATTTGTTGGAGAGCGCCATCAGGGTGACGCCGCGAGCCCGGGCCTGGATATTCTCCTCGGTCAGATCGGCGGGGCGGCCGGCGAAGCTGGGCGCCAGCATCGCGTCGAAGGCAGCGACGGCCGGCTCGATCGGGACGCTGTCCAGCCGCACGCCGAGCATTCGCGCGCATTCGGCGGCATCGTCGAGCGATTCCTGCGACGTGAAGCGCGACGGCAGCATCACGCACCACACACGGTCCGGCCCGAGCGCATCGACCGCGACCGCCGCCGACAGCGCGCTGTCGATGCCGCCGGACAGGCCGAGCAGCACGCCCGGAAAGCGGTTCGCGTTCACATAGTCGCGCAAGCCCACCAGCATCGCGTGATAGGTGTCGGCCGGATGCGGATCGAGTGCGTGAATTTCGCCCGGCGCACAGCGCCAGCCGCCGGGGCCACGCTCCCACTCGGTCATCACCAGCACCTCTTCCCAGTCGGGCAGCTGGTGGGCCAGCGTGCCGTCGCCGTTCAGCACGAACGACGCGCCGTCGAACACGATCTCGTCCTGCCCGCCGACTCGGTTCAGGAAGGCCAGCGGCAGGCTCGTTTCGGCGACGCGATCGGCGGCGATCTGGCCGGTGCGCAGATCATCCTTGTCGATCTCGTACGGGCTGCCGTGCGGCGCGATCAGCAGCTCCGCGCCCTGTTCCTTCAGATGCGCGCAGACGGGCGGGAACCAGATATCCTCGCAGATCGGCAGGCCCAGCCGGATGCCGCGCCAGTCGATCGGCTGCGGCAGCGGCCCGGGCGTGAACCAGCGCTTTTCGTCGAACGTGCCGTAGTTCGGCAACTCGTGCTTGCGTGTCGAGCCGACGATGCGGCCGCCATCGAGCAGGTTCAGCGTGTTGTAGAGCCGGTCGCCCTCTGCCCGGACGGTGCCGACGATCATCGCCGGACCGCCGTCCGCGGTGGCCTCGGCCAGCCGCTGCAGATGCTCCTCGGCGCGGGCGTGGAGCGCCGGCTTCAGGATCAGATCCTCGGGCGGATAGCCGATCAGCTGCAGCTCCGGGAACACGACCAGGTCGGCCCCTTCGGCCTTGCTTCGCCACGCCAGCATCGTGTCGGCATTGCCGGCGATATCGCCGACGCGCTGGCTGATCTGGACAAGGGCGATACGGAGCCGGTCGGTCATGCGGCGCATCTAGGGCGGATGCTCGCGACAAGGAAGGGTTCCCGTCCGGGCCTCGGCGATCTAAAGCCGCGACAGAATCGTGACAGCGGGACGCCCATGAAACTCCTATCCGGAAACGCCAACCTGCCGCTCGCCCAGGCGATCGCGGAGTATCTGGAGCTGCCGCTGACCGAAGCGAGCGTGCGCCGGTTCGCCGACGAGGAAGTGTTCGTCGAAATCCACGAGAATGTCCGCGGCGAGGATGTGTTCGTGGTCCAGCCGACCGGCTTTCCCGCGAATGACAATCTGATGGAGTTGCTGATCTGCATCGACGCGCTGAAACGGGCGTCGGCGAAGCGGATCACCGCGGTCGTTCCCTATTTCGGCTATGCCCGGCAGGACCGGAAGCCGGGGCCGCGCACGCCGATTTCGGCCAAACTCGTCGCCAACCTGATCACGGTCGCAGGGGCCAACCGGGTGTTGTCGGTCGACCTGCACGCCGGCCAGATTCAGGGCTTTTTCGATATCCCGACCGACAATCTCTACGCGGCGCCGGTGATGTCGGCCGACATCCTCGCCCGCTTTCCGGCGCAGAACCTGATGGTGGTGTCGCCGGACGTCGGTGGCGTCGTCCGCGCCCGCGCGCTCGCCAAGCGGCTCAACAACGCGCCGCTGGCGATCGTCGACAAGCGCCGCGAGCGCCCCGGCGAATCCGAAGTGATGAACATCATCGGCGACGTCGCCGGACGCTTCTGCATCCTGGTCGACGATATCGTCGATTCGGCCGGCACGCTGTGCAACGCCGCCGCCGCCCTGCGCGAGGCAGGCGCGGAGGATGTCGTCGCCTATGTCAGCCACGGCGTGCTGTCCGGCGGCGCGGTCGCCCGCGTCGACGGATCGCCGCTGACCGAGCTCGTCATCACCGACTCGATCGCCGTGACGGACAGCATCGCCCAAGCGAAGCGCATCCGCACCCTCACCATCGCGCCGCTGCTCGCCGAGGCGATCAAGCGGATCGCCGACGAAAGCTCGGTCTCGAGCCTGTTCGACTGATTACGGGCTGGCCGGCGATTCGTCGTCGTCGCTGTTCACCGCCGCGAGCACGCCGATCGCAGCGATGCCGGCCAGGATCGCGAGCGCGATGACGCCGCCCGAGCCGCCTGCAAGCTGACTGTCGCCTTCCGCCGCGCCGGCGCGCGCATGCGCGATCGACAGCTTGGCCGCCGACGAAGCGGTCTGGGCGATTGCTGCGCCCGGCATGGCAGCAACCATGCTGCCGGCGATCAGGGCGGAGGTCAGAGACTTGATACGCATGCGCGACTCCCTTTCATTGTGCCGGGCGTGAACGAGAGAATTGGAAACGGGGTCCGCTCAATGCGGCGGATGCTTTCGGTCGCGCGACGGGCCGGGTGCTTGCACCGACCCGCGCCACTGGGCAGGGCGCACCGATGCGGGTGAGCGACATCTGGACATTGCCGCGGGCGATCCGGCTCGGTCTGATCGCGGGCGGGATCGCGCTGCTGCTCTGGCCGGCCCATGCGGTCAGCCCGGAACGCGTCCGCCCCGCCTTCATCGCGGCGCTTGCGGCAACGGCGGCCGGCGGCGCCTCGATCCTGTGCATGAGCCTCGCCGACCTGCTGATGGTCAGACGCGACCGCCGGATCCTGCCGGCGCGCGTCTTCGACCTGGCACTGGGTCTGGCGCTGACGCTCCCTCCGGTGCTGGCGCTGATCGACCTGCTCGCCTGACGGGCGACCCCTTCCTAGCCGGCGGCCAGCTCCGGTTGCCGGGCAGCAGATGGGGCAGCAGGCTCGGCTGACAGGAACGCCAGCAGATCGCGGTTCAGCCGCTCGGACGCGGTGGCGAACAGGCCGTGGGGCTCGCCTTCATATTCGATCAGCCGCGCGTGCGGGATGCCGCGGGCGGCGGCGCGGGCGCTGGGGTCGATCGGCACGGTCTTGTCGCCGGTGCCGTGGATGATCAGCGTCGGGACGCCCGCGAAAGACGGCAGGTCGGGGCGGAAGTCGGTGCGGCCGAACGCGTCGACGCAGTCGATCGTCGGCTTCGGGCCTGCCATCATCGCCAGCGTGAAGGTCCAGTCGAGCAGGCCCTGGCTGACCGGGCTCGACACCCAGCCGACGCCGTAGAATTGCTTGCCGAAGGTCTGCAGGAAATCGAACCGGTCCTTCCGGATCTGCGCCTTCATCTCATCGAACACGCCGGCATCGACGCCGTCCGGATTGTCGTCGGTCTTCAGCAGATAGGCGACGACCGAGCTGACCAAAGCGGCGCGTGCGATCTTGGCCGAGCCATGGCGCGACAGGTAGCGCGCGACTTCGCCGCCGCCCATCGAAAAGCCGACAAGGCTGACGCGGTCGGCCCCGCAGCCATCGATCACCGCCGCCAGATCGTCGGCGAAGATGTTATAGTCGTAGCTGGTACCGCAGTGGCCGGAGAGGCCGAAGCCGCGCCGGTCATAGGTGATGACGCGGTAGCCCGCCTCCAGCAGCGCCAGCGTCTGATATTCCCACATATCGCCGGTCAGCGGCCAGCCGTGGATCAGCACGACCGGTTCGCCCGATCCCATGTCCTTGACGTGCAGCTTGGTTCCGTCGCGGGCTTCGACATAGGCCATGATGGTCCTCCCTCGAGCGTGTGCTGCCCGAACGGGTCACGCCTGCGACTGTTCCGCGGGAATGGGCTGACGAAACCTAGCGCGCCGCGTCGTGATCGCCGTGCGCGCGCTTCTCGGCCGTGTCGCGGCCGACCAGTTTGCTGAACATGCTGTCCTCGTCATAGATCAGCGCCAGCTCGGCCTCGTCGAACTGCTTGAAGAATTCGTCCCAGCCGATCTCCGTCAGCGCGCCATGCTCCGACTGTTTGCTGTCGGGAAACATCAGGCGGACGATGCCGGTGTCGCCGCCCTGATGGGTGCTTTCAACCGCGGCGGGCTTGCCGCCCTTGCTTTCGGCCCAGCGGCGGATTTCGTCATGGTCGGTAGTGGTCCTGGACATGGCTGCGCCTTTCATCGGATGTGCTGCCCGAAAGACGCGCCGGCTTTTGCCCAAGTTCCGAAAAAGAAAGGGCCCCGGCGTTGCCGCCGGAGCCCGTCTTTCGCTCTGAAGCCCGAGCTTACTGCTCCAGGTAATCGCCGGCGGCTTCGTCGCTGCCGTCGCCGCTGACCACGGCAACACTCAGCGGATCGTCGCCGCTGTCGTCCTCGACCGGACGGCGCAGCTCGGCAGCGTGCTCCTCGGCGGCGCTGTCGGGCGCGACCAGCGAAGCCTGCCAGTCGCGATGCGCCGCACGAAGCGCCGCGTCACGGCTGGACGCCGCCACACGGAGGCGGTTCATGCCCGCACCGGTGCCTGCCGGGATCAGACGACCGACGATGACATTCTCCTTCAGCCCCTGGAGCGTGTCGGTCTTGCCCTGGACCGCCGCCTCCGTGAGGACGCGGGTGGTCTCCTGGAACGACGCGGCCGAGATGAAGCTGCGGGTCTGCAGGCTCGCCTTGGTGATGCCCAGCAGCACCGGCTTGCCCTCGGCCGGGCGCTGGCCCGGCTGCAGCTTCGCGTTGACCTCGTCCATCTCCTCGCGGTCGAGCTGTTCGCCCTTCAGCAAGGTGGTGTCGCCGTCCTCGGTGATCTCGACCTTCTGCAGCATCTGACGAACGATCGTCTCGATGTGCTTGTCGTTGATCTTCACGCCCTGCAGTCGATAGACCTCCTGGATCTCCGACACGAGATATTCGGCAAGCGGCTCGATGCCGAGCACTTCCAGAATGTCGTGCGGATCGGGCGAGCCGCCGATCAGGTTGTCGCCACGCTTGACGTAGTCGCCTTCCTGAACGTCGATCACCTTCGACTTCGGCACCAGATATTCGACGACCTCGCCGCCATCTTCCGGCTGGATGCCGATCTTGCGCTTCGCCTTATAGTCCTTGCCGAACACGACACGGCCCGAGACCTTCGCGATGATCGCGTTCTCCTTGGGCTTGCGCGCCTCGAACAGCTCGGCGACGCGCGGCAGACCGCCGGTGATGTCGCGGGTCTTGGCGGCTTCGCGGCTGGCGCGGGCCAGCACGTCGCCGGCCTGAACCTGCTGGCCGTCCTCGACCGACAGCGTCGCGCCCGGCGCCAGCATATAGCGGCCCGCCTCGCCCGACGTCTCGTCGAGAAGCGTGATCCGCGGACGCAGATCCTCCTTCGACTTGGACGTCGCGCGATATTCGGTCACCACGCGCTGGGCGATGCCGGTCGCTTCGTCGGTCTGCTCGACGAGCGTCTTGCCCTCGATCAGGTCCTGGAACTTCACCACGCCGGCCTTTTCGGTGATGATCGGCATGGTGAACGGATCCCATTCGGCGATCCGCTCGCCCTTCTGGACGATATGGCCGTCGGCCAGCAGCAGGTTGGCGCCGTACGGGATACGGTGCGTGGCCCGCTCGCGGCCGTCCATGTCGAGGATCGCGAGCTCGCCGTTGCGGGCGAGCGCGATGGTGCGGCCGCGGCTGTCCACGATCGTCGGCAGGTCGCGATATTCGATCCGGCCATCGCTGACCGCTTCGAGGTTCGACTGCTCGTTCAGCTGCGCCGCGCCGCCGATGTGGAAGGTCCGCATCGTCAGCTGGGTGCCCGGCTCGCCGATCGACTGCGCCGCGATCACGCCGACCGCTTCGCCGATGTTGACCGGCGTGCCGCGAGCGAGGTCGCGTCCATAGCAGGCGCCGCAGACGCCGCCCTTCGATTCGCAGATCAGCGGCGAACGGATGCGCACCGACTGGATGCCGATCTCCTCGATCCGCGCGATCATCGCTTCGTCGAGCAACGTCCCTTCCGCGACCAGCACTTCGTTGGTCTTGGAATCGACGATGTCCTCCGCGGTGGTGCGGCCGAGCACGCGCTCGCCGAGCGACGCGATGGTGGCGCCGCCCTGGACGATCGCCTTCATCTCCAGCGCCCGTTCGGTGCCGCAATCCTCTTCGACGACGACGCAGTCCTGCGACACGTCGACGAGACGGCGGGTCAGGTAACCCGAGTTCGCGGTCTTCAGCGCGGTGTCGGCCAGGCCCTTGCGGGCGCCGTGGGTCGAGTTGAAGTATTCGAGGACGGTCAGGCCTTCCTTGAAGTTCGAGATGATCGGCGTCTCGATGATCTCGCCCGACGGCTTGGCCATCAGGCCGCGCATGCCGGCGAGCTGCTTCATCTGGGCCTGCGAACCGCGGGCGCCGGAATGGGCCATCATGTAGATCGAGTTGATCGGGGCGAGACGGCCGTTGTCGAGCCGCGGCGTCGCCTTGATCTCCTCCATCATCGCATTCGCGACCTGGTCGCCGCAGCGGCTCCAGGCGTCGATCACCTTGTTGTACTTTTCCTGCTGCGTGATCAGGCCGTCCTGATACTGCTGCTCGTAATCCTTGACGAGGTCGCGGGTCTCATCGACCATGCGGTCCTTCGTGGCCGGGATGATCATGTCGTCCTTGCCGAACGAGATGCCGGCCTTGAACGCGTGACGGAAGCCCAGCGCCATGATCGCGTCGGCGAACAGCACCGTCTCCTTCTGGCCGGTGTGGCGATAGACCACGTCGATGACGTCGCCGATCTCCTTCTTGGTCAGCAGGCGGTTGACGGTCTCGAACGGCACCTTGTGCGACTTGGGCAAGGTTTCGCCCAGCAGCATGCGGCCCGGCGTCGTCTCGTACCGCTTCATATAGGCGACGCCGTTCTCGTCGGTCTGCGGCACGCGGCTGACGATCTTGGAGTGGAGCGTCACCGCACCGCTGTCGAGCGCCTGGTGCACCTCGGCCATATCGGAGAGGAGCATGCCCTCGCCCGGCTCGCCGTCGCGCTCCATCGACAGGTAATAGAGACCCAGCACCATGTCCTGCGACGGCACGATGATCGGCTTGCCGTTGGCGGGCGACAGGATGTTGTTGGTCGACATCATCAGAACGCGCGCTTCCAGCTGCGCCTCGAGGCTCAGCGGGACGTGCACGGCCATCTGGTCGCCGTCGAAGTCGGCGTTGAACGCGGCGCAGACCAGCGGATGAAGCTGGATCGCCTTACCCTCGATCAGCACCGGCTCGAACGCCTGGATGCCGAGGCGGTGGAGCGTCGGCGCGCGGTTCAGCAGCACCGGGTGCTCGCGGATCACCTCGTCAAGGATGTCCCAGACTTCCTTGCGTTCCTTTTCGACCCACTTCTTGGCCTGCTTCAGCGTCATGCTGAGGCCCTTGGCGTCGAGGCGGGCGTAGATGAACGGCTTGAACAGCTCCAAGGCCATCTTCTTCGGCAGGCCGCACTGGTGCAGCTTCAGCTCCGGACCGGTGACGATAACCGAGCGGCCCGAATAGTCGACGCGCTTGCCGAGCAGGTTCTGGCGGAAGCGGCCCTGCTTGCCCTTGAGCATGTCGGAGAGCGACTTCAGCGGACGCTTGTTGGCGCCGGTGATGGTGCGGCCGCGGCGGCCATTGTCGAACAGCGCATCGACCGCTTCCTGCAGCATGCGCTTTTCGTTCCGGACGATGATGTCCGGCGCGCGCAGCTCCATCAGCCGCTTGAGGCGGTTGTTGCGGTTGATGACGCGGCGATAAAGGTCGTTCAGGTCCGACGTCGCGAAGCGGCCGCCGTCCAGCGGCACCAGCGGGCGCAGCTCCGGCGGGATCACCGGCACGACGTTCAGGATCATCCATTCCGGGCGGTTGCCGGATTCGATGAAGCTCTCGACGACCTTCAGCCGCTTGATGATCTTCTTGGGCTTCAGCTCCGATTTGGTGGTCGCCAGCTCTTCGAGCAGCTGGACGCGCTCGCCCTCCAGATCGAGATTTTCGAGCATGATGCGGACCGCCTCGGCGCCGATGCCGGCGGAGAAGGCGTCCTCGCCATACTCGTCCTGCGCCGAGAGCAATTCGTCCTCGGTCAGCAGCTGGTAGCGCTCAAGCGGGGTCAGGCCCGGCTCGATCACCACATAGGCTTCGAAATAGAGGATGCGCTCCAGCTGCTTCAGCTGCATGTCGAGCAGCAGGCCGATGCGCGACGGCAGCGACTTCAGGAACCAGATATGCGCGACCGGCGCGGCCAGCTCGATATGGCCCATCCGCTCGCGCCGAACCTTCGACTGGATGACCTCGACGCCGCACTTCTCGCAGACGATGCCCTTGTACTTCATGCGCTTGTACTTTCCGCACAAGCACTCGTAGTCCTTGATGGGGCCGAAGATCCGGGCACAGA
>NZ_DASTXI010000080.1:0-2777 GCF_035758555.1 Sphingomonas sp. | reverse complement strand
GGCAGCGCAGGCCGGTTCGCCGGCGCAGTCGGCGCGGAGTCCATCAGCACGGCAGCGGAGACCGGCGCCGAAGCCAGCAGCGCGATCGAAAGAACCAGCACCGTACGAACCATGACAGGACCCCCTCCTGTTTTCGGCTGACGCAGCGAACTGTCGCGAGGCAGCCGAACGGCAGCTTCCCTTGCGAAGCGTCTATTTAGCAGAAGCCACGATCGCTGCCCACCCCGCCTCGTCGACGACGCGGATGCCAAGCTCCTCGGCCTTCTTCAGCTTCGATCCGGCGCCGGGCCCGGCCACCACCAGATCGGTCTTGGCCGAGACCGAGCCGGCGACCTTGGCGCCCAATGACAGCGCCTGCGCCTTGGCCTCGTCGCGCGACATGGTTTCCAGCGTTCCGGTGAACACGACCGTCTTGCCGGTGACTTCGGACGCGCGCTCGTTCGATTCGAACGGCCTGGGCGCGACCACGCTCAGCAGGTCGTCCCACACTTCGCGGTTATGCTCCTCGGCGAAGAAATCGGCGAGAGACTGGGCGACCACGGGTCCGACGCCTTCAACATGGGTGAGCCGCTCGTACTCGGCCGCGTCCGTGGCCGCTGCCGTCGAGACCCGCGCCAGCTCCTCGACGGTGCCGAAATGCCGCATCAGGTCGCGCGCGGTGACGGTGCCGACATGGCGGATGCCGATGCCGAACAGAAAGCGTACCGGGTCGGGCGCGGCCTTGTCCTCGATCGCGCGGAGCAGGTTGCCGGCCCAGACGCGTCCGTCCTTCTTGCGCGCGACCAGTTGTTCCTCGGTCAGCCGGAAGATATCGGCCGGGCTGTGGATCAGCCCGTCGTGGAAAAAATCCTCGATCTGCTTGCCGCCCAGCCCTTCGATATCCATCGCGCCGCGGCTGACGAAGTGGCGCAGCCGCTCGACGCGCTGTGCCGGACAGATCAGCCCGCCGGTGCAGCGGATGTCGACCTCGCCTTCCTCGCGCACTGCCTCGGAGCGGCATTCGGGACATTCCGTTGGGAAGACATAGTCGGGACGCGGCTCGTCCGGCGTCAGGTTCTCCAGGATCTGCGGGATCACGTCGCCGGCGCGCTGCAGCGTGACGCGGTCGCCCGGCCGTACGCCCAGTCGCGCGATCTCGTCGGCATTGTGCAGCGTCGCGTTAGTGACGACGACGCCGCCGACCGTGACCGGCTCCAGCCGCGCGACCGGCGTCAGCTTGCCGGTCCGGCCAACCTGGATGTCGATGCTGATCAGCGTCGTCTGCGCCCGCTCGGCGGGGAATTTGTGCGCGATCGCCCAGCGCGGCGCCTTGGCGACCTGCCCCAGCCGCGCCTGCCAGTCGAGCCGGTCGACCTTGTAGACGACCCCGTCGATATCGAACGGCAGGTCCGCGCGCATCGCCTCGATCTTGCGATAATGCGCCAGCGCCTCGTCGACGTTTTCGACCCGCACCAGCAGGTCGGTCACCGGCAGACCCCAAGCCTCGATCGCGCGGATCACGCCATGTTGCGTGTCGGCGGGCAGCGCCGATGCCTCGCCCCAGCCATGCGCCAGAAAACAGAGCGGTCGCGAGGCAGTGACCGACGGGTCCTTCTGCCGCAGCGACCCGGCGGCGGCATTGCGCGGATTAGCGAACACCCGCTCCCCCGCGACCCGCTCGTTCAACGCGGCGAAGTCGGCCTTCGACATATACACTTCGCCCCGGATTTCGAAGATGTCGGGCACTGGCACTGAAGAGGGGAAAGGTAGCTCGCTCGTCCCGAGCGTAGTCGAGGGGCGCGTCTCGGACTCATCACCAACGCCCCTCGACTTCGCTCGGGACGAGCGGAGTTCGGCGGGTATGTCATGGATGGTCAGGACGTTTTGGGTCACATCCTCCCCGACCGTTCCGTCGCCCCGCGTCGCCGCCAGCACCAATCGCCCGCGCTCGTAGCGCAGCGAACAGGACAGTCCGTCGATCTTGGGTTCTGCCGTCAGCGCGACCGGCTCGCCGTCGGCCAGGTTCAGGAACCGCCGCACCCGCCCGACGAACTCGCGCACATCCTCGTCGGAAAAAGCATTGTCGAGGCTGAGCATCCCCTTCGCATGCGCAACCTTCGCCAGATGCGCCGCCGGCGCCGCCCCGACCAGCTTCGACGGACTGTCAGCGCGCACCAGCGTTGGAAACTCCGCCTCCAGCGCCGCATTCTCCCGCACCAGCGCGTCATAGTCGGCGTCTGAAATCTCGGGCGCGTCGTCGGAATGATAGAGCCTATTATGCCGCGCAATCTCGGCGGCGAGGAACGCGAGGCGCTCGGTAGCTTGCTCTTCTGTCATTCGGATCAGGCTGCTTCCAGCAAGCGCACCGCTTGCGCCCGCGCTTCGTCCGTCACCGTGGCTCCGGACAGCATACGCGCGATTTCCTCGCGCCGCTCCGTCTCATCCAACGCCCGCACGCCGGTGCGGGTGACGAGGCCGTCGTGGCTTTTGGCGATCAGCCATTGGTTGGTACCGCGGGCGGCGACTTGCGGCGAGTGCGTTACGACCAGTAGCTGCGCGCGTTCGGCCAGGCGGGCGAGGCGTTCGCCGATGGCGCTGGCGACGGCGCCGCCGACGCCGCGGTCTATCTCGTCGAAAATCATCGTTGCGGCGCCGCCTTCCTCGGCCAGCGCGACCTTCAATGCCAGGATGAAACGCGACAGCTCGCCGCCGCTCGCGATCTTGGCCAGCGGGCCGAAGGGCGCGCCGGGATTGGTCGAGATCAGGAACTCGACGCGGTCGCGGCCGGCGGCGCTCCA
>NZ_DASTXI010000030.1:0-2096 GCF_035758555.1 Sphingomonas sp. | reverse complement strand
CAGCGCGAGCAGCCACGAGCGCCAATTGGCGGCGAAGCCGGAGGTTTGCTCGTCGCTGCTGGTCGTGCTCGCCACTCCAGCGCCAACGCTGCTGGGGCGCAGCTGTGCCGCGAAACTTACTCTTGGCTAGCGGTTGTTCGCCTTGCCGAGCTTGAACGGCACCTCGTCCAGTTTTCGCCGCAGCTGCTCGATGTTCGCGCCTTCGTCGTCCGCGCCGCCATATTTGGACTCGATCTCGACTTCCTCGGGGGTCTGCTCGCGGAAATAGCTGATCGTCAGCCGGCGCCCGAACACCTCGTCGCCGCGGATCTTCAGCTCGGCCTGGTGCTCGGGCGGAAGATTGTCGCGGATCGTCTCGAGATAGCGGATCAGGTCATCGAGCGAGGTATATTCGCTGATGTCGATGAAATCCTTGACGCGTCTCGGCACGGGCAATGCTCTCCGGGTGGGTACGGACCTTGGGCGAAGCAATTGCAGCTGGACCGCAATCAATCGGGCGCACGCCCACCCGAGGGAACGCGCGACCGTTCAGAATTTTCCCACCCCGCGGGCGGCCCGCGCCGCCCGGAGCCTCAGACAGGATTGACCGCTCCGCCCGACGGCGCGGCCGGTGCGGCGCACTGGCCGCTGACGTTCGACGTCACCTTCGCCGGCTTGCCCGCGCCTTGCGAGACGACCTCGGTCGTTCGCGTGCAGGTCCCTCCACCGTTGCTGACCGAGACGATCGTGGTGCTGGTCCCTCCGGCCGGAAGGTTGCCGTAGGATGCGATGTAGGGGGCAGCGCCGCCGGCGCCGGCCGGTTGGCGCGCCATCTCCTGCGCCCGGCGGATCATCTCCTGCGACTGGCGCTGCATTTGCTCGATCATCCGGTCGAACCCGGCGAAGGACGGGAAGGCCATTCTCCAGGCGTCGGCCGCGTCCGCCACGGTCCGCGGCGCGATCGTCACCTTGGGCGCGACGTCGCCGACATATTCGATGTGCGCGACCGATCCGTCGGGCAGCGGAACATCCATCTTGTGGGACTTGGGGGTGGCGGCGATCGCCGTCCCTGCGAGCGCGGCGGCGGCGATACCGATGGCGATTGCAGGAAGCTTTTTCACGAACGTCCTCCAGCTATTTGCGAATGGAATCAGGTCAGCGAAAGCTATGCCGCGATCCTGAACGCCAGATTGCTGCGCGCCGGATTGATGTCGGTCATGTCCCGCAGATGCGCGCAACGGCGGAGCCGCACTGCGGCCCCGCCGTCGCAAAGGCTTTCGATTCCTGCCTGTTAAATGACCCCGAGAAGCCAAAGGATCAGGATCAGGATCAACAAGCCACCGAGACCGATATACATATGTTCCTCCCGTTTTTGCTTTCGGGTCCAACGGCGGGGTAGCCGCGCCGTTCCACTCGTTGCGCGGCCGCATCGAAGCCATTCAGGGTATTATTTTACCCGTCCGGAAAGCCCCGGATTTGCTTGACTTTCTGCCACCCGGAAGCAAATAGCGCAGGCACGGCGGTGCCGGGCGATGGGCTCGGGCGCCGCTTTTCTCTTTCGAAGAGGTTTTCTTAAGCCATGAAGGCGCTGATGAAGACGACCAAGTCGGCCAAGCCGGCCGAGGTCGAGAAGAAATGGCATCTGATCGATGCGGACGGCCTGGTCGTCGGGCGCGTCGCGACGATCATCGCCAACATCCTGCGCGGCAAGCACAAGCCGAGCTACACTCCGCACGTCGACTGCGGCGACCATGTCGTGGTCATCAATGCCGACAAGGTCCGCTTCACCGGGCGCAAGCTCGAGCAGAAGACCTATTACAAGCACACCGGCTTCCCCGGCGGCCTCAAGGAGGTCACGGCGGGCAAGGTGCTCGACGGGCGCTTCCCCGAGCGCGTGCTCGAGAAGGCGGTCGAGCGCATGATCCCGCGCGGCCCGCTCGGCCGCGACCAGATGCGCGCGCTTCACCTCTACACCGGCGCCGAGCATCCGCACGGCGGCCAGAACCCCGAAGTCCTCGACGTCGCGTCGATGAACCGCAAGAACAAGGTTGGCGCCTGATGTCCGACAATCGTGAATCCATCGCCGAGCAGCTCGGCGCGACCCCGGCTCCGGCGCC
>NZ_DASTXI010000004.1:0-18393 GCF_035758555.1 Sphingomonas sp. | reverse complement strand
GCTTCCCGCAAGACTGCCAAGTGTTGCAGGGTGGCAATCGCAACCGGAGTTGAGATGGTGACCCTACTGTCTGGATCTTCCGCCGACCCAACTATCGTCTCGGACAACCCCTTGGTGTTCCGCGATAAAAACCTGTCGGCCGCATCGATCACGTTATCGTTAAAGTAGATTGGGCGACCTTGCCCAGCGGCAAGCTGCCGAAGGCCGCCAGTGGTTAGGTCCCGCGCGCGCGCGGCGATTTCTGCGCCATCTGCGTGTCCAGGCAACGGCACTGCCTCGACGATTATACGCGCTGGGCTGTTTTTGCTAAGGGCAACTACTCGCCAGTCAAACTGCTGGACTACCTCGCCGGTCAGTGTCTCAGCGACCCCGTAGAGCATTGCAAAGAAGTCCTGAATCTGATCGATCAGGTCTCCTAGGAGAGGGGCATCGGCCTCACCGCGCCCCGCAATGCTGATTTCTACCGTGGTCATCTATGCAGCCGCAGCCATCCCCCTTTGGTTATAAAGCGGCAGAATTGCCTTCAGGTAAAGAGCCACTCTTTCCTACATTGCTTCTGCCTTGTTCCGCTTCTCACGCGGCCATTCAGCTAATTAGGCGTGCCTTCAAGGATAGCGCTGCCGCGCATGCACGACGTTCACGATCTCGACGCTTTCGGCCGTGACCCGGTAGATCAGGATATAGTTCGGATGCACGACCGCCTCGCGCGTGCCAGCGACGCGGCCGGGACGGTACATATGGGGGTGTTCCGGCAATCGTTCGGCGCAGGCTTCGACGGCGGCGATCAGGCGATTGGCGGCCCCGACATCATGCTCGGCGATATACCGGAAAACAGCTCTGGCCTCTTCGCGCGCGGTCTCACGCCAGATCAGCCTCAACACTAGGAAGCTTTACGCCCGGCTTCTTTGATGATCGCGCGCATCTCGGCCATCACTTCGTCATGGGGGACCGGCGGGCGCGGGTCCGCGAGCGAAGCCGCGACCTTTTCCTTCAGCCACGCTAGGTAAGCCGCTTCCTCTTCGGCCGAACCGAACTCGGACACGATGGGCGAGTATGCGTTCATGCGCATAAGAATATCCGATAACGGATAAGAGTTGCAAATGTCCGCTCTGCTCCGTCACCCCGGACTTGATCCGGGGTCCACCTTCACTTTGCTGGAGTGAGAGGAAGGCAAGGTGGATGCCGGATCGGGTCCGGCATGACGAGAAGTCTCAGTCGTCATCCCCCATCCGAAGCGCCGCGATGAACGCCTCCTGCGGGATCTGCACCGAACCATATTCCCGCATCCGCTTCTTGCCCTCTTTCTGCTTCTCCAGCAGCTTGCGTTTGCGGGTGATGTCGCCGCCATAGCATTTGGCGGTCACGTCCTTCCTCAGCGCGGCGATCGTCTCGCGGGCGATCACCTTGCCGCCGATCGCGGCCTGGATCGGGATCTTGAACAGATGGCGGGGGATCAGGTCCTTTAAGCGCTCGCACATGCCGCGGCCGCGGGTTTCGGCGGTGCCGCGGTGGACGATCATGGAGAGCGCGTCGACCGGCTCGTTGTTCACCAGGATCGACATCTTGACCAGGTCGCCCTCGCGATAGCCGATCTGGTGATAGTCGAAGCTCGCATAGCCGCGGCTGATCGATTTCAGCCGGTCGTAAAAGTCGAACACGACCTCGTTCAGCGGCAGCTCGTAGGTCAGCTGCGCGCGGCCGCCGACATAGGTCAGGTTCTTCTGGATGCCGCGCCGGTCCTGGCACAGCTTCAGGATCGCGCCCAGATATTCGTCGGGCACATAGATGGTCGCCTCGATCCACGGCTCCTCGATCGTGTCGATCTTGTTCGGGTCCGGCATGTCGGCGGGGTTGTGGAGCTCGATCGTGCGCGCTTCGGCCTCGCCGGCGCTGCGGGTCAGCTGCAGGCGATAGACGACGCTGGGCGCGGTGGTGATCAGGTCCAGATCATATTCGCGGGTCAGCCGCTCCTGGATGATTTCCAGGTGGAGCAGCCCCAGGAAGCCGCAGCGGAAGCCGAAGCCCAATGCGGCGCTGGTCTCCATCTCGAAGCTGAAGCTCGCGTCGTTGAGGCGGAGCTTGGAGATCGATTCGCGCAGCTTCTCGAAGTCGTTGGCGTCGGTCGGGAAGAGGCCGCAGAAGACGACCGGCTGGACTTCCTTGAAGCCGGGCAGCGGGGCGTCGGCGGCGCGGCGGGCGTCGGTCAGCGTGTCGCCGACGCGGGCCTGGGCGACGTCCTTGATCTGGGCGGTGATGAAGCCGATCTCGCCGGGGCCGAGCTCGGTCAGCTGCTCGATCTTGGGGCGGAAGCAGCCGACACGGTCGATCAGATGCTGGGTGCCGGCCTGCATGAACTTGATCTGCTGGCCCTTCTTCAGCGTGCCGTCGATCACGCGGACCAGGATGACGACGCCCAGATAGGGGTCGTACCAGCTGTCGACCAGCATGGCTTTCAGCGGGGCGTTGGCGTCGCCCTTGGGGGGCGGGATTTTCGCGACGATCGCGTCCAGCACTTCGTCGATGCCGATGCCGGATTTGGCGCTGGCGAGCACGGCGTCGCTGGCGTCGAGGCCGATGATCTCCTCGATCTCGGCGCGGACCTTTTCGGGTTCGGCGGCGGGCAGGTCGATCTTGTTGATGACGGGCACGATCTCATGGTCGTGCTCGATCGACTGGTAGACGTTGGCAAGGGTCTGGGCCTCCACGCCCTGGGCGGCGTCGACGACGAGGAGGGCGCCTTCGCAGGCGGCGAGGGAGCGGCTGACTTCATAGGCGAAGTCGACATGGCCCGGCGTGTCCATCAGGTTCAGCGTGTAGCCGTTCCAGTCCAGGCGCACCGTCTGCGCCTTGATCGTGATCCCGCGCTCCTTCTCGATGTCCATGTTATCAAGCACTTGCGCCGACATCTCGCGGTCGGAAAGGCCGCCGGTCCGCTGGATCAGCCGGTCCGCCAGCGTCGACTTCCCATGGTCGATATGCGCGATAATCGAAAAGTTGCGGATTTTGTCGAGCGGAGTCATCGCGCGCGCCCTACAGCCTTGCGCGCCCGTGCAAAAGCCGTCGCGTCGCAGCCGCTTCTGCATTATTGTCGATCAAAAGGGGTCGCACATCGCAAAGCTTGTGACTGGGGTCACAAACCCGTGGCTTCGGCCGCGCTAGGGCGCATCCGGATTCGGACCAAGCGCCTGGGTTTAGGGAGACTTTGACGTGCGCAACCTCATTTCGATCTTCGCCGCCGCGACCGTGCTCGCGACTGCCCCTGCCGTCGCCCAGACGGACATGTCGTCGTCGGGCAGGACTTATAAGGACGGCACCACCAAGGGCGCGTCGTCCGCCCGCCGATCGCAGGAACGGGCGGAACGCCAGATCCCGGTCTGCAGCCGCAAACTCGGTTCGGTCGCGATCGTCGAGCCCGACAATCAATGGTGGCGCGAATATAATCTGGGCAGCCCTGAGGCGATCCTGAAGGTTTTCATCCAGCAGTCGGGCTGCTTCACGATCGTCAATCGCGGGCGCTCCCTGGCCAGCCGCAACATGGAGCGCGCGATGGCCGATTCGGGCGAGCTCCAGGCCGGCTCGAACCTCGGCAAGGGCCAGGTGAAAGCCGCGGACTATTTCCTGCAACCGGATATCGTGACCGCCAACAAGAATTCGGGCGGCGGCGGTGCCGGCGCGGCGCTCGGCGCGGTGGGCGGCCTGTTCGGCGGCTTCGGACGCGCGCTCGGCGGCATCGCGGGCGGGATCAACGTCAAGAAGGGCGAAGCGACCGTCACTCTGTCCGTCGTCAACGCACGCACGACCGAGGAGGAAGCGCTGACCCAGGGCTACGCCCGCAAGACCGACGTCAGCTTCGGCGGCGGCGCGGGTTATGGCTGGTGGGGTGGCTTCGCAGCGGCCGGCGGCGCGGGCTATCAGGACACGGCGATCGGCCAGGTGATCGTGCTCGCCTATCTCGATGCCTACACCAAGCTGGTCAGCCAGCTGGGCGGGCTTCCGCAGAACGCGGCAGCGGCCGCGCCCCAGGCCCGCTAAGCGACGTCGCGCTGAGACGCGCGGCGGACGGCATCGGGGAAGCAGCCGCGCTCGGCCGCTTCCCCGATCGCCTTCATCGCATTGTCGAAGCGCGCTGCGCCCTGGCCGCCGACGAGCGCCCAGCACAGGTCGCGCCGCTCCAGCTCCGCACGCGAGAGATCGAAGAATTTGCCGCGCAATTCGTCGCTGCCGAACATGCGCGTGCCGTCCGGCACCCAGGGCAGATCGATGTCGAACATCAGGTAGAAATCGGCGGTGTCGGCGAAGCGATCGAACCAGGGGTCGCGCTTGCCGAACAGCATGTCGGCCCAGACCGCCGTCATCAGCGGATCGGTGTCGAGCACCAGCCAGGGTGGACGACGATTCAGCGCCTCGCGCGTCGCCGCCAAATGTCCCTTCGCGATCGCGATCAGGTCGGTCATCGTGAAGCCGATGCCCTTGGCTTCGGACCAGGTGCGGCCGAACTCCGGGACATAGAGGCCGCCGAGTGCGCTCGCGATTCGCGGGCCCAGCGTCGACTTGCCCGTGCTCTCCGGCCCGTGCAGGCAGATCGTGCGCGTCATGCCGGCAGCGCCGCGCGTTCGGCTGGCAGCGCCCTGCGCCAGCTGAGCAGTCCGAATGCCGAGACGATCAGGAAAACGGTGTAAAGAAAGCCGGTCAACATCAGTCCCTTGCTCGCATAGACGCCGATCGCGACGGCGTCGACTGCGATCCACAAAACCCAATTCTCCAGATAACGCCGCGCCATCAGCAACTGGGCCGACACGCTCGTCATCGCTATGAACGCGTCCCACCAGGGCAGGGCCGCCGTGGTGAAGCGATGCATTAGCGCGCCCCAGACGAGTGTCGTTACCGCAATAACCGCAGCCCAGGCTACCCGGCCCGTCGCAGGCAGCAGCAGCACCTCCACCTCGCCGCTCACGGCTTCGGACTTCGACCAGTTCCACCAACCATAGAGCTGGACGATGAAGAAAAAGATTTGAAGACCGACATCGCTGTACAGCCGCACGTCCGGCTGCGCGAAAATCCAGGCATAGATCGCGACCATCGCCAGCCCGAACGGATAATTCCACACGCTCCGGCGGACGATCAGCCCGATATTGATCAGGCCGAGCAGCGTGGCCAGCGCTTCCAGCGGTTTCACGAGCGTTTCCTAACATTCGCCGGACAAGTGTCGAGAGCGGCGCGACGAATGGCGCACGCCCGTCGACGGCAGGCGGGCTTGCGCTCCCCCGCCGCCCCGCTAGCATCCACGCCAAAGGGCGGGAGAGCGGAATGCGCCACGTCGCGGTGATTGGGTCGGGTCCGGCAGGTTTCTACACGGCGGAAGCCGCACTGAAGGCGTTCGGCGACGGCATCTGCATCGACCTGATCGACCGGCTGCCGGTTCCCTACGGTCTGATCCGGTTCGGCGTCGCGCCCGATCATCAGTCGATCAAGGCCGTGTCGCGGCGTTACGAGCAGGTCGCGCTGACGCCGCATGTAAGATTCGTCGGCAATGTGTCGGTCGGCGGCGACGTCTCGGTCCCCGAGCTGCTATCGCTTTACGACGCGGTGGTGCTCGCGACCGGCGCGCCCGACGACCGGCCGCTCGACATACCCGGCAGCGATCTGTCGGGCGTGGTCGGATCCGCCGCGTTCGTTGGCTGGTATAACGGTCATCCGGACTTTGCCGATCTGGCGCCTCCGCTTGCCGGCCCCGGCGCGGCGGTGGTCGGGAACGGCAATGTCGCGCTGGACGTCGCGCGCATCCTGTCGAAAACCAGGGCGGAGTTCGAAGGCTCCGACATTGCCGCGCACGCGCTGGAGGCACTCGAGGCCTCGCGGATCGCGCGCGTGACTTTGCTCGGCCGGCGCGGCCCGCACCAGATCGCGATGACGCCCAAGGAGCTCGGCGAGCTCGGCCATCTGGAGCGCGCCCAGCCGCGCGTCGATCTCGCTGATTTTCCGGAACCTGGCGCCGACGCGCTGCTGGAGCCGGGTATGCGCAAATCGGTCGCGCATCTTCGCGACTTTGCCGCTGCACCACCGGTGCGCAAGCCGGTCACGATCGACTTCGACTTTTTCGCGATGCCCATCGCGATCGAAGGCGATGGCCGCGCGGAGCGGGTAATCGTCGAAAGAACCCGGCTGGATGACGAGCTGCGGTCGGTGCCGACCGGCGAGACCTATGCGGTGCCGGCGTCGCTGGTGGTCACCTGCATCGGCTACAAGACGCCACCGATCGAAGGCGTACCCTACGAACACGGCCGCGGCCGCTTCGCCAACAGCGACGGGCGAATTCTGCCCGGTCTCTATTGTGTGGGCTGGGCAAGGCGTGGGCCGACCGGCACGATCGGAACCAACCGCCCGGATGGCTACCAGGTCGCCGAGCTGATCGCCGCCGATATCGACAACGACAGCGGCAAGGGCGGACCCGATGGGCTCGACGCACTGCTTGCTAGCCGCAACGTCGACGTGGTCGCGTTCCGCGACTGGCAGAGAATCGAGGCCGCCGAGGCCGCCCGCGCCCGCGACGGCAGCCCGCGCGAGAAGTTCGTCTCGATCGACGAGATGATCGCCGCTAGTCGAACCTGAACGTCGCCCATTCGTCGACCGGCGCCCGGGCGCTACGCAGCCGGTTCGCCGGTTCGCTCGTGTCCTCATAGCCGATCGCCATGCCGCAGAAGAGCATCCGATCCGGCGGCGTGCCCAGGAACCGCGTCACGGTTTCCGGATACATGGCCCAGCATTCCTGCGGGCAGCAGGCAAGGCCAGCGTCGACGATCAGCAGCATCAGCGTCTGGAGATACATGCCGAGGTCGGACCATTGCGGCGGGCCCATGCCGCGCCCGACCGTGCAGAACAGGCCGACCGGCGCGCCGAAAAAGGCGAAGTTGCGCGCGAACCAGGTTCGCCGCGCTGCCCGGTCCTCCCGCGGGATGCCGATATGGCCGTACATCGCTTCGCCGATCTCGAACCGCCGCGCGCGGTACGGATCGTCGAGCTCGAGCGGATAAATGTCGTAGGCGGGTGCTTCGCGCTCGCCGGCGATGATCTTCGCGGCGATCTGCTGCTTAAACGAAGTAAGCGGGGCGCCGCCGACCACGTCGATGTGCCAGGGCTGTAGGTTCCCGCCCGACGGCGCGCGCGCCGACAGTTCGACCAGCCGCCGGATCAGTGCCGGGTCGACCGGCGTATCGAGGAATCCGCGGACGGAACGGCGGGCGAGCACGGCATCGGCAACGGTCATTCGGCATCCATAGGCAAGCTCGTTGCGCTTCGCCAATCAACCCGATCCGCGCTCGTTCGTTGGGGCGGCGAGGAGGAACGGAATGTCACTTGAGAAAATGATCGCGCTTCACCCCGACGTCGCCGGCAACGTCAATGCGGAGCTCGCGACCGCCGCGCGTCACGCGATGCTCTGTTCGCTGTTCTGCACCTCGTGCGCGGACGCCTGCATCGCCGAAGACATGGACATGACCGAGTGCATCCGGACCTGCCTCGACTGCGCCGACATCTGCGCAGCGACAGCCCGGTTGGCGACGCGGCGTGCAGGGCAGAATATCGCGATGCTCCGCGCGCAGGTGGAGACGTGCATCCGCGCCTGTGAGCTGTGCGCGGAGGAATGCGCCCGCCACGAGCATGAGCATTGCAAGCTGTGCGCGACGATGTGCCGCGAATGCGCCGACGACTGCCGCAAGGCGCTCCCCAGCATCCAGTGAGGACAAGCCGATGACTGACAGCAAGCATGACAAGGGCAAGAGCCCATTCCGGAGCGATCTCGATCGCAATCCCGGCGTCGGCCAGTCGAAGGGCGCCTTCATGACCGGCGAGGACCCGGAGGAGCTTGAAGGCGAGAACACGGTGGAAGGCGATGTCGAGAACGACACGACGGCGGTCGGCGGCGCCTCGGACCGGAAGCTCGGCCACACCAATCGTTGAGCGAAGGCCGCTCTCGCTAACGTAAACGTCAATTCCTGCTTGCCCGCGGTGCTGCGATGCGCAATGCATCGGGCATACGGACAACAGGAGTTGAGCGATGGCCGGGGCCTATATCGTCGATGCAGTGCGGACCGCGGGCGGCAAGCGTGGGGGCAAGCTCGCCGGCTGGCATCCTGTCGATATGGGCGCGGCGGTACTCGATGCGCTGGTCGAGCGGACTGGCATCGATGGCGGCGCGGTCGAGGACGTCATCATGGGCTGCGTCATGCAGGGCGGCCAGCAGTCGTTCCAGGTCGGCCGTAACGCGGTGCTGGCGACGAAGCATCTGGGCGAGCGCACGCCCGCCGTCACCATCGACCGCCAGTGCGGATCGTCTCAGCAATCGATGCAATTCGCGGCGCAGGCGGTGATGTCCGGCACGCAGGACGTGGTGATCGCTGCTGGCGTCGAATCGATGACGCGCGTGCCGATGGGCACCACCGGCGCATTCCACGCCAAGGAAGGGCTCGGCACCTACAAGTCGCCGGGGCTGGAGGCGAAATATCCGGGTGTCCACTGGTCGCAGTTCATGGGCGCCGAGATGCTGGTGAAGAAGCACGGCTTCTCGAAGGACGACCTGGACCGCTTCGCTCTCGCCAGCCACCAGAAGGCGAAGGCGGCGACGGAGGCCGGCCGGTTCGACTCGGAGATCGTGCCGCTGGAGATCGAGACGCCGGACGGCCCCGACCTTCACCGCGCCGACGAAGGCATTCGCTTCGACGCGACGCTGGAGGGAATCGCCGGGGTGAAGCTGCTGCAGGAAGGCGGTGCGATTACTGCGGCCAATGCCAGCCAGATCTGCGACGGCGCCTCGGCGGTGCTGATCGTCTCCGAACAGGCGCTCAAAGAGCATAGCCTCACCCCGATCGGCCGAATCCACAACGTGACCGTCACCGCGGGCGATCCGGTGATCATGCTGGAAGAGCCGCTGTTCGCGACCGACCGGGCGCTGAAGCGCGCCGGGCTGCGGATCGAGGATATCGACCTCTATGAGGTCAACGAGGCGTTCGCGCCGGTGCCGCTCGCCTGGCTGAAGCATGTGGGCGCCGATCCGGAGAAGCTGAACGTGCATGGCGGTGCGATCGCGCTCGGCCATCCGCTCGGCGCCTCGGGCACCAAGCTGATGGCGACTCTGCTGAACGCGCTGAAGGCGCGCGGCGGCCGCTATGGCCTGCAGACGATGTGCGAAGGCGGCGGCGTGGCCAATGTGACTATCGTCGAGCGCTTGTAGTCATCCGGGGGAAAAACTCCGTCACCCCGGCCTTGAGCCCGGGTCCCGCTTCTTCCTGTTCGAATTGCGGACAAAAGCGGGACCCCGGGTCAAGCCCGGGGTGACGAACTTGGGAGGGGTTCTAAATGAAACTGGACAATACCATCGCCGCGGTCGTGACCGGCGGTGCCTCCGGGCTCGGTGCGGCGACGGCGCGGGCGTTGGCGGCCAAGGGTGTGAAGGTCGCGATCTTCGACCTTCAGGTGGGCAAGGGCGAGGATGTCGCGCGGGAGATCGGCGGCCTGTTCTGCGAAGTGAACGTGACCTCGGACGAAAGCGTCGACGCCGGATTCGCCAAGGCGCGCGAGGCGCATGGGCAGGAGCGAATCCTGGTCAATTGCGCGGGCACCGGCAATGCGATCAAGACTGCCAGCCGCTCGAAAGAGGACGGCTCGATCAAGCATTTCCCGCTGGATGCGTTCAACTGGATCATCCAGATCAACCTGGTCGGCACCTTCCGCTGCATCGCCAAGTCGGCAGCCGGCATGCTGACGCTCGACCCTCTCGATGGCGGCGAGCGCGGTGCGATCGTCAATACGGCGTCTGTCGCAGCCGAGGATGGGCAGATGGGCCAGGCCGCCTATTCAGCGTCGAAAGGCGGCGTGGTCGGCATGACGCTGCCGATCGCGCGCGACCTGATGAGCGAGGGCATCCGCGTCAACACGATCCTGCCCGGCATATTCGACACGCCGCTGCTCGCCGCCGCCCCGCAGAATGTGAAGGACGCGCTCGCAGCGTCGGTGCCATTCCCGAAGCGGCTCGGCCGGCCGGACGAATATGCCCAGCTCGCGCTGACGATGATCGAATGCGGCTATTTCAACGGCGAGGATGTGCGCCTGGATGGCGCGATCCGCATGGCGCCGCGGTGAGCCGCAGGGCGCCTTGCGCCGCCCCGGCGCAAGACTCGCCCAAGGCCGGCCGGCGTGGCGCTCGCGCCACGACCGACGACGCGGGACTTGCTCCCGCGTCGGCCCCACCCCAACCTCTCCCCTGAAGGGGAGGGGCTTCAGTCAGGCGCCAACCTTTGCCGCCTTCGCCCGCTCGATCGCTTCCACCACGATCCGGCGCGCGGTTTCCGCGCCTTCCCAATGGCCGACCCGGACCCACTTCTTGGCTTCCAGGTCCTTGTAGTGGGTGAAGAAGTGCTCGATCTGCTGCGCGACGATCTCGGGCAGGTCGCTGCGTTCCTCTACCTTGGTGTAATAGGGGAAGGTGTCGTCGACCGGCACCGTCAGCAATTTCTCGTCGCCGCCGGCTTCGTCTTCCAGCATCAGCACCGCGATCGGGCGGACCCGGACGACGCAGCCGGGGATGAAGGGCGAGCGCGCGACGACCAGCGCGTCGAGCGGATCGCCGTCCGGCGACAGCGTGTGGGGCACGAAGCCGTAGTTCGCCGGATAGCGCATCGGTGTGTGCAGGATGCGGTCGACGAACAGCGCGCCCGACTTCTTGTCGAACTCGTATTTCACCGGCTCGCCGCCGACCGGCACTTCGATGATGACGTTCAGGTTGTGCGGCGGTTCGTCGCCGCACGGGATAAGATCGATGTTCATAGGTCTGGCTCGAAACTGAAGGGTCAGCTCACCTGGGCGTGAGCAGCCTGTCCAGCGCACCCTCTCCGGTGCCGAATTTTTCGAGGCGCGGGTAGCGCAAGCCGCCGTGCCAGTCGAGCGAGACTTCGCGATACGCGTCGAAATTGCGCACCAGTAGCTGGA
Organism: Sphingomonas sp.; assembly: GCF_035758555.1. Taxonomy (GTDB): domain Bacteria; phylum Pseudomonadota; class Alphaproteobacteria; order Sphingomonadales; family Sphingomonadaceae; genus Sphingomonas_B. The sequence continues at coordinate 7,413 of NZ_DASTXI010000004.1, read as the reverse complement.
TCGGCTCTTTGGCGTTCGCCGCTGCCCGGATCGCATCCTTCACGACGTCGGCCGAATAGGGCTTGCCGTTTACCGCCACCAGCTCGGTACCGACCGTCAGCCCCGCCTTGTACGCCGGCCCACCCCAGATCACCGACGAGATCTTGCGGTCCTTGTCGACCGAGAAGCCGCCCGAATAGCTGAGGTCGGTGCCCTTGGAGCGTTTTTCTCCGTCCTTGAAGAACGGCGTCGGCTCGGGCGTGTAGACCAATTTGTAGCCGCTCGCGGTGAAGCCGGTCAGTGGCGCGCCTTCGGCATGCTCGAACAGCCGCATGTTGAGCAGGCCCGCCCAATCATAGGGCGCGATACCGTTCAGCGTACGGACGATATCGTCGAGCGTGTAGGTGACCGTGCCCCAGTCGCGGTCGCGGATCCCGAAGAATGCCCGCGCGAAATCGTCCATGCCGCGCTTGCCGTCGGTCAGGCGGCGGAGCGTTGCATCGACTTCCAGCCAGACCAGCATGCCTTCGTTATAATAGTCCTCCGATCGCTGCCAGCTGACCCAACCCTTGGGCCGCCGCGCGGAGATGATCGGATCGTAGGTCGTGTCCTCGAGGCCGCGCCACTCGCGCGCCGGACGATGGTCGAGCACCGCCGCGATCGAGGCGAGCGCGTCCAGCGTCTCCTGCTTGGTGAACAGGCCCGAACGCGCGCCCAGCACATAGCCCCAGAATTGCGTCTGGCCTTCATAGACCCAGAGCAGGCTGTTCTTGGTCGGCGTGTTGTGATCGGGCGTCCACAGCCCGGCGGGGCGGCGGAATTTGCCGTTCCAGCTGTGCGTGAACTCGTGCGCCAGCAGGTTGCGGCGGCCCGGTCCCTCGTTCCACTTGGTGAAATATTCCGGGTTGGCGCCATTTTCGGAGCTGCGGTGATGCTCCAGCCCGATGCCGCCCATCTGGTCGGTCAGGGCGAGCAGGAACTCATATTTGTCGTAATGCTGCGCGCCGAACAGCTTGACCGCCTGCTGGACCAGGCGGCGATGCGTATCGATCTGCTCGGGCGTGGCGGCAAGGTCGGCGGGCTCGTCGGCGACGATGTTCAGCCGCACGTCGGGCGTCAGCTGGTCCTGACGGAAATACTTGCCCGCAAAGACCGGCGAATCGAGCAAAACCTCATAATTGGTCTTCTCGTAACGATAGACGCCGCCGGACTCGTTCGACGGCAATCCCGAAAAGGCGCGCCAGCCGTCCGGATAGCGGGCCGTCGCCTCGATCGGAATCTGCCGCGCATAATAGCCGGCGGGATAGAGCGAGACCGAGTTCCATTGCAGGTTCAGCATCGCCGGCGTCGCGACGATCCGGCCCTGGTTGGAGGCGGTCGCCGACAGGAACTGGAACGAAAGCTCGACGGTCTTCGCGCCGTCCGGCACGTCGATATGGAAAGCATAGACGTCGTACGGATCGCGCCGCCACGGCAGCGCCTTGCCGTTCGCGGTGATCACAAGCCCGGCAAGCTTCTCGATCTCGCCGCGCGGCGCGTGGTTGCCCTGCAGCCATTTGGGGAACAGCAGGGTCATCGGCCCGGCCTTGTCGACCGGGATCGATTCCTTCACCCGGAAGATGCCCTGCGCCACGTCGGTCGCGTCGACATCCAGACGAATCGTGCCGGGATAGGGCACGTCCCGCGATTGCGGAACCTGGGCGATGGCGGGAATCGCCTCGGGCCGGCTGTTCTGGGCGAAGGCCGAGGCGGCGATCAGCGATGTGGCGAGTAAAAGCGAGCGAATGATCATGCCGGCTCGCTAACGACAAATCGCACGGCGCGCTAGGAGCGGACGCTGGCGGAACGGCCTTTCCTCGCATAGAGAGCGGCGCCTTATGGGAAAGATCGAAACGCCCCGCCCCATCCGCGGCACGCAGGACATGCTTGGCGAGCAGGCGCTGCGCTTCCAGCACGTGGTCGACACGTTCGACCGGGTGCGCAAGCTTTACGCCTTCCAGCGCGTCGAAGTGCCGGTGTTCGAGGCGACAGCGGTGTTCGCGCGGTCGCTGGGCGAGACGACCGACGTGGTCTCGAAGGAGATGTACAGCTTCGAGGATCGCGGTGGGGATTCACTGACGCTGCGGCCCGAATTCACCGCCGGCATTGCCCGTGCCTACCTGACCGAAGGCTGGCAGCAATATGCGCCGCTGAAGGTCGCGACGCACGGGCCGCTGTTTCGCTACGAGCGGCCGCAAAAGGGGCGGTTCCGGCAGTTCCATCAGCTCGACGCCGAAGTGATCGGCGCGGCCGAGCCGACGGCGGACGTCGAGCTGCTGGTGATGGCCGACCAGTTGCTGAAGGAACTTGGCGTCAGCGACGGCGTGACGCTGCAACTGAACACGCTGGGCGATTCCGAGACGCGCGCCGCCTGGCGCAACGCGCTGGTCCGCCACTTCCAGGCGCATCGCGGCGAGCTGTCGGAGGAGAGCCTCGACCGGCTCGAGCGCAACCCGATGCGCATTCTCGACAGCAAGGACCCGCGCGACCGCCCGATCGCCGACGCGGCGCCGTCGATCGACGACGTGCTGACCAGCGAGGCCGGCGCGTTCTTCGAAGCCGTGACCAAGGGCCTCGATGCCGCCGGCGTCGCCTGGACCCGCAACCCGAGCCTGGTCCGCGGCCTCGACTATTACCGCCACACCGCGTTCGAGTTCGTCACCGATCGTCTGGGAGCGCAAGGCACGGTGCTGGGCGGCGGCCGCTATGACGGCCTGATCGAAACCCTCGGCGGCCCGCACACGCCCGCCGTCGGCTGGGCGGCCGGGATCGAGCGGCTGGCGATGCTGATTGAGGCGCCTGCGCCTGAAAAGGTGGAGGTGGCGCTTGTCGGTGAGACAATAGAGGGCCAGCGGCTCGCGCTCGAAATTGCGGCTCTGTTCAGGCAAAATGATATTGCAACCGAACTGTTTGTGACCGGCAAGCGTCAGAAACGATTCAGCAGGGCTCAGGCAGTCAGTCCCGGGATGATCATTGCACTCGATCGAGCAGTGTCTGCTCCTCCTGGTCACGAGCTTATTCGACTAGCCAATCTTGCTGCCGATGAGTCCAGCCTGAGACAAAGGGCCGAAGCGGCCATTTGCAGGAAATTCAGGTTCGAAGAGCCTGATGGCCTACTCGCCGGTGGTTGGCGGGGCATTACTCGCATCGACGGCAATCCATGACCACCATCTCCCCAGAACGGATCGCGCAGATTGAGGCGCGGCGGGACGAGTTGCAGGCGCTGATGGCGTCGGGCGAGCTCGCGGCCGAGCGGTTCGTCGCGGTCTCGAAGGAATATGCGGAGCTGGAGCCGGTCGCGGCGGCGGCGGGGGAGGTGCGGCGGCTGCGTGCCGAGCTCGACGTGCTCGCCGAGATGGCGAACGACAATGATCCCGACATCCGCGACATGGCGGCCGAGGAAGTCGCTTCGATCCGCGAGCGGCTGCCGCATGCCGAGCGCGATCTGGCGGTCAAGCTCCTCCCCCGCGACGCGGCCGACGAGCGCGCGGCGATGCTCGAAATCCGCGCCGGAACCGGCGGCGACGAGGCGGCTTTGTTCGCGGGCGACCTGTTCCGCATGTACCAGCGCTATGCCGAGGAGCGCGGCTGGCGCGTCGAGCTGATCTCCGCCAGCCCGGCCGAGCTCGGCGGCTACAAGGAAGTGGTGGCGAGCGTGACCGGCCAGGGGGTGTTCGCGCGGCTGAAATTCGAAAGCGGCGTCCACCGTGTCCAGCGCGTGCCGGCGACCGAGAGCGGCGGCCGCATCCACACCTCTGCCGCCACTGTCGCGGTGCTGCCCGAGGCAGAGGACGTCGATGTCCATATCGACGAGGCCAAGGACCTGCGCATCGACATCTACCGCTCGTCCGGCCCCGGCGGCCAATCGGTCAACACGACCGATTCCGCCGTGCGCATCACCCACCTGCCGACCGGGCTGGTGGTGATCCAGCAGGACGAAAAGTCGCAGCACAAGAACAAGGCCAAGGCGCTGAAAGTGCTGCGCACCCGCCTTTATGAAATGGAGCGCGAGCGGCTGCACAACGAACGCGCCGGCGCGCGCAAGTCGATGGTGGGCTCGGGCGACCGATCGGAGCGCATCCGCACCTATAATTTCCCGCAAGGTCGGGTGACCGACCACCGCATCAACCTGACGCTCCACCGCCTGCCCGAAATCCTCGAAGGCCATATGGACGAGTTGATCGAGGCGCTGATTGCCGAGGACCAGGCGGAAAAGCTGGCGAATTTGGATGGATAGGCGGGGCGAGGGAAAAGGGTTCGCTCGTCCCGAGCGAAGTCGAGGGGCGATTTGACGGACGCCGGGCCGCGCCCCTCGACTTCGCTCGGCACGAGCGGGATGTCTGCGGCTCTGACCAAAGCCGCCACGCTCCTCGCCCCCGTCTCCCCCACCCCTCGCCTCGACGCCGAGCTCCTCCTCGCGCATGCCCTCGGCATCTCCCGCGAGGCGCTGCTGCTCGGCCCCGCGCGGCCCGTTCCGCCCGCATTTGAAGTCCTGATCCGCCGGCGCCTCGCGCATGAGCCGGTCGCCTACATCACCGGCACCAGGAGCTTCTGGACGCTCGATCTCCACGTCACACCGGACGTGCTGATCCCGCGGCCCGATAGCGAGACGCTGATCGAGACCGCGATCGCGCATTTCGGCGCCCGCGCGCCTGCGACGATCCTCGATCTCGGCACCGGCTCGGGTGCGCTGCTGCTGGCGAGCCTCGACCAATGGCCGGACGCGCGCGGTCTCGGCATCGACCGGTCGGCCGCAGCGCTGGCCGTCGCGCGCGGCAATGCCGAGCGGCTCGGCTTCGGCAACCGCGTCCGCTTCGTGCAGGGCAGCTGGGCCGATGCGCTCGCCGCGCGCTTCGACCTGATCTTGTGCAACCCGCCCTATGTCGAGGCGGAGGCGACGCTCGCGCCCGACGTCGCCGACTATGAGCCCTCCGCGGCGCTCTATGCCGGTCCCGACGGCCTCGACGACTATCGCCGCCTCGTGCCGCAGCTGCGGCGCCTGCTCGCGGGGAACGGCGTTGCCGTGCTCGAGATCGGCGCGACCCAGGCAGCCGCCGTGTCGCGGCTGGCCGAGCGCGCAGGACTGAACGCCGCGACGGCGCAGGATCTGGCGGGACTCGACCGTTGTGTCGCCCTCACTGCGCCCTGACACAGATCAGCAAGATTTTGGCGTTAATTTGCACTTGGTTTTTCGAACGGCAGCCACTAGATAAGGGCTCAGAGGGGAAGGCAGTTTTTCGGAAACAGCGCCGGACGGCGGTTCGAAAAGGGCCTCCCATCCCCACAGCTAAGACGCGGTAAGACCCGGCCGCGCTGGCGAATGGCGTGAGCCTGCGCATGCGGCGCGGCTCCCCAGGGCCGCGCATCCGATGAAGTTCGAGAAGGACTGGACGGCGCCGGAACGGAAAAGTTTTTGGGTGAAGTAGAGGACATCCCTTGATCGACAATCGTCAGAGCGGCCGCCGTCGCGGTCGTGGCGGCCAGCGGCCGCAGGGCAATCCGGGTCGCCCCGGTGGCGGCGGCAACCGCATCGACAATCGCGCCCGCGGCAACGCCCAGCAGCTTCACGAGAAATACAAGAATCTCGCGCGCGACGCACAGATGGCCGGCGACCGCGTCACCACCGAATATTACCTCCAGTTCGCGGACCATTATTTCCGCGTGCTGAGCGAATCCCGCGCCCGCTTCGAGGAGCAGCGCCCGCAGCGCACCAACTCCGACGAGGAGTTCGACGGCGAGGACAGCGGCGACGAGTTCGAGGCGCGCGACAACAACCAGCGTCGCGAACGCAACGATCGCGGGGACCGCAACGGCTTCCGCCGCGACGGCGAACGCCGCGAGCGCCAGAACGAGCAGCAGCCTGCTGAGGCGGCCGGCGAAGCGAACGAAGCGTCGGAGCAGCCGCGCAGCGGCGAGGACGATCAGCGCCGCAATCGGCGCCCGCGCCGTCAGCGGGAGGACAATGAACCGGCCGAGGCGTTCGACGCGGACCGTTTGCCGCCTTCGATCGCCGTCGACAACGAAGGCTCGGACGAACAGCCGGCGCCGCGGCGCCGCGGCCGTCGCCCCCGCGCCGAAAGCGCCAACGACACGGTCGAAGTGCCGCCCGCGGCCTGAACGCTCGAGAGGGAATCAAAAAGGGCGTCCACCGCAGTGGGCGCCCTTTTTGTTATCCGACGAGCCTAGAATTTGCCGGCGGTGATCAGCCGGCCGGGGCCGAGCCGCTCCAGCACGCGCGGGAGATCGGCCTCGCTGAACGCGAAACAGCCTTCGCTGCGGCCGAGCTTGCCATGCTCCGCCACCATCTGCGGGCCGACGTACCAGGCGCCGTGCATCACCACCGCGCGCGGCTCGGCATTGCAGTTGGTCGGATCGAGCCCTTCCAGCCGCATCGAGCGGCCGTGTTTGCCCTGATACTCGCCGGCGGTCAGATAAACGCCCGAAGAGGTGGCGTTCGACCCCTCCTCGTTGGAAAAGCGCTTCAGCCAGCCGCTGTGATCCGGATCTGACCCCCGTCCGTGCGCGACGAGGAAGCTCGATACGCGGCCGTTCGCCATATCGACGAGATGAAAACGCGGATCGCGCGACGCCGGGCTGAAATCGGCGACGCCGACGATATCGCGGTGCGTTGCCGCGCCACCATGCGTCGCCAGCGCCCGCCGCGCCGCCTTCACAATATCAGATTCGTCTTGTTTCGGAGCGACCAGCGTCCCGAGCGCAGCCGGCGCCCGGGCCCTCCCCGTCACCGCCAACGCCGCCACGGACCCGATCAGCCCCCGCCGCGAAATCAACATGGGTCGAAGGTATGGACGAAGGTTCCGCACAACAACCGGTACCAACGCGCCCCCGACACGACTCGTCGTGGTTCTTCAGGCGCCCTGTAGCGAGGGCAGATCGAGCCCCTTCTCGCGCGCGCAGTCGACGGCGATGTCATACCCCGCATCCGCGTGCCGCATGACGCCGGTCGCGGGGTCGTTCCACAGCACGCGTTCCAGCCGCGCTGCGGCTTCGTTGGTGCCGTCGGCGACGATGACCATGCCGGCGTGCTGCGAATAGCCCATGCCGACGCCGCCCCCGTGGTGCAGCGATACCCAGGTCGCGCCACTGGCGGTGTTGAGGAGGGCGTTGAGCAGCGGCCAGTCCGAGACCGCGTCAGAGCCGTCGCGCATCGCTTCGGTCTCGCGGTTCGGGCTGGCGACGGAGCCTGAGTCCAGATGGTCGCGGCCGATCACGATCGGCGCCTTCAGCTCGCCATTCCGGACCATCTCGTTGAAGGCGAGGCCGAGCCGGTGGCGGTCGCCCAGCCCGACCCAGCAGATGCGCGCCGGCAGGCCCTGGAAGCTGATCCGCTCCTTCGCCATGTCGAGCCAACGGTGGAGATGCGCATTGTCAGGC
>NZ_DASTXI010000227.1:0-12011 GCF_035758555.1 Sphingomonas sp. | reverse complement strand
CGTCGATCGTGCGCGGCAGCAGGGAACCGAGCCGCACTTCGCTCTGGAAGCCAAGGCCGCTGTCGCCGGTCAGCGCGCCGGGATCGTAGCCGCGGCCGGCGGTGAAATTGCCGACCGAGAATTGCTCATAGGAGACGAGGCTGTGCGGCGCATATTGCACGCGCGGAGCGATGCTGAAGGTCAGGTTCGGCTGCGGCCGGTATTCGATCAGGCCGGTCGCGCGTGCCACGAACGCTGTCGGATCGGCGGCGGATCGGCTGAGCAGGCAAAGCTGGCGCGGCTGGCAGCGGTCGCTGGCGTTCAGGTCCAGGCCCTGGCGCAGCTCGATCCCGCCGGCCACACGCCAGTGCGGCTGCCCCAGCGAAAAGCCGTTGATGCTGGAGACGGAGCGCGGATCGACGCTGTCATAGTCGAGCCGCGCGTAGAGTACGCGGATATGGTCGCGGTTGAGCGCCACGTCGTTGAAGTCGACATTCTGGTTGACGACGTTCAGCCCGACGCTGCCGAACAGGTTCCGGGTTTGCGCGCGGACGAACGGATAGCTGACTTCGGCGAAGGCGGAGAGGGTGCGCGCGTCGATATCGAGCGGGGGCGTCAGCCCGGGATGCGTCCAGGCATAGCTGAAATCGCCGGAGAAGGTCAGGCCCTCGCCGCCGATCTTGAAGCTGTGGCCGCCCTGGATCACCTGCTGCTCGTTGAAATCGGCGGTCGTGAAGAAGCTCAGCGTCGTGCGGTCGCCGAGGCCGGTCAGGCCGTTCAGCTGTACGCGCGCGAGGCCGCCCCAGCGCCCGGCCGACCGCGATCCGAGATTCTGCACGAACGCATCGGCCTCGACCGGAGTGCGCGTCACCGTCACTTCGCCGATCACTTCGCCGGGCGCCGCGTTCGCGGGCCGCAGGATCAGGCGCACGTCCAGTCCCGGAATGTCGCGGGCGAGCAGCAGATAGCGCTCGGCCTGCCGGATGTTGAACACGTCCTGGTTCTGGATGTGCCTCAAATAGCCGGCGATCAATTCCTCGGACCGGCCGACCTGCCCGCGCACCTGCACGCCGACCAGCTTCGCGATCAGCGCGTCGAAGCGGATCGCGCCGTTCTCGATCCGCTGGGGCGGCACCTGCACCGCCGCCAGATAGCCTTCGCGGCGCAGGATCGTTGCGGCGCGGTCGCGGATCGCGCAGATTTCGGCGACCGAGACGGTCTTGCCGACCATGTCGGCATAGGCCGGGCGCAGCAGCTCGGCCGAAACGGAGCGGAGGCCGCCGAACTGCACCTCGCGCAGCTCGAACGTGATGTCCTTGTATTTGGGATCGGCCAGCGGACAGGGCGCGCGCTCGAAATCGCTTTCGACCGTCATGCCCGGCGTCGCTGCGCGCGGCGCGGGTCCGGGCCGCGCCCGTTCGATCTCTTCGCGGGTGGTGCCGGTGGGCGGGACTGTCTGAGCCACTGCCGGCAACCAGGCAGCCGACAGGCTCAACGCCACCACAACATTGCGCACCCGACGCATCGCGTTCCCCCACCTACACGTGCCCGATCAGGCGCTCTCTACGCTCTGCTGCGGGTGCGGCGCTCGCGTCCCCCGGAATGCCGCATGCCTGGCGCGATTCGCCATGGCCTCTTCAGGGAACGGGCTAGCATCCGCTCCCTTTTGCTTCAACCATTTGCCCCGTCTGCGCCGTCGCAGAAAAGGACAGTTTCGTCAGCCCGAATTGCTGCCTGCCGACGTCGTGGCGATCAGCAGATCGAGCTGCGTGTTGCAGCCTTTCGCGATCAGCTGCGATGCCGTGTCTTCGATGTTCGACGGCATCGGCACCGTCACGAACCTGATAGTGGATGGCGCCATGCCCTCCATCGTGATCGTGTATTCGCCGCCATCGGTCACCGGCACCGACTTCGGCCACTCCGCGACGGTCGCGCCGGCGGGCAGGCTGATCGTTCCGGATGCACCCGCACCGCTGACCTTCACGTCCGCCGCCTTGTCGCCCGACATTCGCCACACGCGCACCGTCTGCGGATCGGCGACGCACATCGTGCCGCTCTTGCTCAGATCGACGAACCACAGGTTCGGGCTGCGGGTATCCATCGTCGGCAGCCCGCCCCGCACCGCTCCGCCCCGCCGCTCGGACGTGCTGTTGGTGCGCAGGATCTGCGACGCCGTCTGCGTTGCGCCCGCGCGCGTGCCGGTCGAGACCGCGGCGAAGGTGCCGGGCCCGCTGATCGTGCGGGTGCCGCGCGCGTCGAGCAGCACAAGCGTGTCGCCCGGCTTCAGCACCAGCTGCGCGGAATCGGCGAGCTTCTTGCCCGCCGGATATGCCTTGGCCGAGGGTCCGACCGCGCGGACCACCACCGGCCCGGCGAGCGCCGTTCCGCCCAGAGCCGCGGCGAGCGCGGCCGCGGCGAGTGCTCGCGCCATCCTCTTTTTGCTAGCCCAGATCATAACTGCCTCCCGGTTCGATATGCTGCAGACGATACACCAAGTTCGCGAGCGCTGCATCGCGAACATTGGTTAGCGCCAATGTTTCGAGTTCGTCGAAGGCGGATTCGTCGCCTTCATCGATTCGCTTGAGGAGCTGTGTCAGATACGCGCGTTCCTCTGCTGTGGCTTCCGGCACAGGTTCGAAAATTTCGACCGGCGTCGCGCGACCGCGCAGGGTGATGCGGCCCAGCGGCCGCCACCAGTCGAGCCCCGAGCGCTCGACGGCCGCCTTGCTGGCCAGCACCTTGGTATTGAGCGGCTTGTTCGCGGATTCCAGCCGCGCTGCGGTGTTCATGCTGTCGCCAAGGGCGGTGTATTGGATGCGCCCCTCGCCGCCGAAATTGCCGACGATCGCTTCGCCCCAGTGCAGCCCCACCCGCGTGCGGCCGATCGCGGGCACGCCTTCGGGCACGTCCTTTCGGAAAGCCTCGCCTGCCTCGTACATTGCCCAGGCGGCGCGGGCTGCGTGTTCGCCGTCATCGGGGCGGGAGATCGGCGCGCCCCAGAAGGCGACGACGGCGTCGCCGACGAATTTATCGATCGTGCCGCCATAGCGCAGCACCGTCTCGCTGAGCGTATCGAGATATTTGTTGAGCAGGAATGCGACCATTTCCGGCTCAATCGCGTGGCTGAGCTTGGTGAAGCCTTCGAGATCGGTGAAGACGACGAAAATCTCGCGCTTCTCGCCGTGCAGCGCGAGGCGGTCCGGATCGCGCAGGATCTCGCTGGCGATGTCGCGCGGCAGATATTTGCCGAGCGCGGACTGGGCGAAGCGGCGCTGCTGGGAGCCCACGGCGCGAGCCGCCGCACTGACCGAGGAACAGGCAAGCAGCCATCCGATGCCCCAGCCGAACGCAGGCAGATACTGGGTGTCGATGCCCTGCCACTGAAGGTAGAAAGGCAGCAGCACGAAGAACACCGCCTGGCCGACCATCAGCACCGCCAGCTTCCACGGCCGTGCGTCGAGCAGCGCCGTCAGCGTGCCCGCGACGATGACGAGCAGCGCCACTGCCCAGGTCGACCCTGCGGGGATGCCGCCATATTGCAGCCCGTCGAGCAGTTGCGCGAGCATCGCGGCATGGACTTCCAGCCCGATCGTGCGTTGGCCGTTGATCTTCTTCATCGGCGTCTCGAACAGGTCGAGATCGAGCAGGTCGCCGCCGATCAGCACGTAGCGGCCCTTGACCTGCTCCGCCATCAGCGGCGCCGTTTCGGGATCGGCGAGAAGGTCGATCGGCAGCTTCGCGAACACCGGGCGGTCCTGGAAGGCGGGCAGGCGGAAGCGGACGCCGCGATGATATTCGTCGAAATTGTCGTGGGCTCCCGTCACCGCGCGTGCCAGCAGCGGCGGCAGCGTCTTCGGCTGCTTGGGCCAATTGCGCACCACGCCGTCATTGTCCGTCTCGATCTCGATGCTGGTCGGGTGGACCGAGGTCGACCGGATGCGGCTCTGGAACTGGCGCAGGAAATCCTCCTGCCGCTGCTCGATGAAACGGCCGTTGGTCGCCGCGCTGGTGAAGGCCAGATAGGTCGGCGTCTTCATCGCCTTGAAGGCGTCGACCAGATAGTCGTCGTTGGGGGTCGGCTGGTCGACGATGATGTCGATCGCGATCGCCTTCGCCCCCATTGCGTCCAGATTCCGCAGCGCATCGGCAAGAATTTTGCGGTCGAGCGGCGAGCGGACCTGAGTGTTGATCAGCGTGTCGTCGGTATAGGTGACGAGCAGGATACGCGGGTCCTGTTCCGCCCGCGGCGTCGTCAGCATCAGCCGGATGTCGTAGAGTGCGCGCTCGGCGTCGGAAATCAGCGGAATCTGCCAGCTGAACCGGGCGATCAGCACCGCAACCAGCAGGATCAGCGCGGTCGCGACCAGCCGCGGTGCGCCGACTTGGCCGACAATCCGCGCCGTCCGCTTCGATAGAGGCTGCGCCGCTCCCCCCGCGGCCTGTTCGACGTCGCTCAAGGTTCGATCACTTCGTCCGGACCAGCGGCTGCGCGCCGTCGCCGACCAGCACGAAGCCGGCCCAATAGAAGGGATGCGAGGTTCGCGCGTCGTCCATCAGCTTGATCTTGCCGGCCTGCAGCGCCTGGCCGATCGAGGTGCCGGGCGGCGCCTGGAACAGGCCGCTGATCAGCCGTTCGGTCGCCTGGAATTCGTCCGGAGCCGGCCAGTGGCTGGCAAGCACCGAGCGCGCGCCACCGCCGATGAAGGCGCGGACCAGGCCATCCAGCGCGCTGCCGCCGCCAGTCGTCACGCCCGCCTCGCGGGTCGCGGCGACGGTCGCGCGGCCGGCCGTGTCGCAGGCCGACAGCAGCACCAGGTCGGCATCCATGTGCAGGTCGTAGATTTCCTTGAACGACAGGAGGCCGTCCGATTGCGCGTCGCCGAAACTGGTCAGCAGCGCCGGCCGCGCCGGGCATTGCGGCTGCGGTGCGGTGACGAAGCCGTGGGTCGCGAAATGGAGGATGCGGTAATTGGCAAGGTCCGGCCGTGCCATCACCGCTTCGTCGGTGAACGCTGCGCCGGTCACGATGTCGGAGCCGGGACCAAGCGCCGCTTCGGCGGCCCTGAGCTCCTGCGCCGAAATCGGCTTGTTCCACTCGCTCAGCGGCCACTGGCACGGATCGGCGGAATTCGGCCCTCTGGCGAGCGAGACGCGGGTAAAGGCGGGGGCGTTGTCGCCGAAGCCGAGATAGGGACGCTCGGCGGCCGAAGGCGCGGCCTTGCGCGCATCGCGGAAGCCGCGGGCCGAAACGGCCGTGCTGATCCGCGCCGAGCGGCCGAGCCACTCGACTCCGGTGAAGTCGAATTTGTCGGCGCCTGGCTTCGCTGCGCGCGCCGCATAGCGCTCGACGCTTGCCTGGTCGGTCGGCAGCAGCGCCAAGGGCAGCCGCAGCATCGCACCATCGGGTTCGAAGATGATCGCCTTGGCCTGCGCAACCTTGTCCGCGACCGGCCCCGTCAGCTCGACATACAGCTTCCGCGCGAGCTGGAGGTCGAACGGATAGGTGAAGACCTGTCCATCCTCGACCGTGGAGATCGTCGCGCGGAGCTTGTCGACCTGATCGTCGAGCTGATCGGCGGTGATCGGCAGGCTGTAGATCGCCGCGTCGCCGGGCGTGACATAGGTGCCGTAGACCGTCTGCCCCACCACGGCCAGCTTCAGATAGGCCTCGTCGGGCTTCAGCGCCGCACGCAGATCGGCGATGGACAGCGTATCGGTCGACAAGGCCCGGTATTGCGGAAAGGCGGACAGCTTGGCCTGCATCGCCGCCTGCTCGCGCTGCAGCCGGTCGAGCTCGGCCGCGGCGGCCGTGATCGCGGCTTCGTCCGGCTGGTCGGCGCCGCGCAAGGCAGACAGGCCGATGCGGCTGCGCTCCACCTCGCGCTGCAGCGTGGTCGCCTGGCGGAACAGGCTTGCAGCTTCGCCTGCGCCCTGGCTCAGCTGGCGGGCAAGCTGGGTCTGGGTATCGGCGACGCCCGGCCTGACCAGCGTCTGGGTCGCCAGGAAGAAATCGTCGATCAGCGCCGGATTGGCGGGCGCACGCTGCACCAAGGTCGCGAAATAGGGCGCGAGCAGGTTGCTCATCCCCGTCGTCGCATTGCCGCGCCGGATGATGTCGGCGACGACCGTCTTGTAGAGCGCCAGTGCATCATCGGTCCGGCCCTGGCGCACCAGGAACGCCGCGAGCCGGCTGCGTGCCGCGGCGGCGACATTGGTGTCCGGATAGCGCCGGTCGAGCAGCGCGATCGCGTCGCGCAGGCGCGCCTCCGCCCCCGCGACATCGCCGCTTGCTTCCAGCGCGGCGCCGGTTTCGGCGAGAATCTGCGAGCGCAGGCGGATGATCGACACGACCCGGCCCTGGCGCACCGATTCCGCCTGGCGGAGCGCTTCTTGCAGCGCAGTCAGTGCCTCCCCGTTGCGGCCTTCCAGCCGATAGACGGTGCCGCGCAGCTGCAGCGCCTGTGCGTCGAGGATGATCGCGCGCTCTTCCGGCGTCAGTTGCCCGGCTTCGGTGGTGCCGAGCCGTTCGCTCGCCGCGCCCGAGTTGATCTCCGCCGCGACGTCGTTGCCGATCTCGACCGCGCCGCCGATCACCAGCATCGGTTCGGTCAGCGGCACGACCGGCCGGTCGAGTTCGGCCAGCGCGGCGTCGAGCTTGTGCTGGTTGATGAGGTGGAGCGCGAGGAAATTGCGCCGCAGCCGCGTCTGCACCCGGTCGGCGGTCGGAATGCGGTCGGCTTCGGCGAACAGCCGGTCGGCCTCCGCGAACTGGCCGAGATTGGACTTCTGCAGCGCTTCGTTGATCAGATATTCGCCGGTGCGGTCCTCGCTTGTGTCGGCGCGCTCCTGAAGCGTGCCGAAAAACTCGGCGGCCTCGGCATAGGCGCCGGCATTGTTGCGGCGATAGCCCTCGGCAAGCGCCCGGTCGGGATCGAGCGATCCGGCCTGGACGCGGGCAAAGGCGATCGGGTCGGTGCTGCCGGTCGTCGCCACTTCGATCTTGCCGGGTACGATCCGGTCCGCGACGACCGTGCGCAGCCCCAGCGTCAGGGCGTCGTCATAGCCCGCCAGGCCTTCGGCGATCCACACCGTGTCGCCCTGTCGGACCTGGTACACGCGATAGCCGACATCGGCGCCGTTGAGGCGGCAGTCGGTCCGTGTTGCCGAGCCCAGGTCGGCGACCGTCGTTTCGGCAGGCGCCTGGTCGCAGCTTGCTTCCGCGGCACGGATCGGGCCCAGCCGCGCCGCGATGGTTTGCGCATCGCCGCGCAGGCCGTAGAGATGGCCGATCGGACGGGCTGCGTCGCGGCAGATGATCACCCAGGCGCGATCGAACATGCCGCCGATCGCAGGATCGCGGCCTTTCGATTCGACCTGGCAGAGGCTTTCGCCTTCCGATCCGCCAAGCGCGAAGCTGTCCTGGAGGCTGGGGCGCACCTCCGCTGTCGGCGCGACCGTCGGCATGGTCAGCACCGCCGAAGCAACCAGCAATTTCAACGCGCGCACAGCACTCTCCACCCCCAATGCCGGGCCGCGCGCTTGTCCCGCCCGCCGGCCCGCCCCCAGATATCCGATAATTTCGCGCCCGATATCGACTCGCGATCATAAGCGCTGGATTGCGCAAGCGAAAGAGTCGCGCGCTGCGCCTATCCGGCTTCCAACGCGAGCATCGCGAAGGTGGCGAGCCAGTGCTCGCCCATATAGTCGCCGGCGACGTGCGGCAGGCTGGCGGCGAGGTGGCGGTCGGCAGCGTCGCGAGCGATGGCCGCGACATCGGCGGGCAGGGCAGGGGCGATCTCCCGCCAGCACCAGCCGCGGCTGAGATTGCAGCCGTCCAGATGGGCGATCTTGCCGTCGCTACGGTCCGAAACGAACACCGGCTCCAGCAGGCTGCGCGGTTCGCCTTCAGTCAGGCGCGGCAGGAAGGCGGCGAACCATGCCGGGAAGTCGTCGCCCAGCACAAGGCGCATCAGCAGCGCCTCGCTGAGTGCCGACGACAGGAATTCGTCGCCGCCCGGTTCCCAGGCCTGGCAGTCCCGGTCCTCGCCGAACCAGCCGCGCGCCTTCTCCGCGATCAGCCGGTGCAGGTCCTGATCGGGCCACTCGAGCGCGAGCGTCAGTGCGAAGGCGGAGTTGAAATGAGTACCGACCCGGATCGGATAGGTGAGCCGGGGCAGATAAGTCTTGAACCGTTCGGCAAAGGCTTCGGCCAGCGGGCGCAGCGCCTCGCCCCAGCCGCGATCCTGATGTCTCGCCGCCTCCGCGCAGAGCGCGATCGCCCAAGCCCAACCATAGGGCCGTTCGAATCCGCCCGAATAGGCGCGGTCGAGATAGGCGAGCTCGCCCGAAACCTTGGCCGGCGTCAGCATCTCGTCCGCCAGTGCCTCGACCCGTTTTGCAACCGGCAGCTCCGGAAACAGCCGGCGCACGCGCAGCAACAGCCAATAGCCGTGCACGCAGCTGTGCCAGTCGAAGCTGCCGTAAAAGATCGGATGCAGCCGCGCCGGCGATTGCACGTCCTCCGGCCCGTCCATCACATGATCGAGCTTGTGCGGATATTCGCGGGCGACGTGGCCCAGCGCAATCTCGGCGAAGCGCGCGGCGGTTTCGGGCGTGAGCGTGTGCGTCATGGGAAAGCCAGCCAGTAAATGAGGAGAATGTTGCAGGCGAGCAGAGGAATGGCGGTGCCGACCTGGGCCTTCACCACCGCGTTGCGGTCCTCCAGCTCCAGCAGCGCGGCGGGGACGATGTTGAAGTTCGCGGCCATCGGCGTCATCAGCGTGCCGCAGAAGCCGGCGAGCATGCCGATCGCGCAGACGATCGCCGGGTCGCCGCCGAAGCCGTGGACCAGCAGCGGCAGCCCGATCGCCGCCGTCATCACCGGGAAGGCGGCGAAGGCGTTGCCCATGATCATCGTGAACAGTACCATGCCGATCGCATAGGCGAAGACGGCCGCGAACAGGCTGCCGTGCGGAATCACCGAAATCGCCATCCCGCCGACCAGGTCGCCGATCCCGGCCACGGCGAACACCGCGCCCAACGCCGCCAGCATCTGCGGCAGCACCGCCGCCCAGCCGACCGCGTCGATCAGCCGCCGCCCTTCCTCCAGCGCCGAAAGCGCCGGCGGCCGCAGCCAGGCGTAGAGGATCACCAGCGCGATCAGCACGCCCAGACCCAGCGAGATCAACGTCACCTGCTTCGGATCGAACAGTCCGGAGTTCGGCAGCAGGAAGGTCCCCGCGAGCGCGGTGGCCGGGATCATCAGCGCCGGCAGGAACAGCCAATTGCCGCGGCGCGCGCCGTCCTCGGCCGCGTCGCCGACGTCGGGCTTTTTCAGCGCTCCCGTGCCGGCAAGCGCGACCAGCGCCAGCACCAGCAGCCCGTTCCCGAAATCGCCGAACCGGTCGCCGCCGAGGAAACTCGCCGCGAGCAGCGCCCAGAAGGCCGCGTTGCCGAACCGATGCCGGGTGGCGCTCAGCCAGGCATAGGCCGCGAACAGCAGCCCCGCGAAGGTGTAGAGAGCGGGGAGGCCGATCATGAAGAATTCCGCTCGCCCCGAGCGAAGTCGAGGGGCGTGTCTCCCGAGCGTGCAGGCGGCGCCCCTCGACTGTGCTCGGGACGAGCGAGTTTCGGGGACCGCAGTTTTCTGTCGAGGAGAAGCAGCCGTGCGCTGTGGATCAGGAAGGCGCAGATCGCGGTTGGGATCGCCCAGATCGACAGATGCAGCGGCGCGACGTGGATGCCGTTCTGGTCGAGGAAGCCGACGATCAGCAGGATCGACCCGATCGCGATGAAGATGTCCTCGCCGAAGAAATTGCCGACATTGTCGGTCGCCGCCGCCATCGCCTTCACATGCTCGCGGCGACGCTCGTCCAGATCGGCATCGCGTTCGGCCGCGGCTTCGGCCATCGGCGCGACCAGCGGGCGGACGGTCTGCGGGTGCCCCGCGATCGAGGTCAGGCCCAAAGCCGCCGTGAGCTGGCGAAACAGCAGATAAGCGATCAGCAGCCGGCCGGTCGTGGCCTGCCGGAACCGCATGATCAGCCGCCGCGCCTGCTGCTGCAGGCCATAGCGTTCCAACAGCCCGATCACCGGCAGCGCGATCCAGACGATCGAGACGTAGCGGCTGTCGTTGAACGCCTTGCCGAGAATGCCGATCACTTCGGCCAGCCCCTTGCCCGCCGCCAGCCCCGTCGCCATGGCGGCCGCCGTCACGACGGCAAGGGGATTCAGGCGAAAGAGAAAGCCGACAACGACGATCGCTATGCCGATCAGGGGGAGGTAATTCACGCCGCCCCGAACCCGCCGCCGCCCGGTGTCTCGATCACAATCGTGTCTCCCCGCTCCATCGCTGCCGAGGCGGTCGCGCCCAGCCATTCCTCCGACCCATCGGCCCGCATCACCCGGTTCACGCCCGGCGAAGCATCACCACCCCCGCCGATCCCGCGCGGCGCGACACGGCGGCGGTTCGACAGGATGCTCGCCTGCATCGGCTCCAAGAAGCGGATGCGGCGCTCGACGCCGTCGCCGCCCCGCCATTCGCCCGCGCCGCCCGATCCGCGCCGGATCGCGAAGCGCTCGAGCAGCACCGGGTGGCGTTCCTCCAGCACTTCGGGGTCGGTCAGGCGCGAGTTGGTCATGTGCGTCTGCACCGCGCTGGCGCCGTCGAAACCGGGTCCGGCGCCCGCGCCGCCGGCGATCGTCTCGTAATATTGGTAGCGCTCATTGCCCCAGGTGAGGTTGTTCATCGTCCCCTGGCTCGGCGCCAGCGCACCCAGCGCGGCGAAGATCGTATCGGTCACGACCTGGCTGGTCTCGACATTCCCGGCGACCACCGCGGCGGGATAGCGCGGCGCCAGCATCGAGCCTACGGGAATGACCAGCCGGATCGGCCGCAAACACCCGTCGTTCATCGGGATCGCGTCGTCGACCAGCGTGCGGAACGCATACAGCACCGCCGCGCGCACGATCGAACTCGGCGCGTTGAAATTATCCGGCAGCTGCGCCGAGGTGCCGCTGAAATCGATCGTCGCAGAGCGCGCCTGACGGTCCACAGACACAGCGACCTTCACCACCGCGCCATTGTCCATTTCGTAAGCGAAATGGCCGTCGGACAACCGCCCGATCAGCTGCCGCACGGCCTCTTCGGCATTGGCGATGACGTGGCGCATATACGCGTCGATCACGTCGCGCCCGTACTCCTCCGCGACACGCCGCAGCTCGGCGCTCCCGCGCGCACAGGCGGCGATCTGGGCCTTCAGGTCGGCGATGTTGCGACCCGGATTGCGCGCGGGCCAGCGGCCGGACGCCAGGATCGCGCGCATCTCCGCTTCCAGAAACCGGCCCTCATCGACCAGCAGCACATTGTCGAGCAGGATGCCTTCCTCGTCGACCGACTTGCTGTCGGGCGGCATCGATCCGGGCGCGATGCCGCCGATATCGGCGTGGTGCCCGCGCGCGGCGACATACCAGGCAGGCGCCGGATCGGTATCGACGAACACCGGCATGATGACCGTGATATCGGGCAGGTGCGTGCCGCCGCGATAGGGTGCGTTCAGCACATAGACGTCGCCGGGCCGGATGCCGCGCCCGTCGCGATTGTCGCCGCGCGCCTCGATGATCGTGCGGATGCTGTCGCCCATCGATCCCAGGTGCACCGGGATATGCGGCGCGTTCGCGATAAGCGCGCCCTCGCGGTCGAACAGCGCGCACGAGAAATCGAGCCGTTCCTTGATGTTGACGCTGGTCGCCGTGTTCTGCAGCGCGACGCCCATTTCCTCGGCGATCGCCATGAACAGATTGTTGAAGATCTCCAGCATCACCGGATCGACGCTGGTGCCGATCGCCGGCGCGGAGTCGCGGGGGGACGTGCGTTCGAGGATCATGTTCAGGTGCGCATCGACGCACGCGGTCCAGCCGGGCTCGACGACAGTGGTGGCGGAGGCATCGGTGATGATGGCCGGACCGGGAATGGTATCACCCACCCCAAGTTTGTGCCGCTCCATCACCTCGCTCGTCCCGAGCGAAGTCGA
>NZ_DASTXI010000145.1:0-12490 GCF_035758555.1 Sphingomonas sp. | reverse complement strand
GCATGGCCCAGGAACACCCCTGCGCTTTCGGGGAGCGGCAGGGTCAGGCGGGTATGGCCTTCGCCGGTGGCGGCGATCAGCTCGATCATCCGCGCCATCACCTGCCGGTCGTCGAGCGACGGGATGTCGGCTGCCAGCTTGTCCGCCATGCGGTCGAACTCGGCCTGCGGCAGCTTGTGCCAGGGATTGGGGTGCGTGCTCGCATAGGCCTGACGCAGTGCCGTCAGATCGCGCTGCCATGCCTCGGCCGGCAGCGCCGCGGCAGGCGAGGCGGCCGATAGCAGGGCGGCCATCATGAGAAGCCCGCGCATCCCGATCCCTCCCGTGTGTTGCCGCTATAATACGCAATGGCAGCGGATGGGCAAGGTGGGACCTTCGCTCAGGCTGAGGCGGCTGACTCCTCGCGTTCGGCCAACTTGCGCTCCCAGGCGAGCGCGTCGGCAATGATCGTGTCCAGATTGTCGCGCTTCGGCCGCCACGGAAGGGTCGCGAGGATCGCGTTGTTGTCCGCAACCAGGATCGGCGGATCGCCGGCGCGGCGCGGCTCGATCCGGCGCTCGATCGTCCTGTTGGTGACGCGGTCCACCGCGTCCAGCACTTCCAGCACTGTCGATCCGGTGCCATAGCCGACGTTCATCGTATAGCTGGTGCCCGGGTTCGCGATCAGCGCCTCGAGCGTGTCGACATGCGCGGCCGCGAGGTCGCTGACATGGATATAGTCGCGCATGCCGGTGCCGTCGCGCGTTTCGTAATCGGTGCCGAACACTGCGACATGGTCGCGCTTGCCCGTCGCCGCTTCGACCGCGACCTTGATCAGGTGGGTCGCCCCTTCGGTCGACTGGCCCGACCGCCCCTGCGGGTCCGCGCCTGCGACATTGAAATAGCGGAGCACGCCGTAGCTGAGCGGATGCGCGGCGGCGACATCGGCCAGCATCTGCTCGGTCATCAGTTTGGATTTGCCGTAGGGATTGATCGGCTGGAGCGGGAAATCCTCGCGGATCGGCCAGCGCTCGACGATGCCGTAGAGCGTCGCGGTCGAGGAAAAGATGAAATATCCCACCCCGCACACCACCGCGCTTTCGATCAGCGAGCGCGAAGCGGCGGTGTTATTCTTGTAATATTTCAGTGGGTTCTCGACAGATTCTGGCACAATGATCGAGCCGGCGAAATGCATGATGGCGCCGACCTGGTGCTCGCGCAGCGTGGCGCGGACGAGATCGTCGTCGTCCACCGATCCCTGCACGAACGCCGCGCGCGGATCGACGGCCCAGCGGAAACCGGTGGTCAGATTGTCGAGCACGACGACGGGATAGCCGGCGTCGAGCAGCGCGAGCACGGCATGGCTGCCGATGTAACCGGCGCCGCCGGTCACGAGCACAGTTGGTTTGGACATTCATCCCCCTTAGGCGTCAGTGTTGACGCAATAAAGTCCAGGCCACATTCCGGGTTCCCGCGCGTTAGGAGAGTGCATGCCCCGATCCCACGATCCGTTCGCTTCGAGCAAAGTCGAGAAGCGCAGCGCAACCGTTTCTCGACTTCGCTCGAAACGAACGGAGAAGGGACGGCACTCGAAAAGTTCGGCGCCATGACTCGCCTGTTCCATATCAGCGACGTCCATTTCGGCTGCGAGGACGTGCAGGCGCTCGCGTGGGTGAAGGACCGGATCGCGGCCGAAAAGCCGGACGCGGTTGCGCTCACCGGCGATCTGACGATGCGCGCCCGTCATCGGGAGTTCAGGGCGGCGTGCGACTGGATCTCGTCCCTGGCGGCTCCGGTGACGGTCGAGGTCGGGAACCACGATCTGCCGTATTTCAACCTGATCGAGCGCTTCGTCGCCCCCTACCACCGCATCCGCGGCATCAAGCGGCTCGTCGAGCGCGAGCTGGAGCTGCCGGGCATCGCGCTGGTGCCGCTGAAGACGACGGCGCGCGCGCAGTGGCGGCTCAATTGGTCGCTGGGCAATGTCGGCGACCGTGCGCTCGCCAAGACGCTGAAGGCGATCGACGCGTTGCCCGACCGCCCGTTGGTGCTGGTCACGGCGCATCACCCGCTGGTCGAGGCGAACACGCGCGGCAAGGCGCTGACCAAGGGCGGCGAGCGTGCGCTGGCGGCGCTGGCCGGGGCAGGGGTGACGGCGGTGCTGAGCGGCCATGTTCATGACCCGTTCGACCTGATCAAGGAGACCGCGAACGGTCCGATCCGCATGATCGGCGCCGGCACGCTGTCGCTGCGCATCAGGTCCACACCGCCGAGTTTCAACGAGCTCACGATCGAGGGGGGGCAGATGCAGGTGCGGGTCCGCACCTTCGGCGAAGCCATCCCGACGCCCGAGATGCAGGTCAGCGCCGTGCCGCAGAATGCGGACCAGCGCCCCGGCGAACCGGTGGCGCCGGTGGCGGCCAATTAACCCTCTCCCCCTTTAGGGAGAGAGTTATCTAAGCCGCCTCCAGACACCGCATGGCAGGTTCCTCGCACGGAGTCTGGGCCGCGTCCGAATAGAGCAGGCAGTCGACGTCGTGGCCGCGCGCGACCGAATGGCGCCGGATCGTCCGGCCGGTCGGCTGGAAACCGAGCTTGCGAAGCACGCGGCCGGAAGCCGGATTATCGACGAAATGGCCGGAATGGATGCGTTCGATGCGGAGCGATCCCCGCGCTGCGCGCACCAGCGCGCTCGCGGCTTCGGTCGCATAGCCCAGCCCCCAATGGGCGCGGGCGAACCAATAGCCGAGCTCGTGCCCGTCCCCGTCCGGGCTGATCGCGACATTGCCGATCAGGCGCGGCTTGCCGGACGTGCGCGCGAACACCAGGCAATTGGGTGCATGCGCATCCTGCTGACGGCCCAGATACCATTCGGCATGGGCGAGCGTGTAGGGCCAGGGGATGCGTGCCGTGTTGCGGGCAATCGCTTCGTCGCCGATCGCGCGGACAAGCTCCGGCGCGTCCTCGATCCAGCCGGGCCGCAAGAGCAGTCTGTCGGTACGCACGAACATCTCCGTCTCCTTTTCGTCGCGCCATGCCGAACGGACGTTACGGCAAGGCGACAGTTGGTGAGGGAGATGTAGAAAAGGGAGACTGGGGGCTACCCGTCTCCCTCATCGCCTGCCGCGGCAGGCTATCGGGTCGCCCCCAGGGCGACCCGTATTCACGGTCGCCCGTTATTCGGCCGCTTCGGCCATAATCCTGTCGACCGAGCAGTATTTGCGGCCGAGCTTGCCTTCGTGGAATCGCACGCGGCCCTCTGCGGTCGCAAAGAGGGTGTGATCTTTGCCAAGGCCGACGTTGCGGCCCGGGTACACCTTGGTCCCGCGCTGACGCACGATGATGTTGCCGGCGAGCACCTGCTCGCCGCCGAATTTCTTCACGCCGAGGCGGCGGCCTGCGGAATCGCGGCCGTTGCGAGAGGAGCCGCCAGCTTTCTTATGTGCCATTTCGAATACTCCTTACGCGCGCTTCAGGCCTGGTCGCCCGCGGCCGGCTTGGCGGCCTTCTTCGCCGGCGCCTTCTTGGCCGGCTTCGCCTCGGCCTCAGCAGCCGGAGCGGCTTCTGCCTTCGGCGCAGCCTCGGCCTTCGGCGCCTTCGCCTTGGCTTCCTTCTGCTCGCCAATGCCCAGGATCTTCAGGATCGTGTGCTGCTGGCGATGGCCGTTCTTGCGGCGATAGTTATGGCGGCGGCGCTTCTTGAAGATGACGACCTTCTCGCCCTTCGCCTGCGCGACGATCTCGGCGGCGACGGTCAGGCCCTTGGTGGCCTTCAGCTCGCCGCCTTCGCCCGCGAGCAGCACGTCGCCCAGAGTCACTTTCGACCCGGCGTCACCGTCGAGCTTCTCGACAACGATCTTGTCTCCCGCGGCAACGCGATACTGCTTGCCGCCCGTGCGCACGACTGCGAACATGGCCCTCATCAATCCATCAAAGCTGATCGCCGCGCGAGAACAATCCCCGCACGGGAAGGGCGCAGCTAAGTGAGCGCATCGCGCTTGTCAACCAAAAGCACGGCTATCCGCGCCATTTCGCGAGCGCCTTTTCATAGGCGGCCTCGGCGCGGTCGCGGGCTTTCGCGGCTTTGTCGAGCGCCTTGCGCTGGCGCGCTTCGAGGTCGCTGCGCTCGCGTGCAAGCGCGGCCTCCCGGCTGGCAAGCTGCGCGCGTTCCTCCTGCTGGCGCGTGTCGAGTTCGGCGAGAGCCTTTTCCGCTTCGTCGACCGCGGCCCGGCTCGGGCGCGGCCTTGATTTCGGCGCGTGCTTCGAGGCCCTCTGCTTTGCGGCCGACGGCAACGAGGCAAGCTGCTCCTCGGCCGTGCCGCGCAGCTTCCGGATCACCTTGCCCGGATGGGCGAGGGGCTCGGCCATCAGATCGGGATCGGTGACCTGCTCCGCCACCTTGCGCGCGAACAGGTCCGCGTCGCTGCCCCAGGCCTCCAGCGCCGCCTTCTGGCTGGGCGCGGCGACATAGGCGTCGTGGAACCCGATCGGGGTGCGGTAGACCTTGAGCTTTTGCGCGCGGGGCATGCCGCGACAACGCGCAACCTAGATCCGAGCTTCCAGCACCATGTTGAACGGGCCCTCGGTCGCGCGGCGGACGCGGGTGAAGCCGGCGCCGGTAATGACATCGCGCAGCTTCCCCTCGCCCGCCTGCGCGCCCAGGCCTTCGCCGACTTCCTGCGCCAGCGAGGTCGGCACGCAAATCATCGTCGAGGCATTGTAGAACAGCCGGCTGACGGGACTGCCGATATTGTCAGCCGGGCGGTCGCCGGCGATCGGCTCGACCAGCATCCAGGCGCCGTCGGGCTTCAGCAGCGTGCGCAGATGCGCGGCGCACCCGCGCGGATCGCCCATGTCGTGCAGGCAGTCGAACATCGTGATCAGGTCGAAGTCGCGGCCTGCGATCTCCTTGGCGGGCGCGGTCTCGAAATGGACGCGGTCCGAAAGGCCGTGGGCCTTTGCGTGGGCATTCGCCTGCTCGATCGAAGGCGCGTGGAAATCGTAGCCGGTGAAGCGGCTGTTCGGATACGCTTCGGCCATCAGCAGCGTCGAGAAGCCGACGCCGCAGCCGACATCGGCGACGTCCGCGCCGGCCTCCAGCCGTTCCACCATCCCGTCGATCGCGGGCAGCCATGCCTGGACGATGCTGTTGACATAGCCGGGGCGGAAGAACGCGCCCACCGCGCAGAACAGGCAGGTGGAACTGTCGCCCCAGGCGACGCCTTCGCCGGTGCGGAAGGCATGCTCGACCTTTGGTTCGCCCGCGATCATCTCCGCCGCGCACTCGAAGGCGCCGGGCATGTAGAAGGGGCTATCGGGAATGGCGAAGATCATCGCCTGTTCCGGGCTGAGGCTGAAGCGCTCGCCCCCGGGATCGTAGCTGAGGTAGCCGTTCGCGGCCTGGGCGAGCGCCCATTCGCGGACATAGCGTTCGGCTAGGCCCAGCCGACCCGCCAGTTCCGCCGCGGTTGCCGGCCCGTCCCGATGCAGCGAGTCGAACAATCCCAGCCGGCAGCCGATCCGCACTGTCGGAACGCTGAACGCGCCGCCCAGATCGCCCAGCATCTTGAGCACCAATTGATGAAGCTTGTCGCCATCGACATCGGCCATGATCCAATCCTCCGAAAAAGCCGGTTGTGGTGATTGGCGACCGTCGAGGCGCATCAGACGCTCATCGGCACCGCTTTGCAAGGCGGTTTCAAAGCCGTTAGCGAGGCGCATCGATTTCAGGAGTGTGTTCATGGACTTTGCCCGTCGCGACCTGCTTGCCGCCGGCGCCGCCGCCTCTGCCTGTGCGCTGCTGCCGGGCCGCGTATTCGCCGCCGACAGCGCCGCGGATGCCGGAGCCTCGACGATTCTCGACGGCATCACCGAGCAGATGCTGCGCGACTTTCCCGAACAGGCGACCTCGCTCGGCATCGACAAGGGCGCTCGGGCGGCGCTCAAGTCGCAGCTGACCGCCACGTCGGAGGAGGGCAAGGAGCGGCTGGTTGCGCACCTGCGCGCCGGCATCGCCCGGTTGAAGCCCGTCGATCTCGACGCGCTGAGCCCGGTGATGCACACCAATGTAGAGGTGGTGCAGACGGCGTTCGGGCTGGCGCTGGACGGGTATGAATTCCCCTATGGCATCGCTGCGGTCGGCGGCTGGCTGAACACGCCCTATGTGGTCGCCCAGAATGTCGGCTCGTACATCAACACGCCCAAGATGCTCGACAGCGACCATCTGATCGAGAACACGGCCGATGCCGACGCTTACCTTTCGCGGATGGAAGCCTATGCCGGCCAGCTCGACGGCGAAACCGGGCGGCTGAAGGCGGCGCGCGGCATGGGCGTGATCGCGCCCGACTTCCTGCTCGACAAGGCACTGAAAGCACTCGACCTCTCACGCGCCGGCAAGATCGAGGATTGGGGCATCGTCACTTCGATCGCGAAGCGCACTGCCAACATGAAGGGCGATTACGCGATGCGCGCCGCCGGGATTGCCCGCGCCCAGATCGCGCCGGCGCTCGAGCGGCAGATCGCGGAAATGCAGGCGCACCGCGCCAAGGCCAACAGCGATGCGGGCGTCTGGAAGCTGCCGCAGGGCGACGACTATTACGCCTGGGCGCTGCGGGCCGGCACGACGACGCGGCTGTCTCCGCAGGAAATCCATCAGATGGGGCTCGATCAGGTCCGCGACCTGCAAGGCCAGATGGACGCGATCCTGAAAGGCCTCGGCTACAGCCAGGGCACGGTCGGCGCGCGCATGACGGCGCTCGGCAAGGACCCGCGCTTCACTTTCCCGAATAATGACGAGGGCCGCGCGCAGATCATCAAGCTGCTGGAAGACCGGATCGCGCATATCCGCGCGCTGATGCCGCAGGCGTTCAACACGCTGGTCAAGGGCAATGTCGAGGTGAAACGGCTGCCGCTGGCGGAGGAACCCGGCGCGGCCGGCGCCTATGGCGGCCCGGGCAGCATCGACGGCAAGATCCCGAGCCGGCTCTGGATCAACCTCGGCACGACCGAGCGCTGGACCACCTATTCGCTGCCCGACCTCGCCTATCACGAGGCGATCCCCGGCCATGGCTGGCAGGGCGAATACACGTTCAAACTGCCGCTGATCCGATCGATCCTCGCCTTCAACGCCTATTCCGAGGGCTGGGCGCTCTATGCCGAGCAGCTGGCGGACGAGCTGGGCGTGTACAAGGACAATCCGGTCGAGCGGCTCGGCTATCTGCAGAGCCTGTCGTTCCGTGCCTGCCGGCTGGTGGTCGACAGCGGCCTTCACGCCAAGCGCTGGACGCGGCAGCAGGCGATCGACTGGTTCGCGAGCACCAACGGCTCGTCGATCGAGGAAGTCTCGGCCGAGGTGGACCGCTATTGCAGCTGGCCGGGCCAGGCCTGCGGCTACAAGGTCGGCCACACCTACATCAACCGGCTGCGCGACAAAGCGAAGGCAGCACTGGGGCCGCGCTTCGACCTCAGGAGCTTCGACGACGCGCTGGTGCTGGGGGGCAACGTGCCGATGACGGTGCTGGAAGGCGTGGTCGACCGGTATATCGCCGGCCGGAAAGCCTAAGTGCGGCGCCCCTGCGAACGCAGGGGTCCATGTGCCATGCTGCCTGGGCCCCTGCCTTCGCAGGGGCACTGCTAACGGTTCCGCAGTTGCGAGATCGTCAGCGCCGGGCTGATCTGCTCGACGTCCGTTTTCAGGTGCAGCAGCTTGACGCCTTTCTGCTCGAGCGCGCGGGCGAGGGCGGGGGCGAATTGGTCGGTGGAGTCGACCGTCTCCGCCCAGGCGCCGAACGCACGGCCGAGGGCGGCGAAATCGGGGTTCGCCAGCTGGGTGCCGGAGATGCGGCCGGGATATTCGCGCTCCTGGTGCATGCGGATCGTGCCGTACCAGCCATTGTCGACGACGATCACCAGCATGTCGCAGCCGTAGCGGACGGCAGTCGCCAATTCCTGCCCATTCATCAGGAAATCGCCGTCGCCCGCGACCGCCACCACTTTCTGCTCCGGCCGCCTGAGCGCCGCCGCGACCGCCGCCGGCACGCCAAAGCCCATCGCTCCCGCCGTCGGCGCAAGCTGGGTGCCATAGCCCTCGTAACGCCAGTAACGATGCCACCAGCCGGAGAAATTGCCGGCGCCGTTGCAGATGATCGTATCCGCCGGCATCGCCTCCCGCATCGCCAGCACGCATTGACCGAGGTCGAGGGTGGCGCCTTCGCGGGGGCGGGGCGTGGACCAGTCGAGCCATTCGGCGTGCGCTTCGGCGCCGCTGGTCCGAGGCTCGGCCGCGGCGGTATAATGACATGCCGCCTCAGCGAACTCCCACATCCCGAGGCAGTAGGCAAAATCCGTACGGAAAGTGCTGCGAAGCTCTTCGGGATCAGGATGCACGTGAACAAGCTTCTGCCCCGGATGATCGGGACTGATGAGCGTGTACCCATCGGTAGTCGCTTCACCCAGCCGTGCACCGACCACAAGCAGCAGGTCTGCTTCACGTATGCGCTGAGCAAGCTTTGGATTGGGGCCATATCCCAGATTGCCCGCCCAGACGGGGCAGCTGTTTGGAATCGAGTCCTGTCGACGAAAAGCGGCAGCGACAGGCATCCCGACCCGTTCGGCATAGCCGGCGAACCAAAAGGCGGCGGGCGCGTCCCATCCAGCGCCGCCCACGATCGCGACAGGGCGCTCCGCTTCGGCAACGAGCTCGTCAATGGTTTGGATGATCGTGGATTCGGTGAGCTGATGTGGCCGCTCAACGCGCGGTCGATCCACCGCCTCTACTTCGTCGAGCAGCATGTCTTCCGGCAGCACGATGACGACCGGACCCGGTCGCCCCGACATCGCCGTCGCATAGGCGCGGGCGGTGTATTCCGGGATGCGGCGCGCGTCGTCGATCCGCAGCACCTTCTTCGCGAGCGGCCCGAACATCTGGCCGAAATCGACTTCCTGGAACGCCTCGCGGTCGCGGTCGCCGCGGGCGACGTCGCCGACGAACAGGATCATCGGCAGCGAATCCTGCATCGCGACATGGACGCCGATGGAGGCGTTGGTCGCGCCGGGGCCGCGGGTCACGAAAGCGATGCCGGGCCGCCCGGTCAGCTTGCCGTCGGCACATGCCATGAAGCCGACGCCGCCTTCCTGCCGGCACACGACGACCTCGATCTGCGGCACATCGTGCAGCGCGTCGAGCACCGCCAGGAAGCTCTCGCCCGGCACGGTGAAGATGCGGTCGCAGCCTTGCGCGACAAGGTTGTCGACCAGAATGCGGCCGCCGGTTCGTTTGATTGACATGTCCCTCCGTCATTCCGGCCTTGAGCCGGGATCCACCTTCTTCTCCCGCAAAGAGGAAGGTGGATGCCGGGTCAAGCCCGGCATGACGAACTAGGCCTGATGGATCGCCTTCACGACCATGTAGCTGTCGAGACCTTCCGGCCCGCCTTCGCTGCCGAACCCCGAATCCTTGACCCCGCCGAAGGGCGTGTCGGCGCCCGAAATCGCGAAGGTGTTGATGCCGACCATGCCTGCTTCGATCAGGTCGCCGAGCCGGTTCGCGCGGCGGCCATTCTCGGTGAAGGCAAAGGCGGCGAGGCCGTAGGGGAGACGGTTGGCCTGCTCGATCGCTTCCTCCTCGGTCGCGAAGGGGCGGGCGACGGCCACCGGCCCGAACGGCTCCTCGTTCATGATCCGGGATTCGAGCGGCACGTCCGCGAGCAGCGTCGGCTTATAGAAGAACCCGTCGCCGAAGCGCTCGCCGCCGGCCGCGAGCTTCGCGCCCTTGGCGACGGCGTCCTCGACCAGCGTCCCGATCGCGTCGGGACGGCGCTTGTTGGCGAGCGGGCCCATCTTCGTGGCCGCATCGAGGCCGTTGCCGACCGGCCATTTCTGCGTGCGCGCGGCGAACTCGCTGACGAAGCGGTCGTACACGCCCTGCTGCACGTAGAAGCGAGTGGGGGAGACGCAGACCTGGCCGGCGTTGCGAAATTTCTGCGGCACGACCATGTCGAGCGTGCGGTCCAGGTCGCAATCGTCGAAGATCAGCACCGGGGCGTGGCCGCCCAGCTCCATCGTCACCCGCTTCAGCCCGTCCGCGGCCAGCTTCATCAGGTGGCGGCCGACCGGCACAGATCCGGTGAAGCTGACCTTGCGGATCACCGGCGAGGCGAGCAGGTGGCGGCTGACCGTGTCCGGCACTCCGAACACGAGCTGTGCGACCTCCGCCGGCAGCCCGGCATCCGCCAACGCCTGCATGATCGCGGACGTGCAGCCGGGGGTCTCCTCCGGCGGCTTGGCGATCACCGAGCAGCCGGCGGCCAGCGCCGCCGCCAGCTTCTTCGCCATCAGATAGACCGGGAAATTCCACGGCGTGAAGGAGGCGACCGGCCCCACCGGCTGCTTGATCACAATCGATCGCTGGCCGGTCGGGCGCACCAGCACGCGGCCATAGGCACGCTTCGCCTCCTCGGCATAATAGTCGAACAGTTGAGCCGCGCCCGCGACCTCGCCGCGCGCCTCGCCCAGCGGCTTGCCCTGCTCCATCGTCATCAGCGTGGCGATGCGGTCGGCGCGCTCGCGGATCAGCGCAGCGGCCCTGTGCAGGATCGCGGCGCGCGCCTCCACGTCGGTCGCCCTCCACAGCTTGAACCCTCGATCGGCGGCAGCAAGCGCCTCGTCGAGATCGGCTGCCGTCGCGAGCGGCACTTCTGCCACGGTCGCGCCGGTCGCCGGGTTGAACACCGGCTGCCGATCCTCGCCCGCGCGCCAGGCGCCATTGACGAACAGCTTCAGGTCGGCGTCATATTGCGCTGTGGCCATGTCTCTCGCTCCATTGGTTGCGAGCCCCATAGCCCGAACGGAGGGGAAATGAACGGGTTTCAGGAAATCGCGAGCGGCCTCCGCTTCCCCGAAGGGCCGGTCGCGATGCCGGACGGCAGCGTGATCGTGGTGGAGATAGAAGCGGGGCGAATCACACGCTGCTGGGGCGAGGGTAAGACAGAGGTGGTCGCGACCCCTGGCGGCGGGCCTAACGGCCTCGCGCTCGGGCCCGACGGGATGCTCTACCTCTGCAACAATGGCGGGTTCGAATATCTGGAGATGCAGGGTTTGCTGGTTCCGCACGGCGCTGCGAAGGAGTGGAGCGGCGGTTCGATCCAGCGCATCGATCCGGACACCGGCAAGGTCGAGACGCTCTATACCCATGCCGGCGAGGTGCAGCTGCGCGGGCCCAACGATATCGTGTTCGACGATGCGGGCGGCTTCTGGTTCACCGATCACGGCAAGACGTTCGAGCGGTCGCGCGACGTGGTCGGCGTCTTCTATGCCAAGGCCGACGGCAGCCATATCGAGGAAGCCGTGTTTCCGATGGAGAACCCGAACGGCATCGGCCTCTCGCCCGACGGCAAGCGGCTCTACGTCGCGGAGACCTACACCGCCAAGCTGTGGGCGTTCGATATCGAGGCGCCGGGCAAGCTCGCTAAGGGCGAGAGCCTAACCGGCACCGGCGCGCAATTCGTCTACGGCGCGGGCGGATACAGCTGGTTCGACAGCCTGGGCGTCGACAGCGGCGGCAATATCTGTGTCGCGACGATTGGTAATGGCGGTATCTCCGTCGTCTCACCTAAGGGCGAGCTGGTCGAATTCGTGCCCACCGGCGATCCGTTCACCACCAACATCTGCTGGGGCGGGTCGGAGCTGCGGACGGCCTATATCACCCTGTCCGGCACCGGCCGGCTGGTCAGCATGGAGTGGCCGCGGCCCGGCCTCGCGCTGCACAATCTGAACCGATAACAGGCGCTTATCAGCCCTTGTTCAGCTGAACGGCGCTATCCAGCGACCTGACGCGTTGATGACGCAAGGGTCGGTCGATGTACGCTGAACAGCGTTGGAGCAGGGAACGGGCGGCGTCCGTAGCGGGCGTGGCGCTGGTGCACGCGCTGCTCGGCTATGCGTTGATCGCCGGCCTGCGCACCGACCTGCCACGGCGCATGGTGGAGACGCTCAAGACCTTTGACGTGCTGCCGGTGCACGAGCGGCCCAAGCCGCCGACGCCGACCCCACACAGGATCAAGTCGCCGCGCCCCGAAGGCGAAGCGTCGCCGCCCAACCTGCGCGCTGAGCCGACCCAGATCGTGCTGCCGCCTCCGGTGGTCCAGTTGCCGCCGCCGATCCCGGTAATCGCGGCGCCGATCGCGGGCATCGCCAACGCCCCTTCGGCAGGCTCGGCCGACATTCCGGGGCCGGGCTATGGCGCCGGCGGCTTCGGCAACGGCCGCGGCGCCGGCGGGCGGGGGAATGGCGATGGCGGCGGCGGCTGGGTCGCGCCGCGCCAGATCAAGGGCCGCATCAAGGATTCCGACTATCCGCGCTCGGCCGGCGAGGCGGGCGTCGGTGGCACCGTCAGCGTCAAATATGAGGTCGGCGAGGACGGCCGTGTCACTGGCTGCGAGGTGACGCATTCGAGCGGCTTTACCGATCTCGACAACACCACCTGCCGGCTGATCGTCGAACGCTTCCGCTTCAGG
>NZ_DASTXI010000094.1:0-17225 GCF_035758555.1 Sphingomonas sp. | reverse complement strand
CCTGAAGGCAGCGGTCGCGCGTGTCGCGCCGTCGGCCCGGATCGACGCGCACGCCCAGGCACTGGCGCCGTTGCGCGACCTGGTCGGCGCGTTGCGCTGGCTGGCCGGGCTGCTGGTGCTGCTGATGGCGATCGCGACCGCCGCCTGCGTCGTGCTCGCCGCGCGCGCCGCGCTCAACACCCACCGAGAGACGATCGACGTGCTGCACCTGCTGGGTGCGACCGATGTCCAGATCGCGCGGCTGTTCCAACGCCGCATCGCACTCGACGCATTGTTCGGCGGCGGGCTCGGTTTTGCGGCCGGGGCGCTCGTGCTGACTCTGCTCGCCGGGCGGATCGGCGCGGTTGGGTCGGAGCTGGTCGGCTCCGTCCGGCTGGAACCGGCGGCGTGGCTCGCGCTGGTGGCCGTGCCGATGGCGGGCGCGCTACTGGCGACGGCCGCCGCCCGGCTGACGGTCGAACGGGCGTTGAGGCGCATCCTGTGATCCGGCGTCTTGTGTCCGCCTTGATCCTGGTCTGGGTGATCGGGTTCGTCTTCTTCGTCGGGCTGCTGCCGCGCCCCGCCGCGGGCGACCGGCGCACCGACGGCATCATCGTTCTGACCGGAGGGCCCAATCGCATCGAGCGCGGGCTGACGCTGATGCGGGAAGGCAAGGCGAAGCGGATGCTGGTGTCGGGCGTGAATATGGAGGTCGCCCGGCGCGATTTCCTGAAGATGTTCCAGCCGCCGCGCGCGCTGTTCGATTGCTGCATCGACCTCGGGCACGAAGCCGTCGACACTCGCTCCAACGCCGCCGAGTCCGCCGACTGGATCGAAAAGCATCATTACCGCAGCATCCGCCTCGTCACGACTGACTGGCACATGCGGCGCGCGCGGTTCGAGCTGCGCGAGGCGCTGCCCGAGCATGTGACGATCGTCACCGACGCGGTGCACAGCGAGCCCGATTTGAAGGTGCTGCTGACCGAATATCACAAATATCTGCTGCGCCGCGTCGCAGCTTTGGCCGGCTATTGAGATGCGCGGCCTGTTCTTCAAGGCGGTGTTCTATCCCGTGAGTGTCGGGTTCGTGCTGCTGGCGCCGCTGTTCGCGCTGGCGGGGCGGGAGCCGCTCACGCGTCACGTCCACCGTTGGGCGCGCTTTCACGATTGGTGCGCCCGAACCTTGCTCGGCGTGCGCTGGCGGCTGGAAGGCGAAGTGCCGCCCGGCCCCGCGCTGATCGCGATGAAGCATGAGGCCATGTACGAGACGATCGAGGCGCTGCTGTTCCTCGACCGGCCGGCGCCCGTGTTCAAGCGCGAGCTGATGGACATCCCGATCTGGGGCCGCGCCTGCCAGCGCTATGGCGGGATCGTCGTCGAGCGCGAGGCAGGAGCAAAGTCGCTCCGCGCGATGCTCGCCGAGGCGAAGGAGCTGATCGCCGAAGATCGGCCGATCCTTATCTTTCCCGAAGGCACGCGCGTGCCGCACGGGCAAAGGCCGCCGCTGAAATCGGGCATGTCCGGCCTCTATCGGATCCTGGGCCTGCCGCTGGTGCCGATCGCCTGTGACAGCGGCCGGCTGCTGCCCAAGAACGGGCCGAAGCGTTCCGGCACCGTCACCTTCCGGGTCGGCGAGACGATCCCGCCCGGCCTGCCGCGCGACGAAGTCGAAGCGCGCGTCCACGCCGCCATCAATGCGCTGAACGGCTGAACGAAAAACGGCCGGCTCGCGAGGAGCCGGCCGTTTGATTTCAGGCAAACCGCCTAGCGGTCGCTGCGGTTTTGTCCGCCGCGCTGGCCGCTGCTGCCGCCGTGCTGGCGCTTGTCGCCGCTGCCTTGCTGTTGCTGCTGGCGGTTGCGATCGCTGTTAGCACCGCCTTGCTGGCGATTGCGGTCGCGGTCGTTGTTCTTGTTCTGCATGGTCGGGCTCCTTACCCAGTGCTGCGCCTTGGGACGCGGCCGTAGGAACGCATTGCCCGTCAGCGCGGTTTCGGAAAATCGACCAGCCGAGGAGGATCGCCGATGACCTATTGCCTGGGCATGCTGCTCGAATCCGGCCTGGTCCTGATGGCCGACACGCGCACCAACGCCGGGATCGACAATTTCTCGACGTTCCGAAAGCTGCACGTGCTGGCGGACGGACCCGACCGCCAGATCTTCGCGGCAACCGCCGGCAGTCTTTCGGTCAGCCAGTCGGTGATCAGCCTGCTGCAGGAGGACCAGCTCGCCGCCGAAACGGGCGAGCATCGCCGCTGCCTCAGCGAAGCGCCGACGATGTTTCGCGTCGCCCAGCTGGTCGGGGAGGCGGTGGAGCGCGTCGGTGCGACGGTGGGCGAGGCACTGGAGCGCTCCCACATCGATGCCAGCGTCGAGCTCCTGGTCGGCGGCCGGGTGGGCGAGGGGCCGCTGAAGCTGTTCCTGGTGTACAGCATCGGCAATTTCATCGAATGCACGGCCGACGTGCCGTTCCTGCAGATCGGCGAGACCAAATACGGGCGGCCGATCCTCGACCGCGCGCTGCGCCACGAAACGCCATTGCCCGAGGCGGTGAAGATCGCCTGTCTGTCGTTCGACAGCACGATGAAGTCGAACCTGGGCGTCGCCATGCCGATCGACCTGCTGGTGCTGCCCGCCGGCATCGAGCACGCGGTGGCCAGCCGCCGGATCGAGCGCGACGACCGCTATTTCGAGGAGCTGGCCGAGCGCTGGGCCGAGCTGATCTATGACGCCGCCACCGGACTGCCGAGCCCGCCCTGGATGGACGAATGACTATTCGTGGGAGCGGCCGAAATCGGGGCGCGCTTCGTCCTGGCCCTGCTCGACGATCGAGCGGCGGATCGCGCGGGTGCGGGTGAACAGGTCGAACAGCGCGTCGCCGTCGCCCCAGCGGATCGCGCGCTGCAGCGCGGTCAGATCCTCGCTGAAGCGCTGCAGCATCTCCAGCACCGCATCCTTGTTGGCCAGGAACACGTCGCGCCACATCGTCGGGTCGGACGCGGCGATGCGCGTGAAGTCGCGGAAACCGCCGGCCGAATATTTGATGACTTCGGACCGCGTGACTTGCTCCAGATCGGAGGCGGTGCCGACGATCGTATAAGCGATTAAATGCGGCAGGTGGCTGGTGACGGCGAGCACCAGGTCATGATGCTCGGGCGTCATTGTCTCGACGTTTGCGCCGAGCGCCTGCCAGAACGCCTCGACCCGTGCGACGACGGCGGGATCGGTGCCCTCGACCGGCGTCAGGATGCACCAGCGGCCGTGGAACAGGCTGGCGAAACCCGCCTCGGGCCCGCTGTTTTCGGTGCCGGCTACCGGATGGGCGGGGACGATCTGCGCGTTCGGGAGCGCCGTGCGGAGTGCGGCCGCGACGCCGGCCTTGGACGAGCCGACGTCGCTGACGATCGCGTCGGGCGGCAGGTCTGCCGCGATGTCCAGCGCTGCGGCCGCCATCGCGCCGACCGGCACGCAGAGCAGCACCAGATCGGCGTCGGTGACGGCGGCGCCGGCGGTGTCGGCGATGTCGTCGCACAGCTGCAGCCGGTCGGCGACGCTGCGCACCTGCGGGTCGGCATCATGGCCGGTCAGCCGCACGGTCGGCATGTGCTGGCGGACCGCGCGCGCGACCGACGAGCCGATCAGCCCCAGCCCGATGATCGAGACGCGCGCGAAGGGCAGCATCAGCCGGCCTGCTCGACAAGACGGCGCAGCGCGGCGGCGACCCCGCGCATGTCGTCTTCGGTACCGATGGTGATGCGCAGCCCGTGGCCGAGCTGCTGGCCCGGCAGCCAGCGGGTGATGTAGCCGGCGTCCATCAGGCCCTTGTAGGCGGCTTCCGCGGTCAGCCGGCCTTCGAACAGCACCAGCAGGAAATTGGCCTTGCTCGGCACCGCTCGGATGCCGGCATTGCCCAGCCCGGCGATCTGCTCGGCGAACCAGCCGCGCCATCTCGCATTATGGGTGCGGGAATGTTCGACAAATGCGGTGTCGTTAAGCGCAGCCACGGCAGCGTGCTGGCCGGCGATCGTGATGTTGAACGGCAGGCGGATGCGGTGCAGCGCCTCGACAATTTCCGCCGACGCATAGCCCCAGCCGATCCGCTCCGCAGCGAGGCCATAGATTTTGGAGAAAGTGCGCGTGACGAGCACGTTGGCCGCAGTCATGGCCAGCTTCAGCCCGCCGTCATCCTCGCCCGCGTCCAGATATTCCGAATAGGCGTGGTCGAGCACCAGCAGCACGTCGCCGGGCAGGCTCGCGTGCAACCGGGCGATTTCCTCGCGCGACGTGTAGGTGCCAGTCGGGTTGTTCGGGTTGGCGATATAGACGATCCGCGTCTTGTCCGTCACGCAAGCAAGGATCGCGTCGACGTCGGTCGCATAATCCTTGTCGGGCGCGACCACCGGCACCGCGCCCACGCGGCGAGCTGCGATCTCGTAGACCGAGAAGCCGTAGCGTACGAAGATCACCTCGTCGCCCGGCCCGGCGAACGCGCCGGCCGCGAGGTGCAGGATTTCGTCGGAGCCGTTGCCGTAGATCACGCGCGCCGGATCGAGCCCGTGCATGTCCGCGATGGCTTCGCGCACGATCGTGCCGCTCGCATCGGGATAACGCTCCAGGCTGGTCGCTGCCGAAGCGAAGGTCCGGCGCGCCGCTTCGCTGGTGCCGAGCGCATTCTCGTTGGACGAAAGCTTCACGACCTTGCGGCCGTCGTCGGTGGTCGCGCGGCCCGGCACATAAGGCGCGATGTCCATGATCCAGGGCTTTGGCACAGGCGCGAGCATGGCCGGGCGTCTAAAGGAGATTGCCGTCGACGCAAGCGCACCGATAAGGACGCATATGCGCCTCGCCGATCTGGAAACGCCCGCCCTGCTGCTCGATGCCGCGAAGATGCGCGCCAACATCGCCCGGATGAACGCGGCGATGGCGCGCCACGGCGTCGCGCTCCGCCCGCATCTGAAGACGGGGAAATCGGTCGAGGCGGCGCGGGCAATGATCGAGGGCTGGCCGGGCGGCGTGACGGTCTCGACGCTGAAGGAAGCGGACCAGTTTTTCGCCGCCGGGTTTCGCGACATTCTCTATGCGGTCGGCATCGCGCCGAACAAGCTGCCGCACGTCGCGGCGCTGACCCGGCGCGGCGCCGACCTCTCGCTGATCCTCGACAGCGTCGCCGCGGCAGAGGCAGTGGCGGCGTTCGCGCGGGCCGAGGGACTGACGCTGCCGGTCCTGATCGAAATCGACAGCGACCGTCACCGCGCCGGCGTGGCGCCAGACGATGTTGGGCTGCTGACCGCGATCGCCAGCCGGCTCGCGGACGGGGCCGAGCTGCGCGGCGTGATGACGCATGGCGGCGGTTCCTACGATGCGCCCGGCGCCGATCGGATCGCCGCGCATGCCGAGCTGGAGCGATCGGGCACGGTCCGCGCCGCCGAGGCTCTGCGCGCGGCGGGTTTCGCTTGCCCGGTGGTCAGCGTCGGCTCGACGCCCACTGCCCTGTTCGCGCGCGACCTGACCGGCGTCACCGAGGTCCGCACCGGCGTCTATGTGTTCCAGGATCTGGTGATGGCGGGCCTGGGCGTCTGCGCGGTCGACGATATCGCGATCTCGGTCGCGGCGAGCGTGATCGGACACCAGCCGGAGCGTGGCTGGCTGATCACCGACGCGGGCTGGATGGCGCTGTCGCGTGACCGTGGCACCCAGACCCATGCCATCGATCAGGGCTATGGCCTGGTCAGCGGCCATGATGACCTGATCGTCATCTCCGCGAACCAGGAACATGGCATCGTCGCGGACCGTCACGGCCGCCCGCTTGACCTCACCCGCTTCCCGATCGGCACGCTGCTCCGCATCCTGCCGAACCACGCCTGCGCGACCGCTGCCCAGCACGACCGCTATCACGTGCTGGACGGAGGGGAGGACGCCCTTCAGGTCTGGCCGCGTTTTGGAGGCTGGTGAGATGGCCGATCGCGTCGAACGGATCCAATCGCCCGAAACGGCCCCGCCCGGCGGCCATTATTCGGCGGCGACGGCATTCGGCGTTCTCGTGTTCGTCTCCGGTCAATTGCCGGTGCTGGCCGACGGCACGCATGATCCGGCGGCTTCGTTCGAGGAACAGGCGCGCCGCGCGCTGGGCAACCTGCTTGCAGTTGTGCGGGCGGCGGGATCGTCGCCGGAGCGGGTGCTCAAGGTCACCGCCTATGTGGTGGGCATGGACAATTGGCCCGCTTTCAATCGCGTTTTCGCGGAGTTGTTCGGCGACGCCCGTCCCGCCCGCGCCGTCGTGCCCGTCCCGCCGCTTCATCATGGCTATCTGGTCGAAGTGGAGGCGATCGCGGCGCGATGACGGACGCGCGCTTCGGCCTCAACCGGCAGGCTCGCCTGGCCGCGCCGCTTATGCTGGATGGCGGTGCATCGCTGCCGGAAGTCGAGATCGCCTATGAGACCTACGGCATCCTCGATGACGTCGCCTCGAACGCCATCCTGATCTGCCACGCGCTGACCGGCGACCAGCATGTCGCCTCGCCCCATCCGCGCACCGGCAAGTCCGGCTGGTGGCAGCGCGTCGTCGGGCCCGGCAAGCCGATCGATACCGACCGGCACCTCGTCATCTGCGCGAACGTGCTCGGCTCCTGCATGGGATCGAGCGGGCCGGCGAGCACCGATCCGGCGACCGGCGAGCCGTTCGCGATGCGCTTTCCGGTCATCACGGTTCGCGACATGGTGCGCGCGCAGGCGGCTTTGCTCGACCATCTCGGCATCGCACGGCTGAAGGCCGTGGTCGGCGGGTCGATGGGTGGCATGCAGGCGCTCCAATGGGCAGCGACTTGTCCCGAACGGGTCGAGGCGGCGCTGGTGATCGCGTCGTCAGCACGCCACTCCGCGCAGAACATCGCCTTCCACGAAGTCGGCCGGCAGGCGATCATGGCGGACCCGAACTGGCGCGGCGGGAATTATTATGGCGCGGAGCCGCCCGCCGCCGGCCTTGCCGTCGCGCGGATGGCCGCGCACATAACCTATTTGTCCGAAGCGGGGCTGACCGAGAAATTCGGGCGCCGCCTGCAGGCGCGCGAGGCCAAGAGCTTCGGCTTCGACGCGGATTTTCAGGTCGAAAGCTATCTGCGGCATCAGGGGATCAGCTTCACCGACCGGTTCGACGCCAATTCCTACCTCTATATCACCCGCGCGATGGATTATCTCGACATCGCCGAGGAACATGGCGGCAGCCTCGCGGCAGCGTTCCGGGGCTCCGACACCCGCTTCTGCCTGATCAGCTTCGACAGCGACTGGCTGTATCCGACGCGAGAATCGCGCGCGATCGTCCATGCGCTGAACGCGGCCGGCGCGCCGGTCAGCTTCGTCGAGTTGTCCAGCCCGTTCGGCCACGACGCCTTCCTGCTGGAGCATCCGGGAATGGACCGGGTGATCAGCGGCTTTCTGGGGGTTCGATGACGCTTCGCCCCGACCTCGCCATCATCGCTGCGAATGTGGCCCCAGGCACGCGCGTGCTCGATATCGGCTGCGGCGACGGTGCGCTGATGGCGGCGCTGCGGGACGGGCGGGACGTCGACGCCCGCGGGCTGGAGCTCGATCCCGCCAATGTCGCAGCAGCAGTGGCGCGTGGCCTGTCGGTGATCCAGGGCGATGCCGATGTCGATCTCGCCGACTATCCGGCGGACGCGTTCGACTATGCGATCCTTAGCCAGACGCTGCAGACGACGCGCCGCCCGGATCAGGTGCTGGATCAGCTGCTCCGGATCGGGCGCAAGGCGTTCGTGTCCTTTCCGAACTTCGCGCATTGGCGGGTGCGGCTGTCGCTGCTCTGGGGCGGGCGGATGCCGGTGACGCGCCTGCTGCCGCTGGAATGGTACGAGACGCCCAACATCCACCACACCACGGTCGACGATTTCCGCGAATTCGTGCGCGATCGGGGCCTGATCGTCGAAGGCGCCTGGTTCCTGTCGGGCGACAGGCTGACCAGCGCTGCCGCGGCGAATTTCCGCGCCGAACACGCGGTCTTTCTACTTCGGCGCTAGCCCGTTCGCGACGAAGTCGTTCGCGATACGGGCGATCTCCGACAGGTCTTCCTTGTCGCTCCACACGCCGTAGCGCAGGCCCAGGAACACGTTCATGCCGCCGATCGCCCAGGCGTGGATCTCGCCGACATCGGCGCGCACTTCGCCGCGTTCCGCCGCCGCTTCCAGCCGCTTGCGGATGCGCGCGACCGTGCTTTCATAGTGGAAGCGGAAGCTGTCCTGGTCGACGAATTCGGCCTGGTCGATGATCCGGTAGATTTCCTTGTGTTCGCGGGCGAAGTGCAGGAACCAGTCGAGGCCGCGCCGCTCCGCGTCG
This sequence comes from Sphingomonas sp., assembly GCF_035758555.1. GTDB lineage: Bacteria > Pseudomonadota > Alphaproteobacteria > Sphingomonadales > Sphingomonadaceae > Sphingomonas_B. The sequence continues at coordinate 8,903 of NZ_DASTXI010000094.1, read as the reverse complement.
ATCTGGTCCGTCGCTTCGGCGAGCGCCCGGCCCGCGCCTTCGCGAACGGTGTCGGAAAAGTCCCGCACCAGCGCGCGGAACACGTCCTCCTTCGAATCGAAATAGGTGTAGAACGTGCCGAGTGCGACGCCGGCGCGCTGCGTGATCTGGATGATGCCGGTTTCGTGAAAGCCGCGATCGCCGAACTCCGTGGCCGCAGCATCGAGGATCGCGCGCAGCGTCCGCCGCCCCCGCTCGGTGCGCGGCTGCTTGGTTCCGGCTGTTGCAGCGCTGCTACTATCCGGCGCTTTTCGCATCCCCGCTCCTGACCGAAGTTGAAACCCGGTTCAGGTTTCAGTATAGCCGCCGCGACGACGGGCACAAGCCATAGGGAGGGCTGCCCCGTGGGGAGGGAAAAGATGATCAGGATTTCGACGCGCGCGCTGTTCAATGTGGGTGTTGCCGCTGCGGCTTTGACGGCGATGCCGGCATTTGCGCAGGAAGCCCCGTCCGCGCCCGCGCAGGCCGCAGCTGAAGATTCGACCGCCGGCGACCTCGACATCGTCGTGACCGCGCGCCGCCGCGAGGAAAACCTGCTCGACGTGCCGGTCGCGATCACGGCGTTCACCGGAGACGGGCTCCAGCGCCAGGGCGCGATCGACATCACCGACATTGCGGACACGACGCCGAACATCACGGTCGAGACCAGCCGCGGTACCAACTCGACGCTGACCGCCTTCATCCGCGGCGTCGGCCAGCAGGACCCGGTCGCCGGCTTCGAAGCGGGCGTCGGCCTCTACCTCGACGACGTTTATCTGAACCGCCCGCAGGCGGCCGTGCTCGACATCTACGACCTGCAGCGGATCGAGGTGCTGCGCGGGCCGCAGGGGACGCTTTACGGCCGCAACACGATCGGCGGCGCGATCAAATACGTCACGAAGAACCTCAATCCGGACGATGCGGAACTGAGCATCCGCGGTAATCTGGGCGAATATGATCAAGCCGATCTGGTTGCGACCGGCAGCATTCCGCTGACCCAGGATTTCCGTATCGGCGGGTCGGTCGCCCGGCTCAGCCGCGGTGGCTTCGGCGACAACCTCACCAACGGCCTTGAGAACTACAACAAGGACGTGTGGGCCGCCCGCTTCACCGCGGAAGCCGGCAGCCACGACACCGTCTTTTTCCGCCTGAGCGGCGATTATACCCACGACAGGTCGAACCCGCGCAACGGCCACCGGCTGATCCCGGGCCTGCAGAGCGGCGCGCCGGTGCTGGACGACGTTTATGACACCCGCGCCGGACTCGACACGCCGCACCAGGACGTCAAGGCGTACGGCGTCGCCGGGCGGCTCGAATGGGCGGCGACCGACACGCTGACGTTCAAGAACATCCTCGCCTGGCGCAAGGACCGCAGCGCCACTCCGATCGATTTCGACGCGTTGCCCGCCGCCGACGTCGACGTGCCGGCGATCTACCAGAACCGCCAATGGTCGGAGGAATTCCAGGCCGTGTACGAAAGCGACAAGCTGCAGGGCGTCGCCGGCTTCTACTATCTCGATGCCCGCGCCGGGAACATCTTCGACGTCGTACTGGACACGACCGGCGTTCCTCTCGGCTTGCCCGGCTTCACTGCATCCACTTTCGGGGACGTGCGCACCAAGACCTGGGCGGTCTTCGGCGATTTCACCTACAACTTCACCGATCAGTTCGCGGTCTCGCTGGGCGGTCGCTATACCGAAGACAAGCGCCACGCGATCGTGATCCGCAAGAACCTGATCGGCGGCGCGTCGCCGGCACTCGGCGGCGGCGGTGTTCAGTTCGGCGCGCTCACGTCGAATTTCGAGGGCGAGAAGACCTTCAAGGAATTCACGCCGCGCGCCTCGGTCAGCTTCAAGCCGACCGAGAACCACACGCTTTACGCCAGCTATTCGAAGGGCTTCAAAGGCGGCGGCTTTGATCCCCGCGGCCTCTCGACCGCAGCGCCCGACATCAACGGCGACGGCGTGCGCGATCCGGCAGAAATCTTCGACTATTTCCTGTTCGACCCGGAGAAGGTCGACAGCTACGAAATCGGCTGGAAGGGATCGGTTCTCGACAACCGTCTCCGTTTCGCGCTGGCCGGCTTCTATGCCGACTATAAGGACGTGCAGGTGCCGGGATCGGTCGGTGCGGTGATCAACGGCGTGCCGACCTTCGTCGGCGTGACCACCAATGCCGGCAAGGCCACATTCAAGGGCGTCGAGTTCGAGACCCAGGCGATCCTCGCCCGCGATTTCGGCGTCAGCGGCGACCGGCTGAATTTCTCCGGCACGCTCGGTTACATCGACGCGCAATACGACCAGTTCGTCACCAACGTCCCCGGCAAGGGTCCGGTCGACGTCGCCGATTTCCGCCGCATCCAGAACACGCCGAAATGGACGCTGTCGGGCACGCTCGACTATGACGTGCCGATCGGCACCGGCTCGATCGACGCGTCGACGACGGTGTCGTACCGGTCGAAAACGTTCCAATTCGAATCCCCGAGCCCGTTCCTCGACCAGCCCGGCTACGCGCTCTGGGACGCCTCTATCGTCTGGACCAGCGAAGATCAGCGCTACACGATCGGGCTGCACGCCAAGAACATTCTCGACAAGCAGTACATCACGTCAGGCTATCAGTTCTTGGCGACCGACCCGGTAACGGCAGTGCCGCTACGCACTGCGCAGGGGCAGGTGATCCCAAGCCTCGGCAAGGAAGGCGTGGTGACCACCTTCTACGGCAATCCCCGCCAGGTCTTCGCCAGCTTCGGCGTGAAGTTCTGATCTCTTTCCCCTCCCGCCTCTCCTGCGGGAGGGGCGGGTGGGCCCGTTCCGACCTCTCCCCTTCCCACAGGAACGGCCCACCCATTCACTACCGGCTCCGATCGGTCTCGCCTTCGGCCTTTCGCGCCGCCCGCTCCCACGGCCAGCAGCCCTCGATCTCGGTCTCGAGCGAGAAGCTCAGGAAGGTCCGGATCATCACGATGATCGCGAGCAGCCCGACGCTTTCGAAGCTGAGCGGCGCCGTGATCGTACCGATGATGTCGGCGCCCACCAGCAGCTCCAGCCCCAGCAGGATGCCGCGGCCCAGATTGGCGCGATATTGTTCGTAGCTCAGCCGCCAGTTCCGTGAGGCCAGCCCCGCGCGCACGAAGATCGCGGACGCCAGCACCACGCCGCCCAGGATGATGGCGACGCCTGCGATTTCCAGCAGCTTGGCAAGCTGTTCGATGATGGCATGAGCGTCGGACACGGCCCGACAACCGGTGTCCGCCGTTCGGAGTTCCGGAACCCGATCGCCGCCTGCCGGTTGCCGCCGCCATGGAGCTGTTCGGCGTCCATCTGATCGGCGCGAATGCCGCGACCGGGCACAAATTGCTGCTGACGCTCGCCTTCGTGCTGGGCATCTGGGCGATCGGGGCGGTGGTGCGCGCGCTGCTCGGCTGGATCGGCCATTCGGTCGACAGCCCGCGCTTCCGCTTCTGGAGCCGTCAGGGCCTCGCGCTGTTCCTCGCGGCGGCGCTGCTGCTGGGCCTGATCTCGATCTGGTTCGACAACCCTGCGCATCTGAGCACGGTGTTCGGCCTGGTGACCGCAGGCGTGGCCTTCGCGCTGCAACGCGTCATCACCGCCGTCGCCGGCTATTTCGTGATCCTGCGCGGCAAGACGTTCAATGTCGGCGACCGGATCGTGATGGGAGGCGTGCGCGGCGACGTGATCGCGCTCTCCTTCATGCAGACCAAGATCATGGAGATGGGCGAGCCGCCGCCCGTGCAGGACGCGGCGCCGGCGGTCTGGGTGCACAGCCGCCAGTTCACCGGCCGCATCGTCACGGTTACCAACGACAAGATTTTCGACGAGCCGGTCTATAACTACACCCATCATTTCCCGTATCTGTGGGACGAGATCCGGCTGCCGGTCCGCTACCCCGACGACCGCGCCGCGGCCGAGCGCATTTTGCTCGACGCCGCCAGGGCGCATGCGCTGACGCCGGACCGGCTCGACCAAAACCGGCTCGACGAGCTGGAGCGCCTCTACAACCTGAAGGGCCTCGACATCGCCCCGCGCGTCTATTGGCGCATCACCGACAATTGGCTGGAGCTCGCGCTCCGCTTCCTGACGCCGGATCACGGCACCCGCGGGATCAAGGATGCGATGAGCCGGGACATCCTCGCCGCGCTCGATGCGGCCGGCATCGGCATTGCCTCCGCGACATACGAAATCACGGCCGTGCCGCCGCTGAAGCTCGAACCGGCGAGCCCGAACCATGGCTGATCCGGCGGAGAAATTGTCGCCCAAGGAGCGCGAGCAGGTCGAGGAGAACAGCCCCGCGCCGGCCAAGGTCGTCCATGCCTCGATCTCGAAGCAGGGCGAGGAGGAGCTGGAGCGGCCGGCATCGTCGCTGTTCTGGTCGGCTGTCGCGGCGGGCATCGCGATCATGGCGTCGGTGTTCGTCAGCGGCGCGCTGCACCATCATCTGCCGCCGGCGCCGTGGCGGGAGACGGTGGTCGCGTTCGGCTATCCGGTCGGCTTCCTGATCGTCGTGCTGGGGCGGATGCAATTGTTCACCGAGCAGACCGTGGTCGCGATCCTGCCCTTCGCGCGCGAGTCGACGCTCCGCAATGCGGGCCGCGTCGCGCGGCTATGGGCGATCGTGTTCGCCGGCAATCTGGTCGGGACGGCGGCGGTCTCGGCACTGGCCGCGCAGGGGCACGTGCAATCGGATGCGATGCTGGACGGCATGATCGCCGTCGCCGGCAAGCTGCTGGAGCGTGGCGCCTTCGACACGATGATGCAGGCGATCCCGGCCGGCTTCATCATGGCCTCGGTCGCCTGGATCCGCTCGGCCAACAACGAGACCGGCTTTTCCATCGTGCTGGTGCTGACGCTGGCGATCAGCCTGTGCGGCTTCGCGCATGTGATCGCCGGCGCGGCCGAAGCGTTTCTGCTGATGTGGACCGGCCATGCGAGCGTCGGCTGGGTGATCGGCGGCTTCCTGCTGCCGGCACTGGCGGGCAACGTCATCGGCGGCACCGGCCTGTTCGCCGTCCTCGCTCACGCACAGGTCAGCCAGGAGATTTGACGGCGCTGCGCGTCAGAGGCGGCGGAAGTTCAGAACCGCGTTCAGGACGAACACCGTCAGGCCGGCGAACACCGACACGATCACCCGCGCGACCAGATAGTCGATCGAGGTGAAGCGCAGGAACGCGGCATAGAGCGCCATCGTCACGGCGAGGCCGATCGCAGCATTGGCGAGGAAATAGAGATAGCCGCTCGCCAGCCCGCGGTCTGTGCCGCGGAAAATCCAGCTGCGCCCCAGCGCATAATGTAGCGTGTTCGCCGCGACGAAGCCGATCGCGGCGGCTGCAAGCTTGCCGAGGCCCGCCCAGCGCACCAGCGCCCATAGCGCGCCGAGATCGAACGCGAATGCCAGACAGCTGACGACAGTGTTGCGCACCAGCATCGCGCCGGCCTTGCGCGAGAGCAGGCGCGCAACCAGCCCGACCGGCCGGGCAGCCCCCTCAGGCACCGTCATGCGCGGGCCGGCGCCATCGCGCCGTCTAATGGCGCGAGGCCGGGCAGATTGAGAAGACGACGACGAAAACACCGGAAATCACTGGCCTCGCGAGCGGAGTCTCCGGTCAATTGTTCGAACCCGCTTCAGTTCCGGCCGCCGGCCTCCAGCCGTATCAGCTGTCGATCGACTGGCCCATCAGCGACGCCGACGCAAACAGCCGGTCGCGCGCGTCTGCGTCCAGCATTTCGCACAGCAGCGCGTCGAACACCGGCCGGCCATGGCGATGCGCCGCAAGCACCATGCCGAGCAGAGTCGCTTCGTCGTGTGTCAGATGGGCGCAGCAGGGCGGGGCGATCGCGACCGGATCGGGCCAGGCCGCGCCGACGCTGGCGAGCAGCAGGTGCAGCGCACGGGCCGCAGCGGGCGTGCCGAGATGCGTGGCGGCCGCGTCGAGCGGGCAGCGGCGCCCATGCCGCTGCGCGACCACCCAGCTGCGCGTTGCGCGCACGAGCGCCGCTTCGTCGGGAGCGAGATCGCCAAGGCGCGGCGGGGCGGCGAACAGCTGTGCAAGCATGGCTTCATGTCGCATGCTCCTTTATTGCAATCAAGTCGCAATAGCAGAAAGATCAGAACAGGCCCGGCACTTCCCGCTGCGCCGCGCTCGGCCGTGCCGGCCGCAGCAGCTCGCGACGGGCGGCGAGGCGCTGGCCGGTCTGGCCGGTCGGGATCGGCGTGCAGGCCTTGCCTTCGATGAAATCCAGCGCTTGGCGGGTCGACGCCTCCCGCGGGTCGCCGAGCGGGTGGGCGAGATCGTCGCCGGCCTGGCAGGTGACCGGGATGGTGCCGGCCAGGCCCGTGTAGTAGTCGCCGCCGCCCGACGCGTTCTTCGTCGCGAACGCGATCACGCGCAGCCGGTCGTCGCATTCCTTGCGGTCGATCGCGATCTGCCCGACCGGCTTCCCGTAGGTGTTCGCCCCCACCAGCGCCATGTCCCGCCGGAAATAGGGAAGCTGCGAGTTGATCGCGAGCTCGCTTGCCGAGGCGGTGCCGCCGGTCCCGATGAACGCGATCCGCATCGGCGCGACCGACTGGCTCTGCGCGCGGAAGAAACGGGTTTCGTTGCTCGAAGCCTTTTCCGGGCGGAAGACGGTGCGATTCTGCACCTCCGACGAGAAGCGCGCGCGGCCGAGCAGGTCGCCCAGCAATTGCGCGGTCTCTACCAGCCCGCCGCCATTGTAGCGCAGGTCGACGATCACGTCGGTCACGCCCGCCGCGCGAAACTGTCCGAACGCGGTCTTCAGCTGCGAATCGGCGGTGGTGATGAAAGTGCGCAGATTGAGATAGCCGACTTTGCGGCCGCCCTCTTCGATCACCTTGGCGCCGTAGCGGCTGGAGACCGGCTGCAGCGCATAATCGGCCTTGGTGATCGTGATCTCGCGCGTGCCCGACGGGCCGCTGAGGCGCAGCGTTCGCGTCACGCCGGCGGTTGCGGGCCCGAGCGCATCCGACACGCCGCCGGTGCCGCTCGCGGCGATGATGTCGGAGACGAGGCGGAGGCTGCCCGGCGTCTCGCCGATGGCGAGGATTTCGTCGCCCCGGTCCATGCCGCCGGCAAAGGCCGGCCCGCCTTCGAAGCTCTCCGCCACGAACGCGCGCTGCTGTGCCGCATCGGTCGACAGGCGGAAGCCGAAGCCGGCGCTCGATCCGCTATTGTAGAAGGCGTCCTCTTCCTTGATCGAGGTCAGGTAGGTGAAGAACCGGTCGCGGTCCTGCCCGCGGGCAGTGGCGGTCAGCGCATCGATATAGTCGCCGACGGTCGCATAGGGGCCGGGATCGAGGCTCGCCGGCAATGTCTCGGGGAAGAGATACCATTCGTTGAGCACGCCGAAGGCCCAATTCTGGCGCGCGGCGAGCGAGCAGGCGGCGCTAGGCGCAGGTGTGGGCGAAGGCCCGGCCGCGATGGGTCCGCCCGACGACCCGCCGCCACCGCCGCAGCCGGCAAGCGTCGCTGCCAGGGCGAGCAGTGCGCCGAAATCCCGCCAACGCCGAATCACGCAAAACTCCCCGCCGGATCAGCAGGTTATAGCGCCAACGACGAGGTTCAACAAACCTGTCTTATGTTCTGAGCGTCGCTCCCAGCTTTGCTGCCGCCGCCACGATCCTGGCCGACACTGCCGCCAGATCTTCGTCGGTCAGCGTCTTGCCGGTCGGTTGCAGGGTCACCTCGATCGCCAGCGACTTCTGCCCGTCCGGCACGCCGGCGCCGGTGAACAGGTCGAACAGCCGTGCGGATGCGATCAGCGCCTTGTCGGCACCGCGGACCGCGCGGACCAGATCGCCGCCCGCCAGCTGCTCCGGCACCAGGAACGCGAAGTCGCGGGTGACCGGCTGCAGCGCCGGCGGCGTGTAAGCCGGACGGATGCGCCCGCTCGCGCGCTTCGCCGGAATTGCGTCGAGGAAGATCTCGCCCGCAACGACGGCGCCTTCCAGTGCGAACGTCTTCACCAGCGACGGGTGCAGCGCACCGAACTCGGCGAGCACTGTCTTCGGCCCGAGCCGCAGCGTGCCCGACTGGCCCGGATGATAGGCGGCCGATGCTTCGCCCATCACCTGCAGGTTGTCGACGGGCGCGCCGGCTGCGTCGAGCAGCGCCAGCGCTTCGGCCTTGGCGTCGAACGCGCCGAACGGCTGCGCCTTGCCGCTCTGCCAGTCGCGCGGCGCCCGGTCGCCGGCGAGCACGAAGCCGACCGTCGGTCGCTCCGCGTCGCTCAGATAGCGGCGGCCGAGCTCGAACAGCCGGATCGACTTGGCGCCACGATCGGCGTTGCGCTGCGCCGCGGCGAGGAGCCCCGCGAGCAGCGACGGCCGCATCACCTTCATGTCCTCGCTGATCGGATTGTCGAGCCTCCAGGCGCCGCCGCCCAGCGCCGCCGCCTCTTTCTCGGAAATGAAGCTCCAGGTGACGGCCTCGTTCAGCCCGCGCGCGGCGGCGGTGCGCCGTACGCGGCGCTCGATCAGCTGCTCGGGCGTGGCGGTCGGGCGCGCGACGCCGTCTGCGCGCGGCAACGGCGTCGAGGGCACCTTGTCGATACCGGCGATCCGCACGACTTCCTCGACCAGGTCCGCCGGCCCATCCACGTCGCGCCGCCAGGTGGGGACGGTCACCGAAAGCCCGCTCGTCCCGAGCGCAGTCGAGGGGGGTTGCTCCGAGCCTGTGACGCGCCCCTCGACTTCGCTCGGGACGAGCGGTTCTACAGCAAACCCCAATCGCTCGAGGATCGCGCGCTGCTCGTCGGCCGGCACGTCGAGCCCGCCGAGACGCAGGCACAGGCCCGGATCGTAGCTGAGCTGCTTGCGCTCGACCGGCGGCCGCCCGGCCCGCGTGACCG
>NZ_DASTXI010000087.1:0-7472 GCF_035758555.1 Sphingomonas sp. | reverse complement strand
CAGGAAGCCGACCGCCTGCCCCGTCATCGCCTGGGCATGGCCGGTGACGAGCCCCAACACCCTCCAGGGCCAGATGCGCGGGTCGGTCAGCGGCATCGGCTTGCCGCGATCCTCGGCGGTCGCGGCGCGGACGCTGGCGCCCGTCGGCTCGCCGCCGATCGAGGGATAGCTGGTCGCGGCGCCGCGCGCGTCGCCCGGCGTGTCGTCGGGCAGCAGCCGCGCCGCCACCGCCAGCATGCCCATGCCGAAGATCGAGAAGACGAACGCCGGTCCCGACAGGCCGACGATCGGCAGCACGAAGAAAGGTGCAAGCGCGGGACCCAGGATCGTGCCGAGCCCGAAGGCGGAGGCGAGCAAAGTGAGGGCGCGGGTGCGCTCCTCGCGCGAGGTGCCGGCGGCGACGATCGCCTGCGCGGCCGGCGGGGCGGCGGCGCCGAACGTGCCGTAGAGCATCCGCGCGACGATGAAGCAGCCGAATGCGGGAAGCGGCGCCAGCCAGCCGAGGATCCCCGCCGCCAGGAACGCACCGCACAGGAACACCGACGAGCAGAAGCCGAACAGGCCCAGCAGCACCATTTGTCGCCGCCCCTGCCGGTCGGAGCGCCGTGCCCAATAGGGGGCCGAGATCACCCAGACCAGCGCGGACACCGAAAAGGCGGCGGCCACGGCATTGTCGGGCACCTTCAGCGAGCGGCCGAGGGCGGGAAGCACCGACTGCAGCGCAGTGTTGCCCGCCGCGATGGTCAGCATCACCAGGAACAGCAGCGCGAAGGGCGGCGGGGCACCAACGGCCTCACCCCGCGTTGTGCCCGAACCGGGGCTCCCCGCCATCGACCTGTCCGCCGCCATCAGCAGGCGCGATAGAACAGAGCGGGGATGGCTGGAAGCGCAGTTGCAAGTGCCTGAAAGATTTGCGACGGCGCGCATACGAAGAAAGAGGTTGGTCAATGCCCGTTTCCTCCGCCGGCCAGAAGGCCAAGGCTTTCTCCCGGCGCCGGCCGAGCCACCCGCTGGCCTTGTTCTTCAAGGGCTTCCTGAAGCATCCGGCGATGGTGGGCTCGGTGATCCCGTCGTCGCGAGCGCTGGTCGACAAGATGCTGGCGCCTGTCGACTGGGAGCGGGTGAAGCTGTTCGTCGAATATGGCCCCGGCGTCGGCACCTATACCGTGCCGATCCTCGATCGGCTCGGCCCCGACGCGACACTGGTCGCGATCGACACCAATCCCGACTTCGTCACTTTCCTGCGCCGCGAAGTGGCCGATCCGCGCTTCCACGCGGTGCGCGGTTCGGCGGCGGACGTGCGGCGGATCGTCGCCGATTTCGGCTTCGAGCAGGCGGACTATGTCCTTTCGGGCCTGCCCTTCTCCACGCTGCCCGAAGGCGTCGGCGACCGGATCGCGGCTGAAACCGCTGCGGTGCTGAAAACCGACGGCGCATTCCTGGTCTATCAGGTCTCCGCCAGGGTCGCGGACTATATCGGCCCGCATTTCCCTTCCATCGAGCATGGCTTCGAGTGGCTGAACATTCCGCCCATGCGCCTGTTCTGGGCACGAAAAGGCTAGAGGCTTTTGCGCATCCGGATCAGCGGGACGGGAGCGCCGCCGGTGGCGTCCGTCACACGGTCGACCGGCCGGTAGCCTGCCGCGGCGTAGAGCGGTTCGCCTGCCAGCGTCGCCATCAACTCGGCGGAAGCGAAGCTCTCGGTCCGCGCGGCGTCTTCGCAGGCCTGCAAGATGAGCCGCCCGACGCCGCGGCGCACGAAATCCGGATCGGTATACATGGCCCGGACGCGTGCCGCTTCGATGCGCGGATCGAGCAGCCGCGGCTCGCGCAGTTCGATGCTGTGATCCCCGCCGTACAGCGTCGCCCGCCTGCTCCAACCGCCGCATCCGGCGACAGCACCCGCCACCGTGACCACAAAGTAGGTGCGATCGGCGATCAGTTGCGTATCCAGTCCCATGATCGCGTGGCTCGCTCGCACCTGCGCCGGATCCAGCCACGGCGACAGCAGCGTGTCGATCGCACGCTCCATCAGCCGCTTGAGCGCCGGCGGGTCTGCCTCGACGGCCAGACGGAGCGCGAGCGTCATTCCGCGTCGATATTGAGGCGTCGGGTGACGCCATAATCGAGCGTCGAAACCAGAAAATAGGCGATCGCGTTGCGGGCTCGGGCGAGCGTATGCCCCCAGCCGGTCATATCCTTCAGCGTGATTTCGACACTGTCCTTCAGCTCGTGATCGAACAGCGCGCGCATCCGCTCGGCGAAGGCGCGGTCCTCGATCCGCAGCATCAGCTCCATGTTCAGGAACAGGCTGCGCATGTCAAAATTGGCCGAACCGATATGAACAGCGTCGTCGATGACGTAGAGCTTCGTATGCAGCTTCGATGGCTGATATTCGAAGATCCGTACGCCCTTGCGCAGCAGCCCGGGATAGGTGAAGCGCGCCGCCGCGATCGTCGTCGTGTTGTCCGATTTGGCGGCAGTGATCACGCGCACCTGCCCGCGAATGCCGGCGCGGTCCAGCCGCTGCAGCATCGCCGGGCTGGGCGCGAAATAGGCGGCGATCAGCGACGCCGATCGGGCACGGAAGATGTCGTCGCGGATGGTCCGCGCCCAAGGGCTCAGGCGCCGCGCCGGACCGCCCAGCAGCCAGCGCACTTTCCCTTTGGGTTCGCTCCAGCGGCGGAGCGCCCGCCTGAGGTCGCGCATCCGGGCCTGCGGCCGCTTGGTCCAGGCCGAGAGTGCATCGAAATAGCCGACCAGCCGACCAGCCGCGGGCCCTTCGACGATCAAGCCCAGGTCGCGCCAGCCATTCTCCTCCGGCCCAGCGAAATAGGCATCCTCGATATTGAAGCCACCGATCACGAGGCGGCTTTCGTCGGCGATGCAGAGCTTCTGGTGGTTGCGGAGCAGAAATCGCCGCCCGTAGCGGGGAATGAAGCGGCAGATGTCGACGCAAGCCTCGCGCAGCGGCTGCAGGAACGCGTCGTCAGGGTCGCTGCCGAAACCGTCGATGATCAGGCTGACGCTCACGCCGCGCTGGCAGGCTGCCACCAGCGCGTTGCGCACGCGCCCGCCGGTATGATCGTCGGCAAAGGTATAGTAGAGGAGGCGAAGGCTTTCCTGCGCGCCCTCGATCAGCGCAAGCAGTCCGGTGAGCCGATCGCGCGGCTCGATCAGCAGGGTCAGGCGGTTGCCTTCGACATCGATGCTGTCCCCGTCCACGCCAGCCTCATGCGCGAGCGGGACGGGCCGCGCAAGTTGACTCGGAGGCGCCGCGACCCTATGTCGCCCGCCTTCCCGAAGTGCCGAATTTTTGGAGCGTTCAATGGCGCGCGTTACCGTCGAGGATTGCGTCGACAAGGTCTCGAACCGGTTCGACCTGGTGTTGCTGGCCGCACAGCGCGCGCGCCAGGTGTCGGGCGGCGCCGAGCTGACGATCGACCGCGACCGCGACAAGAACCCGGTCGTCGCACTGCGCGAGATCGCCGAAGAGACGATTCGCCCGGACAATCTGCGCGACACGCTGATCGGCAGCCTGCAGCGCGTGCAGGTCGACGACGACGATGCGGTCGACGAGCTGGGCTCGTTGGCGCAGCAGGCCGAGGCGCTCCGCCTCACTGCCGCCGCCCCGCCGCGCAACCAGAATATGGGTGGGGATTACGAGTGAGCGCGCGCGGCTAAGCGCAGCTTAGCCGAAGACAGCGCGAACTCCGGCCGGCCGGCAAAGCCGGACCGACGGCGCGGCTTTGCCGCGCCGTTTGCGTATCCGCCTCACGTCTCCGGCGTCTCCCGAAGGTCCTCGTCCGCCTCCCCCGCGCGGTCGATCTGGCCTTCGGGATCGAGGTGGATCAGCACCTCGGCGCCCGGAAACGCCGACTGCAGCGCATGCTCGGCGGCTTCGACGATGTCGTGCGCCTCGGCGATCGTCATGTTGGGATCCACCCAGGCGTGAAATTGGGCGAAGTCGTGGGCGCCGCTGGTCCGGGTGCGCAGGTCGTGGATGCCGCGGAAACCGGCCTGGGCGTTGGCGAGCTCGACGAAGCGACGGCGGCGCTCCTCCGGCCATTCGCGGTCCATCAGCTGGTCGATCGCCTGGGATGAAGCCTGCCACGCGCCCCAGGCCAGCCACAGGGCGATGCCGATGCCGAACACCGGGTCGGCGCCCCGCAGTCCGACGAATTGCTCCAGCGCGAGGGCGACGATGACGCTGCCGTTCAGCAGCAAGTCGGACTGATAATGGACGTTGTCGGCATGAATCGCGACCGACCCGGTGCGCGCGATCACGCGGCGCTGATAGGCGAGCAGCAGGAAGGTCGACAGGATCGCGATGGCCGACACGCCGATGCCGAACTCGGCGTCCTGGGTCTCGCCGCCTGTGCGCAGCCGGTCAACGGCACGCCACAGGATGCCGGCCGCGGAAACGGCGATCAGCGCGACCTGCACCAGCGCCGCGAGCGCCTCCGCCTTGCCGTGGCCGAAGCGGTGGTCGTAATCCGCCGGCTGCGCGGCCAGCCGCACGCCATAGAGGGTGATCAGCGACGCGCAGACGTCGAAGGCTGTATCGGCAAGCGAGCCGAGCATCGCCACCGATCCGGTCGTCCAGGCCGCATAAGCTTTGAGCGCGAGCAGAAACAGCGCCATCGAGACGCTGGCGATCGCCGCGCGCGCGGTCAGCGATCCGTGCTCCTGCAGCCGGGCGTCGCTCACGGGTAGAGCAGGCCTTCGCGCCAGCCGCCTTCGACCCGCTCGAACAGCCGCCGTTCGTGCAGCCGGTGCTGGCGATCCTGCCAGAATTCGATCCGATCGGGCGCGACGCGGTAGCCGCCCCAATGTGGCGGCCGCGGCACCGGCTGGCCGTCGAAACGCCGGCGCATCGCTTCGTAGCGCTGCTCGAATGCGGCGCGTTCGTCGAGCGGCCGCGACTGGTCCGACGCCCAGGCACCCAGCTGCGAATCCCGGCTGCGCGACGCGAAATAGGCGTCGGATTCGGCATCGGAAGCGAGACTGACCGGCCCTTCGATCCGCACCTGGCGCCGCAGCGACTTCCAGTGGAACAGCAATGCGGCTTGGGGATTGGCGGCCAGTTCCGCTGCCTTGCGGCTTTCCCGGTTGGTGTAGAAGACGAAGCCGCGTTCGTCGAAGCCCTTCAGCAGCACCATCCGGACCGACGGCCGCCCCGACGCGTCGGCCGTGGCGAGCGCGACCGCGTTTGAATCGTTGATTTCCGTCTCGCGCGCCTGCGCAAACCAGTCGGCGAACAGCTCCAACGGATCGGTGGTCATGCCCTGCGCTTTAGGGAGGGTTCGCGCCCAAGGGAACGACTCTTATGCTGACGCTTTGAATCGGTCTCGCAACGAAGGTGACTCATGGCCGCACGCGCCTATTGGCAGGGACAGATCAGGCTCGCGCTCGTCTCGATTCCGGTCGAGCTCTATTCGGCGACGAAGAGCGGCGCGCAAATCCAGTTCCATCAGATCCACGAGCCGAGCGGCAAGCGGATCAAATACGAGAAGGTCGCGCCTGGTGTGGGCCCGGTGGACCCGGAGGACATCCGCAAGGGCTTCGAATACGAGAAGGGCCACTACGTCCTGCTCGACGAAAGCGAGATCGACGCGGTCAAGGTCGAGAGCAAGAAGACGCTGGAGCTGACCCAGTTCGTCGACGCGCACGAGATCGACGTGCTCTATTTCGAGAAGCCCTATTATGTCGTCCCCGCCGACGATCTGGCCGAGGAAGCCTTCGTCGTGCTGCGCGAGGCGCTGAAGCGGACCAAGAAAGTCGGGCTCGGCCAGCTGACGCTCAGGGGCCGCGAGTACATCATCAGCCTGAAGCCGTGCGGGCGCGGCATCGTGCTTGAGACGTTGCGCTATTCCGACGAGGTCAACAAGGCGCAGAGCTATTTCCGCGACATCGCCGACACGAAGCCCGACGAGGAGCTGCTCGACCTCGCCGAAACGCTGATCGCCAAGAAGACCGCGCCGTTCAAGCCGGACCAGTTCCACGACCGCTATGTCGATGCGCTGAAGGCGCTGGTGCAGAAGAAGCTGAAGGCGAAGGGCGGCAAGGTCGCACCCGAACCCGAGGAGGAAGCGCCGAAGCGCGGCGGCAATGTCGTCGATCTGATGGCGGCGCTGAAGAAGTCGCTGGAAAAGCCGGGCGAGACCGCGAAGCCGGCGCGCAAGCCCGCGGCCAAGGCGCCGGCGAAAAAGGCGGCGCCCGCGAAGAAAAGGGCGGCGGGTTAACACGCGACGATGGCCGCCGCTCGCACAGATCCCCTCGCCCGCTACAATGCGAAGCGCGACTTCACCAGGACCGCGGAGCCCGCCGGCACGATCGCGAAGGGGGCCGGCCACACCTTCATGGTGCAGAAGCACGATGCCACGCGGCTGCACTGGGATTTGCGGCTGGAGATGGACGGCGTGCTCAAGTCCTGGGCCGTCACGCGCGGGCCGAGCCTCGATCCTGACGACAAGCGGCTCGCGGTCCGGACCGAGGACCACCCGCTTTCCTACGCCACGTTCGAAGGCACGATCCCGAAAGGCGAGTATGGCGGCGGCACGGTGATGCTGTGGGATCGCGGCGAATGGGCGCCGGTCCAGGGCAAAAGCGCGAAGGACCTGGAGAAGGGGCACCTGCACTTCATCCTGAACGGCGAGCGGATGAAGGGCGAATGGCTGCTGATCCGCCTGAAACCGCGGCCCAAGGAGCGCACCGAAAATTGGCTGCTGCGCAAGATCGACGACGATTATGCCGGCGGCTCCGGCGATCTGGTCGACCGCTGCCTGACCAGCGTCAGCACCGGCCGGACGATGGACGAGATTGCCGCGGGCAAAGATCCTCCCCCAGCTCGGCTGGGGGAGGGGGACCGCGACGCGAAGCGGCGTGGTGGAGGGGCGGCGCGCCAGCGCCGTGTCCCACGGCGTCCCCTCCACCACCGCTCCGCGGCGGTCCCGCTCCCCACAAGTGGGGAGGATCTCCGCATGATCAGCTGGTTCACAGGCGTCCTGCCCTATGGCTGGGCTTATTTCATCGCCACGATCATCGACATCCTGGTGATCGCGCTGCCGCTGATGCTGGCGGTCGCGATGATCATCTATGCCGACCGCAAGATCTGGGCGGCGATGGCGCTCCGCCGCGGGCCCAACGTGGTCGGTCCGTTCGGTCTGCTCCAGTCGTTCGCGGACGGCCTCAAGGTCTTCCTGCAGGAAACGATCATCCCGTCTGCCGCCAATCGCGGCCTGTTCCTGATCGCGCCGATCATCACTTTCACGGTCGCGCTCGCGGCCTGGGCGGTGATCCCGTTCGGGCCGCGGGCGGTGCTCGCCAACGTCAATGTCGGCCTGCTCTACTTGCTCGCGATCAGCTCTACCGGCGTCTACGGCGTGATCCTGTCGGGTTGGGCATCCAATTCCAAATATCCCTTCTACTCCGCCGTCCGCGCCGCCGCGCAGATGGTGAGCTATGAAGTG
>NZ_DASTXI010000068.1:0-9503 GCF_035758555.1 Sphingomonas sp. | reverse complement strand
CGTGCCCCGCATCTTCTGGTATTCGCTGTTCGACCTGCCGATGGAATGGGGCGCGACGACCCGGCACAAGGAAGCCGAAGGCTCGAGCTACTACCGCCATTTCTACATGGGCCTGATCAAGGCTGACGGCACGCCCAAGCTCGCGCTCGACTATTATGCCCGCCACGCGGCCGATATGGGCCTGATGCAGTGGTTCCATTTCGAGGACCCGCGCCTCAACGACGCCGTCGCCTGGATGAAGCGGCTGGGGGTGAAGCACCTCCGCACCGGCCTCAGCTGGGCCGACTATTTCCGGCCCAACGCGCTCGACTGGTTCGACCGCCAGATGGAGGCGCTCGCCGATTTCGAGACGACCGTCACGTTCTGCTTCACGCCGGAGCATCTGGGGATCGCAGAGCACCACACCAGCGCGCCGCGCGATCCGGCGGGCTTCGCGGATTTCTGCGCCGAGATGATCGAGCGCTACGCGCCGGCGCTGCCCATCCGTGCGGCGGCGAACGGTTGAGGAGAGAGACATGCTGATGGCGCCGAGCCCCCGTCACCGCATCAATGCCGCGATCGTCGGCGTCGGCAATTGCGCGAGTTCGCTGGTGCAGGGCATCGCCCACTACCAGAATGGCGGCGCCAACGAGCAGATCGGGCTGATGCACTGGGATCTGGGCGGCTATCGCCCCAGCGACATCCAGCTGGTCGCGGCGTGGGATGTGGACCGGCGCAAGGTCGGCCGCGACATCAACGAAGCGATCTTCGCCAGGCCCAATTGCACGGCCGTCTTCTGCGATCACGTCCCCGAGACCGGCGCGAAGGTGCGGATGGGCAAGGTGCTGGACGGCTATGGCGAGCATATGGAAGGCTATCCCGACGACCGTACCTTCCTGCTCGCCGACGAAGCCGAGCCGGAGAAGGACGAGGTCATCCAGGCGCTGGTCGACAGCGAAGCGGACGTTTTGCTCAATTACCTGCCGGTCGGCAGCCAGAAGGCCACGGAATTCTATGCCGAATGCGCGCTCGAAGCCGGCGTCGCCTTCGTCAACAACATGCCGGTGTTCATCGCCAGCGATCCCGAATGGGCGCGGCGGTTCGAGGAGGCGGGCGTGCCGATCATCGGAGACGACATCAAGGCGCAACTGGGCGCGACAATCGTCCACCGCGTCCTGACCGACCTGTTCAAGAAGCGCGGCGTCAAGCTGGAGCGGACCTATCAGCTGAACACCGGCGGCAACACCGACTTTCTGAACATGGCCAATCACGCGCGGCTCGCGTCCAAGAAAGTGTCGAAGACCGAAGCGGTGCAATCGGTCGCGCAGCACCGGCTCGACGACGAGAACATCCATGTCGGCCCCAGCGACTATGTCGCGTGGCAGAACGACAACAAGGTCTGCTTCCTGCGCATGGAAGGGCAGCTGTTCGGCGGCGTACCGATGAACCTGGAGCTGCGGCTGTCGGTCGAGGACAGTCCCAACTCAGCCGGCGTCGCGATCGACATGATCCGCTGCGCCAAGCTGGCGAAGGACCGCGGCATCGGCGGTGCCATCCTCCCTGCCGCGGCCTGGTTCTGCAAGCATCCGCCGGTCCAGATGACCGACGACGAAGCCTATGTCGCGGTCGAGGACTTCATCCGCGGGGAATTGGTGAAGCACTAAGCCCTTCCCCTTCAGGGGAGGGGCCTACCGGAACCAGTGCTGTTTCAGGAACCAGCCGGCGATCGCCACGGCCATTGCCACGCACACGCCGACCACGCCCCAGAAGGCCCAAGGCGCGTGCGCGAACGGGATGCCGTTCACGTTCATGCCCAGCAGCCCGGTCAGGAAGGTCAGCGGCAGGAACACCAAAGCGACGATCGAGATCAGCAGCGCGCGGGTGTCGATCATCTCGGCGCGCAGGTCGGTGATCTGCTCGTGCATCAGCGCGGCGCGCTCGCGGATGCTTTCCAGCTCCTCGGCCATGCGCGCGAACCGGTCCGCCGATTCCGCCAGGTGCAGCCGGTCGTCAGGCTCCAGCCAGTCGCATTCGAGCAGCGACAGCCGTTTCAGCGCCTGGCGCTGCGGCGCGACGAAGCGGCGATACTCGATCGCCCGCGCCCGCGTTTCCGCAATCGCGCGGCGCAAGGTGAAGGTCTTGCTGGCATCCAGCATCAGCTCGCACTCGTCGAGCCGGTCGCCGAGCTCGCCGACGTCGGGATCGAGATGGCCGGTGATCAGATGGGCCAGCATCGACACGAAGTCGCCGGGATCCTTCACCTTGCCGGCCTTGAAGGCGTCGCACAGCTCGGGCAGCGCACGCATCGTGAAGCGAGCGACCGAGACGATGCAGCCGCGCCCGGTCCAGATGCGGATCGAGACCAGCTCGTCCGAGCCCGGCTCGTCCTGCAGCGAGAGCCCGCGCAGGTTGATCAGCGCTCCGTCGCCGATCGGATCGCAACGCGGCCGCGTCTCCAGCGCGGTCAGCGCGCTCACCACCACGTCGTTGAGCTTCAGCTGTTCCGACAGGAAAGGCGCGGTCGCCGGATCGTTCTGGTCGAGATGGATCCAGATCAGCCGCGCCCCGCCGTTCGCGCCCGCAGCTTCCGCCAGGGGGACCGGATGGACCGCGCCTCCTTCGTCGACATAGGCGAATTGCTTCACTCTTCCTCCATCGACAGATCGACCGAAACGCCGCCAGCAGAGGGCCGCGGGGGCGCGTCGCACGCGATCCGCAGCGCGTCGGCGCGCGCGCGTTCGAGAACGGCCGCCGGCACGTCGGGACGATGATAGACCCGGTCGGCCCGGCCGAGCAGGCGAGCTTCGCGGATGGTCAGATCGTCCGGATCGGCCGATCGCAGCCGAACGACGTGTACTTCCCACGCCGGTGTCGCGTGCAGGCTATCGAGCCAGAACGGATCGTCCAGTTGCGGGTCGTCCAGATCGAGCGCTCCGCCGAAACCCAGAGCCGATGCGATCGCCAGTCGGCGTTCCGCCGGATCGGGAAAGGCTTGCCTGAGCTGTTCGCGCGCATCGCGAAGCAGGATCGCGAGATCGCCGAGCTTCGGCGAGAGCAGCGTTTCGAGCCGCTGGCGAAGGGCTGCGGCGAGCCCTGCCGACGCACCCCCGGTGCCGATCGCGACCAGCACCGGATCGCGATCGACGATGGCGGGAAGCGTGAAGTCGCACAGCTCCGGCCGATCGACGGCGTTTACCAGAATGCCGCGCGCTTTCAGCCGGGCGACGCTGGGTTCGGGATAGTCGAGCGCAACGATCGCCAGTTGCGCCTCCGCTTCCTCGCCCACGATCTCGGCGCCGGTGCGTTCGAGCAATCGCCGCTTGGCCTCTGCGGCTTCGCCATCGCCCAGCAGGATCACCGGCCGGCCTGTGAGGCGAAGGAAAACCGGAAGGCTGTGCACCACTGCCCTTTAGCCGGTTTCGCCTGCGCTTAGGAAGCTAGTCAGCCAGCCATTCCGGCACGCGCTCGGCATTCATGATCGTCTCCGCGCTGATGCGGTCGGCGACCACGGCATAGCGGTCGCCGTCGACCATCACTTCGGGCACCAGCGCGCGGCTGTTGTAGGTCGAGGCCATTGTTGCGCCATAGGCTCCGGCGGTGCGGAAGATGGCGAGGTCGCCGCTCCGCACGCGGTCGATGGCGCGGCTCATCGCGAACGTGTCGCCGGTCTCGCACACCGGTCCGGCGATGTGCGCGGTCATGTGCTCGCCTGACGGGCGTACCGCCTCGAAATGGTGATAGGCGCCGTAGAGCGCGGGGCGGGCGAGGTCGTTCATCGCGGCGTCGACGATCACATAGGGGTGGGTGACGCCGGGCTTCACCCAGACCACCCTGGTCAGCAGCACGCCAGCATTGCCGGCGATGACGCGGCCGGGCTCGAACATCAGCTCGACGTGCCAGTCCTTCGTCACGCGCGCGACCATCTCGCCGAGATCGGTTGGCCAGGGCACCACGTCCTCGGGCCGGTAGCGCACGCCGAGGCCGCCGCCGAGATCGGCACGATCGACAGCGTGGCCAGTGGCGCGCAGGTCCGCGATCAGCCGCCCGATCCGCACATAGGCGGCCTCCAGCGGCGCGACATTGCTCAGCTGGCTGCCGATATGGCAGGCGACGCCGCGCATCCTGAGGCCCGGCAATGCAGCGAGGCGCGCATACATCGCCGGCGCCTGGTCGATGGGCACGCCGAATTTGTTGTCGGCCTTGCCGGTCGAGATCTTCTCGTGCGTGCCCGCGTCCACGTCGGGATTGACCCTGAGCGTCGCCGATACGCGCTGCCCACGCGCCTCCGCGAGGGCGGAGAGGACATGCCCCTCTTCTTCATGCTCCAGGTTGAACTGCCCGAGCCCCGCATCCAGTCCCTGCGCCAGCTCGGCCGGCGTCTTGCCGACGCCCGAAAACACGATGTCCGCGCCGTAACCCGCCCGTGCCAGCACGCGCAGCACGGCAAGGTTCGGATTGGCCTTGACCGCGAACGCCAGATGCACGCGCCCGAGCCCTTCCAGCGCCTCGCGGAACACCCGCGCATGCCGCTCCAGCGTCGCGCGCGAATAGACGTAGACCGGCGTGCCGACTTCTTCCGCAATGCGGGCGAGCGGCACGCTTTCGGCGTAGAGCTCGCCGTCCTTGAGCTGAAAATGGTCCATCAGTGCGGCGGCAGGTCGAAACGGTCGTCGCGCCGTTCTTCCGATTGCTTCAGCAACTCGTCGGACCGCCGGGGACGGGCCTGCACGGAAGGCGTCATCAGCTCGGTGGGCGTCGGCGGCGTCGCCGCGGCGGCGGGCTTGGGCGGCAGGCTTGCCCCGGCGGCCGGCGTCAGCTCGTTCTTGCCGCCGCAGGCTGCGAGGGCAAGGATTGCCAGAGCCACCACCGCTCGTCCCGAGCGTGAAAGGTCAAGCATCTTCCTCTCCCACTCCGATCGCCGCCCTGGCATCCGCGATCCGCGCGCGGACCTGGGCCGGGGCGGTGCCGCCATGGCTGGTCCGCGACGCGACCGACGCGCCGACGCTCAGAACGCCGAACACACGGCCGTCGATCCGCGGATCGATCGCCTGCAACTGGTCGAGGCTCAGCGCGTCGAGCGCCTTGCCGTCCTGTTCCGCGAGCTTCACGGCGCTGCCGACGATATGGTGCGCCTCGCGGAACGGCACGCCCGCTTCGCGGACCAGCCAGTCGGCCAGATCGGTCGCGGTCGAAAAGCCCGCTTCCGCCGCCTGCAGCATCCGGTCGCGCCGGAAAGCGACGCTGCCGATCATGCCGGTCATCGCCGCAATCGACAGCGTCAGCAGGTCGTGCGCCTCGAACACCGGCACCTTGTCGTCCTGCATGTCCTTCGAATAGGCGAGCGGCAGGCCCTTCATTGTGGTCGTCAGCGCGACCAGGCACCCCTGGATGCGCCCGGCATGGCCGCGCACCAGCTCCGCGGCGTCGGGGTTGCGCTTCTGCGGCATGATCGACGAGCCGGTCGACCAGGCATCGGACAGCTGGACGAAGCCGAACGGCTGGCTCGCCCACAGGATGATCTCTTCCGCCAGCCGCGACAGATGCATCGCGCAGGTCGTCGCCGCGAACAGGAACTCCAGCGCGAAGTCGCGGTCGGAGACGGCGTCGAGGCTGTTATCGGTCGGCCGTTCGAAGCCGAGCTCCTCGGCAACGGCGAAGCGGTCGACCGGAAAGCCCGTCCCGGCCAGCGCCGCCGAACCCAGCGGGCATTCGTTCAGCCGCTCGCGCGCATCCTCGAAGCGCCCGCGATCGCGGTGGATCATCTCGAAATAGGCCATCAGGTGATGGCCGAGCGTCACCGGCTGCGCGGACTGGAGATGGGTGAAGCCGGGCATCACCGTCTCCGCATGCTCCTCCGCGCGGCCGATCAGCACCGACTGGAAGGCGGCAAGCGCGGTATCGATCTCGTCGATCGCATCGCGCACCCACAGGCGGAAGTCGGTCGCGACCTGGTCGTTGCGGGAGCGGGCGGTGTGCAGCCGGCCGGCGGCAGGGCCGATGATCTCTGCCAGTCGCGCCTCGACATGCATATGGATGTCTTCCAGCGCCGGGTCCTCCGGCACGCCGGCATCGGCATATTCGGCGGCGATCTGCTCCAGCCCCCGGTCGATCGCCTCCGCATCCTCGGCGGAAATGATGCCTTGCGCCGCCAGCATCGCGGCGTGCGCGCGCGACCCCTGGATGTCCTGCCGCCACATTCGCTTGTCGAAGCCGATCGAGGCATTTATCTCGCGCATCACCGATGCGGGCCCTTCGGCGAAGCGCCCGCCCCACATTGCATTGGAGCTGTCCGTGCGCCCGCTCACCGTTGCGCTTCTCCTTGGGACTGTATTGATCGCGGGCTGCGATAGGCAAAGCGAGCCGCAGCCGCAAGCGAACGCGACGGCGCTGGCCGAGCCGAAGGGACCGGAGCCGACCGGCAAGCTCGATATTGCCGAGCGCGGCACGGCAGCGCCCGCCGACAGCTTCCTCGATCCCGCGGGCAAGCCGGTCACGCTCGCGGACTTCAAGGGCAAGCCGGTGCTGGTCAATCTGTGGGCGACCTGGTGCGGCCCGTGCGTGCGCGAGATGCCGACGCTCGATCACATCGCCGATCGCGCCGGCGACCGGCTGAAAGTGCTGACCGTCAGCCAGGACGCGAAGGACGTCGATATCGGCCCGACTTTCGCGAAGGGCGGGTTCAAGCATCTGGAACGCTACCGCGACCCGGACAACAAGCTCGGCTTCGCCTTCAACACCGGCATGCTGCCGACGACCGTCCTCTACAACAAGGACGGCAAGGAAGTCTGGCGCGTGATCGGCGCGATGGACTGGAACGGCCCGCGCGCGAACACTCTGCTCGCGGAGTATATCGGTTAGGGCGTGGTGGACAGGGCTGGATTCGAACCAGCGTAGGGCGAAGCCCGGCAGATTTACAGTCTGCTGCCTTTAACCACTCGGCCACCTGTCCAGGTCGGGCCCCGGCATACCGGGGCGAGCGGAGCGCGACGCCATGACGAACCGCGCGCGGCCTGTCAACGCAGCAAAGCCCGGTTGTTTGCGCCCGCGCGCCTGCTAATCCGCATCCAAAGCCAATCGGGGAGGTCCAATGCCTGTTATCGCCGCCATGCTGCTTGCCGCAGCATCCGCCACCGCTCAGCCGGAGATGGTAAACCGGATCATCGACGAGGGGCTGAACCACAGCGAAGTGATGGTGAACGCCGAATATCTGTCCGACCATATCGGCAGCCGCATGACCAACTCGCCCGGCATGCGCGCGGCGGAGAAATGGACCCAGGCGAAATTTCGTAGCTGGGGTCTCACCAACGTCCGGGCCGATCCGTTTCCTTTCGGCAGGGGTTGGTCGATTGTTTCCTCCAGCGTCAGGATGACGAGCCCGCGGCCGCTGATGCTGACGGCGATTCCGGTTGCCTGGACGCCGGGCACCAATGGCGCGATCAGTGCGCCGGTCGTCGTCGCGCCGATGAAGCGCGAGCGCGATTTCGACAAATGGCGCGGCAAGCTCGCCGGCAAGATCGTGCTGGTCTCGATGCCCGGCGACGGCGACGAGCCGGACAAGCCTGCCTTCCGCCGGCTTGGCGACGAGGACCTGGCCAAGCTGAACAAATTCCAGGAAGAGACCTACGATCCGGAAAAGGTCGCGAAGCAGATCAGCCGCGCGGCGTTCGACGCCAAGCTGGACGCATTCCTGAAAGCCGAAGGGGCTCTCGCCTGGGCGCGCAAATCCTATCGCGACGGCAAATTGGTATCGGGCGAAGGCTATGCGTTCGGCACCAACGAGACGCCGGCGCTCCCCGGCGTCGAGATCGCGGCCGAGGACTATCGCCGCCTCGCCCGCCTCGCCAAGTCCGGCGACGCGCCGGTGCTGGAGATCAACAGCGACGTCCGCTTCGACGATTCGGACCCGAACGCCTACAACATCATCGCCGAGATTCCGGGCACCGATCCGAAGGCCGGCTATGTGATGGCGGGCGCCCATCTCGACAGCTGGGCCGCCGCCGACGGCGCCGCCGATAACGGCGCCGGGTCTGTGGTCGTGATGGAAGCGGCGCGCATCCTCTCCCGCCTCGGCGTGCGGCCGAAGCGGACGATCCGCTTCGCGCTCTGGGCGGGCGAGGAGCAGGCGCTGCTCGGCAGCTGGGCCTATATGAACAAATATCTGGGCAGCTGGCCGGCCGACGCGCCGGGACTGAACGGCAACCAGCTCTATTACGCCCGCATCAATGCGCGGCCTTTCACGCCGGGCGCGGGCTATCGCGACCTCGTCGCATACTTCAACATCGACAACGGTTCGGGAAAGCTGCGCGGCATCTATGCCGAGAACAATGTCGCCGCGGTGCCGATGCTGAAGGGTTGGCTGGCACCGTTCGCGTCGATGGGCGCGGGCACGGTTGCGATCCGGCGCACCGGCGGCACCGATCATGTGTTCATGCAGCAGGCCGGTATTCCAGGCTATCAGTTCATCCAGGACCCGCTCGACTATGGCAGCCGCGTCCATCATTCCAGCATGGACACCTATGACCATCTGAAGGGCGAGGACATGCGCCAGGCCTCGGTCGTGCTGGCCGGGATGCTCTATGAGGCGGCCACCAGCGACAAGGTTCTGCCCGCCATGCCGATCCCGACCCAGCCGGCAGTGACGGATCCGTTCAAATATGAAGACCCGGACGATGCGCAGAACTGACGGCCGCGGCCACCGGCCGTCGAAGGGCGCGTCCGGCCGTCCCCGCCTCTGGGGACGGCACGCGGTCGGCGCCGCGCTCGCGAATCCGAAGCGGCGCGCGGTCAAGCTCTGGGCGACGCGGGATGCGGCGGGGCGGATGAACCTGCCGTCCGGCCTGCCGGTGACCTCCGCCGACGCTGCCGATCTCGGCCGGCTGGTGCCGCAGGACGCGCCGCACCAGGGTCTGGTGCTGGAGGTCGAACCGCTTGAGGACGTGTTCCTCGATGAGCTGCTGGCCCGCGAAGGCAATCGCCCGCTGCTGGTGCTCGACCAGGTGACGGACCCGCATAACGTCGGCGCGATCCTGCGCTCGGCAGCCGCCTTCGATGCGCTCGGCATCGTCACCCAGGACCGGCACAGCCCGCCCGAATCGGGCGCGCTCGCCCGCGCGGCCTCGGGTGCGCTGGAGACGGTGCCGTGGGTGCGGGTTGTGAACCTCGCCCGTGCGCTGGAAGAGATTGCCGAAGCCGGCTTCTGGCGGATCGGCCTTGCCGGAGAGGCGGACCGCCTGCTGCGGGACGCGCTCGGCTCGGCCAGGATCGCGCTGGTGCTGGGCGCTGAAGGCGAGGGGCTGCGCCAGAACACCGCGACGCACTGCGACGAACTCGCGCGACTTCCGATCTCGCCCGCGATAGAAAGCCTGAACGTCTCGAACGCGGCGGCGATCGCCCTTTATGCGGTCGCCACCCGAAGCTGAGGGGGCCGACATGGGGGCTTGGTTCAGGCTGGCGGCACTGATCGCCGCGCCGTTGCTGCTGGCGGGTTGCCTGCTCACGCCGGGCAAATTCACGTCGAAGCTGAC
>NZ_DASTXI010000036.1:0-8873 GCF_035758555.1 Sphingomonas sp. | reverse complement strand
TCGTTCACGCCGCGCGCGAATTGCAGGTAGGTCGAATAGCTGTCCGTCGCGACGGCCGTCTGCAGCAGGTGCATCAGCTGAGCGGAATAGGCGTGCGTCTCGCCACCGTGGCGCTGGCGGTAGAAACCGCCGATCGGCAGGTTCACGACTGCCGGATCGAATGCAGCCCGGTGCCGCATCCGCGCGTTCAGGTGGAGCGACGCATAGCCTTCACCCGAAATCTTCGCGGGCATGCCGGGGAACAGATCGTTGACGAGCGCGCGGCTGAGCCCGACCGCTTCGAAATTATAACCGCCGCGATAGCTGGAGATCACCGCGATCCCCATTTTCGACATGATCTTCAAAAGGCCGTCGCCGATCGCCTGCTTGTAGCGGGCGATGCAGCCTTCAAGGTTAAGGCGCCCGAACAGCCCGCGCGCGTGCCGGTCGGCGATCGACGCCTCGGCCAGCCACGCATTCACCGTCGTCGCGCCGACGCCGATCAGCACCGCGAAATAATGGGTGTCGAGGCATTCCGCCGAACGGACGTTCACGGAAGCGTAGGAGCGCAGCCCCTTGCGCACCAGGTGCGTGTGCACCGCCGCCGCGGCGAGGATCATCTGGATCGCCACGCGATCCGGGCCGATCCCTTCGTCGGTCAGGAACAGCTCGGTCCGCCCTTCGCGCACCGCACGCTCGGCTTCGGCGCGGAGACTGGCGATCGCGGCCCGGAGCTGTTGCGGCCCGCCATCGGCCGGATAGGTGCAGTCGATGACCGCAGCCTGGACGCCGAACGACGCCCTCAGCCGGTCCCAGTCCGAGCAGCTTAGCAACGGAGTCTCGAGCACCAGCACGCTGGAATTCTGACCCTCGATATCGAGGATGTTGGCGAGATTTCCGAAGCGCGTGTTCAGGCTCATCACCTGCTTTTCGCGTAAGGAGTCGATCGGCGGATTGGTGACCTGGCTGAAATTCTGGCGGAAGAATTGGGCGATATTGCGCGGCTTGTCCGAGATGACGGCAAGCGGCGTGTCGTCGCCCATCGAGCCGACCGCTTCCTTCGCGTCCTCGACCATCGGCGACAGGATCAGCTCCATGTCCTCCAGCGTCTGGCCGGCGGCAAGTTGGAGGCGGGTCAGCTCGTGCCCCTGCGAACGCAGGGGCCCATCTGCCCCGCCGCTCTGGGCCCCTGCTTTCGCAGCGGCACAAAGGTCCTCAAACCTCCGAAAGCCCGCTACCATTCGCTCGTACGGCTGCTCGGCGGCGATCCGGGCCTTGATCGCGCGGTCCTCGAACACGCCGCCGGCATCCAGGTCGACCGCGATCATCTGCCCCGGCCCGAGCGCGCCCTTCTCGACCACGCTCGTCTCAGGGACGACGACCATGCCCGTCTCCGACCCGACGATCAGCAGCCCGTCGTCGGTGCGCGTGTAGCGCAGCGGCCGCAGCGCGTTGCGGTCCATGCCCGCGACCGCCCAGCGGCCGTCGGTCATCGCCAGCGCGGCCGGCCCGTCCCACGGTTCCATGACCGAGGCGAGATAGGCGTACATCGCCTTCTGGTCGGGCGGCAGGTCGGCCGCGTTCCAGGCCTCGGGCACCAGCATGATCTTGGCGGTCGGCGCGTCGCGGCCGGATCGGCAGATCGCCTCGAACACCGCATCCAGCGCTGCCGTATCGGACGCGCCGGCCGGGATCACCGGCTTGATGTCCTCCGACGCCTCGCCGAACGCAAGGCTGGCCATTTTGATCTCGTGGCTTTTCATCCAGTTGGCGTTGCCGCGGATCGTATTGATCTCGCCATTATGGGCGAGGCAGCGGAACGGCTGGGCCAGCCACCATTGCGGGAAAGTGTTGGTCGAATAGCGCTGGTGGAAGATAGCGACCCGGCTCTCGAAGCGCTCGTCTTGCAGATCGGGGTAAAAGAGGCTGAGGCTCTCCGCCAGGAACAGCCCCTTGTAGACGATCGAGCGGCACGACAGCGAGCAGATGTAGAAGCCGGCGATCTGCGCAGCGATCACCTTCTTCTCGATCCGCCTGCGGACCAGGTACAGCTTCTTCTCGAAATCCGCCGCGCTCTCGGCATCGGGCAGCGGCCCGGCGATCATGATCTGCTCGATTTCGGGCCGCGTAGCCTGCGCCTTCGTGCCGATCACGGAGACGTCGACCGGCACCTGCCGCCAGCCATAGATGGTATAGCCGGCGTCGATCACTTCGGATTCGACGATCGTGCGGCAGGTCTCCTGCGCGGCAAGGTCGGTGCGCGGCAGGAAGATCATGCCGAGCGCGAGCCGGTTCGGCCGCACCTTGTGCCCGGAGCTCTCGATTGCATCGTCGAAGAAGCGGGTGGGGAGGTCGAGGTGCAGCCCGGCGCCGTCGCCGGTCTTGCCGTCCGCATCTACCGCGCCGCGGTGCCACACCGCCTTCAGCGCCTCGATCGCGGATGCGACCACGCGGCGTGACGCGCGGCCGTCCGTCGCGGCGATCAGCCCGACGCCGCATGCATCGGATTCGAACTCCGGCCGATACATGCCCTCGCGGGCGAGACGGGTGCGCTGGCCGGTCATCGCCCGCCGCGCATATGGCGCTCGAGCGTGGCCTTCAGCGCTTCGCCCAGGCGCGGCCCAACAGTATCGATCATGGCGTTGGTCTCTGCCACGGCAATCGCATTTGCCTCCTGCTGTAGCGGGATCATCTTTTGGGCTGCGGTCGTTTGAGCGAAGCGCGTCAGTTGGGGCACATCTTCGGGACGCACGATCTGCATGCCGGCGACTGCTGCTTCATTCGTGATTGCCTGCATGCTTTTTTCGTCAAGCCGACGCCCACCCTGCTGGGCAATATCCATCGCCTTTGCCTGGGCAGCGGCGGTGGATTGTGCGAGCATACGCTGACCGACCGGGGACAAGTAGAAGTCACGCACCTCGACCAATTCGGCGACAGTGAGCCGCTGGGTAAACAGTTCGCGATACCGCTCGCGCATCCGCGTTATCGCGGCGGGCATGGCGCGAGAGAGCTCTGTGTCGAGCGTTTGGCGGAGCGCGAGGATCAAGCCAGGCCGGAGCTGCTCCATTTTTGCGATATTCGGATCCGCATCCAGCCTCTTCATAAAGCCTGCGCGCGCGGCGGTGCGGGCATCCTGTGCCAGCTTGTCGGGGTTGAGGATGAGATTGATCAACTGGTCGGCCGCATCTGCCGGTGCAGCCTGGACAGGCTGTGCCGCTGCTGGAGCAGAAATCGCAGGAGCCAGCGTCGCGACGAGGTAAATCGGGAGGTGCTTCATTCTGAATGCCTTCTTCAAGCCGCTGCCGCAATGGAAGCTGCCGATTGCGATGTAGAACTCAGACATTGGTGCATCTTTTCGGCGACGTGACGCCGATGGCAGACGGCGGCGCTGGTCATTCATGAGCTGGTTTGCGCCTTGCGGGGCAGCATCTCCTGCTCGGCGCGTTCGAAAGCGCGGCGGCCGGCTTCTTCGCCGGCCTTGCGCCCGATCTCCTGGCCGGCAGCAGCGAGCCGTTTTTGCAGATCGGGGGCGAGGCTCAGCATCTTCGCGCCGGTTCCCGACGTATAGAAGGCGATCAGGTCGCGCAGTTCGCTTTCGGAGAAGGTTTTCGCATATTCGGCCGCCGCGCTTTCCTTCAGGTCCGGGTAGCGCGCGCGCAGCGACCTGAAGAATTCCTGCGACAGGATGGTGACGAACCGGTCCTGCCCGCCCTCTCCCTTTTCCAGCAGGACGCGCATTGCGTCGCGCGTGTCCAGATCGCCTTGCAGCGCGCCGATCACCGCCTGCGCAAACACCGGCATCAAGGGCACGAACATCTGGTCGAACGTCTGCTCGAGATTGAGGAGGCCGACGAGCTGGCGTGCGGCGGCCAGACGCGCGGGGTTGGCCGCCTCCGCAGCGGCTTGCGGTGCGGGCTGCGCGAGCGCGGGCATGGCGATGCCCAGCATGAGCGCGGGCCAGATCGGTTTCATGCGGCTTTCCTCCCCTGGGTTGCACGCGCCTTGAGCCAAGCGTGCATTTTTTCGGCGACGTCCCGACCGTCACGGATCGCCCAGACGACGAGGCTGGCGCCGCGAACGATGTCGCCGGCGGCGAAGATGCCGTCCAGCGATGTCATCATGCTCTGGTGGTCGATGCGGAGCGTGCCCCAGCGGGTGACGCCGAGCTCGGGCGTGGCAAACATCGCCGGCAGTTCTTCGGGATCGAAGCCAAGCGCCTTGATGACGAGATCGGCGTCAAGGCGGAAGCCGCCCTCCGCGTCCGGCTCCGGCGCCCGCCTGCCGCTCGCATCGGCGGCACCCAGCCGCATCCGGGTCGCGTGGACGCCCGAGACCCAGCCATTCTCCGCCGCTTCGAACGCTTCGGGGGCGGAGAGCCAGAGGAACTCGACGCCTTCCTCCTCCGCATGCGCGACTTCGCGTTGCGATCCCGGCATGTTGGCACGGTCGCGGCGATAGAGGCACTGGACCGACTTCGCGCCCTGGCGAACCGCGGTGCGCACGCAGTCCATCGCCGTGTCGCCGCCGCCGATCACGACGACATGCTTGCCTTGGGCGTTCAGCGTGCCGTTGTCGAACGCCGGAACCCGGTCGCCGAACCCCTTGCGGTTGGACGCGATCAGATAATCGAGCGCCTCGACGATGCCGGTCGCGCCGGCGCCCGGCGCCGTAACGCCGCGCGCCTTGTACACGCCCGTCGCGATCAACAGCGCGTCGTGGCGGGCGCGGAGCTCGGCGAAGGGCAGCGCGCCGCCCACATCCGCACAAAGGTGGAAGACGACCCCGCCTTCCTCAAGCCGTGCCACGCGGCGGGTGACGATTTCCTTTTCCAGCTTGAACCCCGGGATGCCGTAGGTCAGCAGCCCGCCGGCGCGGTCATGGCGGTCATAGACATGCACGTCATGGCCCGCGGCGCGCAGATATTCGGCCGCAGTGAGCCCCGCCGGCCCGGCGCCGATCACGCCGACCGACTGACCGGTCGGGTGCCCCGGCCGCAGCGGCTCGACCCAGCCTTGTTCCCAGGCGGTGTCGGTGATGAACTTTTCGACCGACCCGATCGTCACCGCGCCGTGGCCGGAGAATTCGATCACGCAATTGCCTTCGCACAACCGGTCCTGCGGGCAGATGCGGCCGCAGATTTCCGGCATGGTCGAGGTCGCGTTGGACAGCTGATAGGCTTCGCGCAGCCGCCCTTCGGCGGTCAGCCGCAGCCAATCCGGGATGTGATTGTGCAGGGGGCAATGGACAGCGCAATAGGGGACGCCGCATTGCGAGCAGCGCCCCGATTGGGCGGCTGCGTCGGCCACCGCATAGCGGTCGGCAATCTCGCGGAAATCCTCGGCGCGCAGCTCGGCCGGGCGCTTGGCCGGATAGGCTTGCCCCAGATCGACGAACTTCAGCATCCTCCGATCGGCCACACGCACGCCCTCCTTCGCTGCCGTTATCGCAGCGCATTTCGAGGAGAGTCACGCAGAAATTCGGCAGTAAGTCAGCTATGCTGACGTTAATGCGCGCGATATCGAGCTAAATCGCTGTCACTAGCATCAATCTGGCATGATGATGGGCTTCATACCGGACCTATCTTGCCAGCAGCCACACCAGCGCGAGGCTGCCGGCGACGATCCGGTACCAGGCAAAGGGCGCGAATCCCCGGCGTGAGATCAAGCCGACGAACCAGCGGATCACGACGATCGCGACCAGGAAGGAGACGACGAAGCCGACACCCACCAGCCCCCAATCCACATGACCGGACGTCAGCTCCTCATGATTCTTGATCACCTCCAGCGTCGTCGCACCAAGCATCGTCGGCACTGCGAGGAAGAAGCTGAACTCCGCCGCGGTTCGCCGCTCCACGCCGAGCGCCAGCGCGCCCATGATCGTCGCGCCGGAGCGGCTGACGCCCGGGATCATGGCCAGGCACTGGAGCATTCCGATGCCGAGCGCCTTGCGCCACGGTACCGCGGCGACGCCAGGCTGTTCGTCCGGTGCCTTCACCAGCGCCTCGATCACCAGGATCGCGATGCCACCCAGCACCAGCGCGACCGCCACGACCACGGCATTGCCCAGCAACGCGTTGATCTGGTCGATCAGGATCAGTCCGAGGACGACCGACGGCACGAAAGCGAGCAGCAGGTTGCCGATGAAACGCAGCGCGGTCGCCTCGCCCTTGAACAGCCCTGTCGCGACCGCCCAGAAAGTGCGCCAGTAGAGCACGATCACCGCCAGGATCGCGCCCAGCTGGATGATCACGTTGAACGTCGCCCAGGTCTCTGCCTTGTAGCCCAGCAGTTCCGACGCAAGGATCAGGTGGCCGGTCGACGAAACCGGCAGGAACTCGGTCAGCCCCTCGACGATGCCGAGCAGGATGGCGGTAAGGAGGAGGGGCATGAATCAATCCGTTCGTTTCGAGCGAAGTCGAGAAACGGTCCGCGCAGTCGTGTCTCGACTTCGCTCGACACGAACGGGAATGGGAATCAGCCCTCCGTCGCCCGCACTGCGCCGAAGCGGCCGTGCTTGCGATACTGGACCAGCCAGCCCGGCGCGACCGCTGCGAGCGGAGTCGGCGTGACGCCGAACGCGTCCAGCCCGGAAGTGCCCGGCGCGGGCACATTGTCGCGCTGGAGCATCAGCCACTGATCCCAGGTGATCGGCGCGCCAGGCGCCCAGCCGCCGAACCGTGCCATGGCGGCAACCGCCGCATCGGGAAGGGAGACGAACTTCGGCGAGCGTCCGGTCCAGTCGGCCAGCCGGTGGAGCAACTCTGTCATCGCGATCGGCTCCGGGCCGGCGATGTCATAGCTCTTGCCGCCATAGCTTTCCGGATCGGCCACGGCCCTTGCGATTGCCTGCGCCAGGTCGGTCACGAACACCGGCTGGAATCGGGTCTGCCCCCGCACTACCGGCACGACCGGCCATTTGACCATCTGAGCGAAGCGGTTGGTGAATTCGTCCTCGCGCCCGAACACGATCGACGGGCGGAGGATGGTGGCCGCCGGGAAGGCGGCGCGCACGGCGGCCTCGCCTTCGCCCTTGGTGCGGCCGTAGCGCGACGGCGAGTCCGGGTCGGCGCCGATTGCCGACAGATGGGCCAGCGCGCGGACGCCGGCAGCCGCCGCGGCTTCGGCGACGTTGCGCGCGCCATCGACATGGATGCCCTGGAAATCGCCGCCCAGCACGCCGACCAGGTTCACAACGGCGTCGGAGCCGGCGACCGCGCGCTCCACGGATTTCTTGTTCCGCACGTCGGCGGCAAGGAACTGGATGCGGCCGATCCGGCCGAGCCGCAGGAAGAAGGCCGCCTTCGGATCGCGCTGGACGACGCGGACGCGCGCACCCGCTTCGAACAATTGCTGGATGAGGTAGCGGCCGATAAATCCGCCGCCGCCGAATACCGTGACGATCGCGTCTTTCATGCCCGCGCCCTTGCCTTGCCGAAGTCCGGTTGACAAGCGCGCAGAGCCGCCGCTAAGCGCGCCGCCTACCCCGTGCCCAGGTGGCGGAATTGGTAGACGCACCAGCTTCAGGTGCTGGCGCTCGCAAGGGCGTGGAGGTTCGAGTCCTCTCCTGGGCACCAGGGGTTCTCAACGAACTGAAAATCTTGGGGAATCGTCGAAAAGACGGTTCCCCAAGCGCGTCTGCTACACGGAACTGCTACACAATCCGGGCGTCAAACCTCAGCTAAGTGCCCGCGATCCGGTCAGAAAACGTCGATCTGACTGCTACACAAAGCTGCTACACAATCGTCCAGTTGGATTGTGCCTGCGAGGGGGCCAGTTCTACTATCGGCGTCGTGTCCCGCGCGATGTCGGAAGCCTTTTTGGTCGAGCAGAGATTTGGCGTTCATTGCGGACGGACAGCCTCAAACTCGCTCTGCGGCGGTTGCCGGGAACGATGGCGCGAGTAGAGTCCGAAATTGAAAATTGCCGCTCGATGGCTGGTCTGACCGTGGACCTGACGCTGATCGAACCGTCCCCGGACGAGCTCTCCACGGGCCGTCTAAATGGAGCCGGGGCAAGCGGGGCGGGGGAGCAGTCGACTCCGCAGGTTGACGAGGTTCCCTGCCTTACCTTCGGAGAAGCCTATAAGCGCTATTTGGCCGATCCAACGCAGGCATGGTCGGCGCGCACACGTGAAGCCTATGAGACCAGCCGCAGGTTGGCCGTGTCCGTCATCGGCAATGATATCGTGATGAGCACGATCTCACGGACCCATGTTCGGGATTATCTCGACGTGCTGCGCTTTTTGCCCCGCAATGCTGCCAAGCGCTTCCCGAAACTGACCCCGCGCCAAGCAGCCGAACTCGCGCGTGAGCGAGGCGATGTCACACTGATAAGCGCGGCCAATGCAAACGCCTGCATCGGCAATCTCTCCACCTTCTTGAACTGGGCTGTGAACGAAGAACTTCTCGCTCGAAACCCGATCAAGGGGCTCCGCTTGCCCGATGATACGGCGAAGAAGGATAAGCGTTCGCCCTTCAGTCCCGCCCAGCTTCGACTGATTTTTGACGCGCCGCTATATCGAGGCTGTCTCGATGGGGAGCGTGGCTACGCAAGGCCGGGACACCAGCGCCCGCGCAACGCGCGCTTCTGGGTCCCGCTGATCGGGTTACACACTGGCATGCGTCTAAACGAGATTTGCCAACTCGACGTGGCCGACGTCCGCCTCATTGACGGCATCAACTGCTTCGTCGTCACTGAGGCATCGCTAACTGGCGCGCGAGATAAGAACCTGAAAACTGGCGCGAGCGAGCGAATGGTGGAGCGCCATCAGGATGTCGCCCTTGTCGAGCAGCCGGATCGCGGCTTCCAGTTGATCGCGGCCATCGAGGCTCGATCCGTTGCCGACATCGCTGAACACGACGACCGCGCCGAGCTTCTCCAGCTTGGCCTTCTGGG
>NZ_DASTXI010000002.1:0-10725 GCF_035758555.1 Sphingomonas sp. | reverse complement strand
GCCCCACGCCTTCGGCCGGTATCGATGCCACGGCAATCGTCTCCGCGTCGGCTGCGTCGGCCTGATGGAGCAAGTCGAACAAACGCGCCGCAGCCTCGATCATATCGCCGGAGCAGCTGAGGGAGGCGTGGCCGGTCACTGATCGATGGCGGCAGCAGTGCCGACACGATGTTGGGCTATGGCTCTATATCGTCGACAACAGCGACAATGTGGTGACCGAGCGGAGAGGCGACGGCACCGACACGGTGATCGCGACCACGAGCTACACGCTTACTGCGGGCAGCGAAGTCGAGTTGCTGCGTACAGTGGGCTCGTCGTCGACCTATGCCGTCGACCTGACCGGCAACGAACTGGCCAATACCATTGTCGGCAATGCCGCAGGAAACAGGCTGCACGGCGGCGCCGGCAACGACCTGCTCTGCGGATATGGCGGCAACGACGTGCTGTTCGGCGACCAGGGCGACGACGTGTTTCTGTTCACCGCCGGTTCCGGCAAGGATGCGATCGGCGATTTCGCCGGCAACGGCGACGCTGCGGGCGACACGATCCGCTTCCTGAATGGTCCCGTCTCTAGCTTCGGCGAGCTGATGGCGCATGGCAGCCAGCAAGGCAGCGATGTCGTATTCTCGTTCGACGCGCACACCAGCCTCACGCTGAACAACGTCCAGCTGGCAGCGCTCAGCGCTCAGGATTTCGTCTTCGCCTGATGCCTGCCGCGTAGCTCATGCAGAGAGGCAAACGTGGCCCCGTCAGCCGGTCTGACGGGGCTTTCGTTTGCCTATGACGTGACGCGACCGGGGCGGGAGCGGCGGCGGGCGGTGGCGCCGAGCAGGCCGAAGCCGCCGAGCATCATCGCCCAGGTGGCGGGCTCCGGAATCGCGGCGGCAGGCACCGTGACCTGACCGAGCGAGAACACCGCAGTGTTCGAGCCGCCGGGAACGCCGTCCGGATTGTTCTTGGTGGAGAGGCCGAAGAACGCGTCGACCGCCATGCCGCCCAAGGTCGAGCGGGCGAGGAGGCCGTCGAAGTCGAACGGCGTGAACGGTCCGCCGGTGTTGCGGAAGTCGGGGCCGGTATAGGTGTAGACCAGGTTGACGATGTTCGGGTCGTCGTCGAAGCCCGGCGTGACGATACCGCCTGGCGACGTGTTCTCGACCGACACGGCGACATTCGCATTGCCGTCGGCGGAAATCGACCCGTCGATATAGCCGCGGAAATCGTAGATGATCAGCCGGTCGCCGGCCCGCAGGCCCTCGTCGGGACCGAGCGTTCCCTGATAGGTGAAGGTGAAATCATTGGCGCCATTCTGGGTGATGCTGCCGAGCGTGATAACGCCCGCGCTTGCCGGAACTGCGAACCCGAGTGCCGCCGTGGCGGCGATGATTGCTTTTCTCATACTCAACTCCCTGAGCCGTTGCGCACCCCACGAGGAAAGGCTTCCGCTCTGCGCCACTCAACACGCGACGCACGCTCCGGTTCATTTTGGGTTCAGCTAAATTTCGCGGGTGCGAAGGGAACCGCCGGAAGCGGCCGGCGTAGATGCAGCCGAAGCGGAGATTGCCCCCTCTTCCTTCGCTTCGCCCTGAGGAGAACAGAGCCCCGCCGCGACCTTCGGCGGGGCTCTTTTCGTGAGCGTCGGCCTAGCCGAGCAGCCGCTCGATGATCAGGTCGGCGGCTTGTTCGGGCGACATTGCGGTGGTGTCGATGCGGAGCTCGGGATTTTCGGGCGGCTCATAGGGGCTGTCGATGCCGGTGAAATTCTTCAGCTCGCCGGCGCGGGCCTTTTTGTAGAGGCCCTTGACGTCGCGCGCCTCGGCTTCGGCGAGCGGCGTGTCGATGAAGACTTCGACGAACTCGCCCGGGGGCAGCATCTCGCGCACCATCCGCCGTTCGGCGTGGAACGGCGAGATGAACGCAGTAACGACGATCAGCCCGGCATCGGTCATCAGCTTCGCGACCTCGCCGATGCGGCGGATATTCTCGACCCGGTCGGCGTCGGTGAAGCCCAGATCCTTGTTGAGGCCGTGGCGGATATTGTCGCCGTCGAGCAGGAAAGTGTGGCGGTTCATCCGCGCCAGCTTCTTTTCGACCAGATTGGCGATGGTCGACTTGCCGGCGCCCGACAGGCCGGTGAACCAGAGGACCGCCGGCTTCTGGTTCTTCAGGTCGGCGCGGCGTTCGCGGGTGACGTCGAGCGCCTGCCAATGGACGTTCTGGCTGCGGCGCAGGGCAAAGTGCAGCAGCCCGGCGCCGACGGTCGCGTTGGTGAGCTTGTCGACCAGGATGAAGCCGCCGAGATCGCGGTTTGCGTCATAGGGCTCGAACACCAAAGGCCTGTCGGTGGACAGGTTGGCGACGCCGATCGCGTTCAGCTCCAGCGTCTTCGCCGCCAGATGCTCCATCGTGTTGACGTTGACCTGGTATTTGGGCTGCTGGATGCTGGCGGTGGCGGTCTGGGCGCCGAGCTTCAGCCAATAGGGGCGGCCGGGCAGCATCTCCTCGTCCGCCATCCAGACGATCGTCGCCTCGAACTGGTCGGCAACCTCAGGCGGAGCATCGGCGGCCGCGATCACGTCGCCGCGCGAGCAATCGATCTCGTCGGCGAATGTGAGCGTCACCGACTGGCCGGCGACGGCCCGGGGCAGATCGCTATCGAATGTGACGATGCGCGCGACCGTGGTGGTGCGGCCCGAAGGCAGGACGCGCACCGGATCGCCGGGACAGACCGTGCCGCTCGCGATCAGGCCGGCAAAGCCGCGGAAATCATGGTCGGGGCGGTTGACCCACTGGACGGGGAGGCGGAAGGGCGCGGCCTGCTCGCGCTCGGCATCGAGCGGGACCGATTCGAGATGGCCGATCAGCGTCGAGCCGGAATACCAGGGCGTGTTGGCGCTCGGCTCCGCGATGTTGTCGCCAGCAAGGCCCGAGACGGGAATGGCGGCGAACCCGGAGATGCCGATGCTCTCGGCGAACGAGCGGTAATCGCGGACGATCGAGTCGAAGACGGCTTCATTGTAGCCGACCAGGTCCATCTTGTTCACGGCCAGCACGATGTGGCGGATGCCGAGCAGGTGGGCGAGATAGGAGTGGCGCCGGGTCTGGGTCAGCACGCCCTTGCGCGCGTCGACCAGGATCACGGCGAGATCGGCGGTCGAGGCGCCGGTGACCATGTTGCGCGTGTATTGCTCGTGCCCCGGCGTGTCGGCGACGATGAACTTGCGCCGGTCGGTCGCGAAGAAGCGGTAGGCGACGTCGATCGTGATGCCCTGCTCGCGTTCCGCGGCGAGCCCGTCGACGAGGAGGGCGAAGTCGATCTTGTCGCCCTGCGTTCCGACGCGCTTGCTGTCGGCTTCCAGGCTGGTGAGCTGGTCTTCGAAAATCTGCTTCGAATCGTAGAGGAGGCGGCCGATCAGCGTCGACTTGCCGTCGTCGACCGAGCCGCAGGTGATGAAGCGCAGCAGCGACTTGCGCCGGTGGCGGTCGAGATAGGCTTCGATGTCGTCGGCGATCAGGGAGTCGGGCCGGTAGGAGGAGTTCTGCTCCGTCATCGGACTGAACTCCGTTCGTTTCGAGCGCAGTCGAGAAACCGGGGTGCGGCGGAGCGTGTCTCGACTTCGCTCGACACGAACGGGAAACGGGTGAGGCGGAGAAGCATCAGAAGTAACCCTCCTGCTTCTTGCGTTCCATCGACGCGGCCTGGTCCTTGTCGATCGCGCGGCCCTGGCGTTCGGAGGTGGTGGTGAGGAGCATCTCGCGGATGATGTCGGGCAAGGTCGTCGCCTCACTCTCGACCGCGCCGGTGAGCGGATAGCAGCCCAATGTGCGGAAGCGGATCGAGCGTTCGACGGGCACTTCGCCGGGGTTCAGGCGGAAGCGGTCGTCGTCGACCATCAGGATCAGCCCGTCGCGCTCCACTGTCGGGCGCGGCGCCGCGAAATAGAGAGGGACGATCTCGATCCCCTCCAGATGGATGTACTGCCAGATGTCGAGCTCGGTCCAGTTGGAGAGCGGGAAGACGCGGATGCTCTCGCCCCTGTTCTTGCGGGCATTGTAGAGGCGCCAGAGCTCGGGGCGCTGGTTCTTCGGGTCCCAGCGGTGGTTGGCGGAGCGGAAGCTGAAGATGCGTTCCTTGGCGCGGCTCCTTTCCTCGTCGCGCCGGGCGCCGCCGAACGCGGCATTGAAGCGGTAATGGTCGAGCGCCTGTTTCAGCCCCTCGGTTTTCCAGAGGTCGGTGTGGAGCGCGCCGTGATCGAACGGGTTGATGCCCTTCGCGAGCGCATCGGGATTCCGCCAGACGAGCAGCTCCATGCCCGCATCGCGCGCCGATTTTTCCCGCAGCTCGTACATCGCGCGGAATTTCCACGTCGTATCGACGTGCAGCAGCGGGAAAGGCGGCGGGGCAGGGAAGAAGGCTTTTTTGGCAAGGTGCAGCATCACCGCCGAATCCTTGCCGATCGAATAGAGCATCACCGGCCGCTCCGCCTCGGCGACCACTTCGCGCATGATGTGAATGCTCTCCGCCTCCAGCCGCTGAAGGTGGGTGAGGCGCAGCGCGGACGCGGGTTCGAGGCCGGCGATGTCGTTCATCGGCGCCGCTTATAGACGGCACCGCGCGCGTTCCCATAGCGCAGCCGGTCTTCCCCGGTTTCAAGTTTCTCTTCGCCGTTTGCGCTTTGACCAATGTTAATTATGGAAGGGAGCAAAAGAGGAGGCCCTGAATGACCGGACGGCATCTGTTGCTCTCGACGATCGCTTGCGTGGCACTGGCCCAGGCCGCTGGTGCAGCCCCGGCCGACAGGGACAGACTCGAAGCGAAGTTCGATGCGAGCATCAGCTCCGAGGACCAGCTCGGCTGGCTGAAGCAGATGTCGTCGGCACCGAACCATGTCGGGTCGCCGCACGACAAGGCCAATGCCGAGTTCATCCTGGCCCGCTTCAAGGAATGGGGTTGGGACGCGCATATCGAGACGTTCCACGTGCTGTACCCGACGCCGATTTCGACCACCGTCGAGATGATCGCGCCGGAGCATGTCGTTCTGGGCGGGCAGGAGCCGGCGCTGGCCGAGGATCCGACCTCGGCGAACCTGGCCGGCGCGATCCCGCCCTATGTCGCCTATCAGGGCGACGGCGATGTGACGGCCGAGCTGGTCTATGTGAATTACGGCATGCCGGACGATTACAAGGCGCTGGCGCGGCGCGGCATCGACGTCAAAGGCAAGATCATCATCGCGCGTTACGGCGGCGGCTGGCGCGGGCTGAAGCCGAAGCTGGCGCAGGACCATGGCGCGATCGGCTGCATCATCTATTCGGACCCGGCCGACGACGGCTATGCGCAGGGCGACGTGTATCCGAAGGGCGGCATGCGCCCGCCGTTCAGCGTGCAGCGCGGATCGGTGCAGGACATGGCGATCTCGCCGGGCGATCCGCTGACGCCCGGCATCGGCGCGACCGAGAACGCAAAGCGGCTGACCCGCGAGACTGCGCCGACGATCCTGAAAATCCCTGCGCTGCCGATGTCCTACGGCGACGCGACGAAGCTGCTCTCGAAGCTGGAAGGCCCGGTCGCGCCCGAGGGCTGGGGCGGGGCGCTGCCGATCACCTATCATATGGGCGGCACCGGCGCGGTGAAGGTGCATCTGGCGGTCAAGTCCGACTGGTCGATCAAGCCGGTCTATGACGTGATCGCCAAGCTGAAAGGCGCGCGCTATCCGGACCAGTGGATCGTGCGCGGAAACCACCATGACGGCTGGGTGTTCGGCGCGGCCGACCCGCTGTCGGGCGACGTCGCGATGCTGTCCGAAGCGAAGGCGCTGGGGGCCTTGTGGAAGCAGGGTTGGCGGCCCGACCGGACGATCGTCTATGCCAGCTGGGACGGCGAGGAGCCGGGGCTGCTCGGTTCGACCGAATGGGCCGAGGAGCACGAAGCCGAGCTGAAGCAGAAGGCGCTGATCTACATCAACACCGACGGCAACGGCCGCGGCTTCTTCCACGCCTCGGGCAGCCACGATTTCCAGCACATGGTCAACGAAGCGATGCGCGACGTCACCGATCCCGAGACGGGCGCGACGGTTTATGAGCGCCGCCGCGGCGCGATCCTGGCGAACGCGTTCGACAAGAACGGCCGCCGCGACGAGACGCTGATCGCAGCCGCCGAGAAGGGCGCCGACCTGCCGATCGGTCCGCTCGGTTCGGGTTCCGACTATTCGGGCCTGCTGCAGCATGTCGGCATTCCGGCGCTCAACATGGGCTATGGCGGCGAGGACGAGAGCGGCGGCGTCTATCATTCCGCCTATGACAGCTTCCGCCATGTGACGATGTTCGACGACCCCGGCCTGAAATACGGCGCGGCGCTGTCGAAGACGGTCGGGCGGATCGTGATGCGCATGGCCGATGCCGACACGCCGCCGCAGCATTTCGGCGACTTTGCGGAGACGGTGGGCCGCTATCTGTCCGAGGTGAAGAAGCTGGAGGCCGACAGGCGCGCCGAGGACGAGAAACGCGCCAGGCTGCTCGCGGCCGGCGACTTCCGCCTGGCGAGCGACCCGCTGAAGCCGGTCGCCCCGCCCGCACCCGAGGCGGCGACGCCGCACATCGAGATGGCGGCGCTGGAAAATGCGGTCGATCGGCTGAAGGCGAGCGCCAAGGCCTATGACGCCGCCTATGCCGCCAAGGGCGCGAGCCTGACGCAGCAGCGGCGGGACAGGCTCAACGGCCTGCTTGCCGATATCGACCAATTGCTGCTCGATCCGCGCGGGCTGCCGGGGCGGCCGTGGTTCCGGAACCTGGTCTACGCGCCGGGACGGTTCACCGGCTATGGCGCCAAGACGCTGCCGGGCGTGCGGGAGGCGATCGAGGAACGGCGTTTTGCCGATGCCAACGAATATGCGGATCGCACGGCTGCGGTGCTGAATGCCTATTCGGCGCGGCTCGACCAGGCGCGGGCGGTCGTCGAGGGCAAGTAGCCGGCGGGACCCGTTGCGGGTTCGCCACGTTTCACGGTGCATGGCGGAAACGCTCGTTGCCCCGAATGCCGTCGAACGTGCGGGTGTTCTCGCGCAGCTGGAGGACTGGCTGCGCACGCCGATGCTGGTGCTCAGCTTCGTCTGGCTTGCGCTGGTCCTCGTCGAGCTGGTTTGGGGCGAATCCGAGCCGCTGGAGATTGTCGGCACGGCGATCTGGATCGCGTTCCTGATCGAGTTCGCCGTCCGCTTCTCGCTGGCGCCGGCGAAGCTCCATTTCCTCAAAAGCAATTGGCTGTCGGTGCTCGCGCTGGCCGCGCCCGCGTTCCGGCTGATCGCGGCGCTCCGCTTCCTGCGGTTCGCGCGAGCGGCGCGCGGGCTGCGCCTCGTCCGGATCGTCGGCACGGCGAACCGGGGAATGAACGCCCTTCGCGCGAGCCTTGGCCGGCGCCGCTTCGGCTATGTCCTGGCGCTGACGCTGGTGGTGGTGATGCTGGGCGCCGGCGGCATGCTGGCGTTCGAGCCGGCCGAAGCGGTCGAAGGCGGGTTCACATCCTACGCCGACGCGCTGTGGTGGACGGCGATCCTGCTGACCTCGATCGGTTCGCAATATTGGCCGCAGACGGACGAGGGGCGGCTGCTGTGCTTCCTGCTGTCGCTCTACGGCTTTGCGGTGTTCGGCTACATCACCGCCAGCTTCGCCTCGTTCTTCGTAGGCCGCGACGCCGCCGCGCGCGACGGCGAAGTGGCAGGCACAGAGGAGATCCGGGCGCTGAAGGAGGAGATCGTACAGCTCCGGATCGAGCTGCGCGGCGCATTGGGGGCGCGACTTTAGCCTTCCGGCGCCTGCAGCGGGGCTTCGATCAGGCAGCGGAGTCCTTCGGGGAGGAACTGGAGCTCGACCCTGCCGCCAAGCTCCGCGGCGAGGGCGCGTTCGATCATGCGGCTGCCGAAGCCGCGTGCGCGGGGCGGCGCCACCGCGGGGCCGCCCTGTTCCTGCCAGACGAGGCGGAGGCGCGGGCCGGCGCCGTCATGGATGCTCCACGCCACGTCTATGCGGCCGTCGCGGTTCGACAGCGCGCCGTATTTGACCGCGTTCGTGCAAAGCTCGTGAAAGGCGAGCGACAGCGCGACGGCCGTCCTGGCATCGAGGCGCAGGTCCGGGCCGTCGGCGCGGATGCGCTCCTGGTCCGCCCCGCAGCCGAGCTCCGCCTTGCGGACCAGATCGTGCAGCGAGGCGCTTTCCCAATGCTCGGCGATCAGCACGTCGTGCGCGGAGGCGAGCGCGGACAGCCGGCCCTCGAAGGCGCGGAGCGCGCCCGGCTCTGCCGCATCCCTGAACGTCTGCACGGCGACGCTCTGCACGATCGAGAGCATGTTCTTGACGCGGTGGTTCAGCTCGTGCGCGAGCAATTGCTGCAGTTCCTCGGTGCGCTTGCGCTCGAGCACGCGGCCGACCTGATCGCCCAGCGCACGGACGATCAGCATCAGGTCCTCGTCGGGCCGGACATGGTCGTAGGTGAAGAATTCGAGCACCGCGATGATGCGG
This sequence comes from Sphingomonas sp., assembly GCF_035758555.1. Taxonomy (GTDB): domain Bacteria; phylum Pseudomonadota; class Alphaproteobacteria; order Sphingomonadales; family Sphingomonadaceae; genus Sphingomonas_B. The sequence continues at coordinate 2,217 of NZ_DASTXI010000002.1, read as the reverse complement.
CCCTCGCTCTTGATCGGAAAACCGAAGGCGGCGCCGAGGCCGAGCCCCTTGCGCGGGAAATGCGGGTCTTCGTCCGCATCGGTGATCCAGATCGGCTCCTCCGCGTCCAGCACCATGCCGGGAAGGCCGACGCCGGGCGTGAAGCGAATCTGCTCGGTCGCCTGGCGGAGGGCGTCGGCGGCGCCTTTCGTCTCATCGTGCCAGACGGTGGTCGAGACCAGCTCCTGCCCGACCAGCAGCAGGGCATGGCCGAGCGGCCAGCAGGTCAGGTCGCATATCGCCTGAAGACAGGCGCGCAGCGCGTCCTCGAACGAATGGGTGGCGGCGGCGAGAGTCGTCACCTCGAACAGCAATTGCGCTTCGCGCGCCTGCCGCTGGAGACGAGCCTCGGCGATGCGCCGCGCAGTGATGTCGCGCAGGAAGCCGACGAAGATGCGGCTGCCGTCGAACTCCGCCGTCGTGATCGACAGCTCGATCGGGAATTCGCGGCCGGCCCGGTCAAGCGCGGTGATTTCGATGCGGCGGTCGAGAATCCTGGCCTTGCCGGTGCGGTTTAGGCGTTCGATGCCGTGACGATGCGCTTCGCGGTGCTGCAGCGGGATGATGAGCTCGGCGAGCGGACGGCCGAGCACTTCCGGACCGCTCCACCCGAAGACCTTTTCGGCGACGCCGTTCCACGCGGCGACAGTGCCGTCGGGATAGAGGACGATCACGGCGTCGAGCGCCGTCTCCAGCACGGGTTGCAGCGATTTCAGCATCAGAGGCTTGGGCAGGAACGCATCGCCTGGGCAGTAGTGCATGGCCGAGTCGAGCCGCGCAAGCGGCGCCGATTGCTTTAATACTAAAATACCTTAGTCTGACGCCATGGCCGAACAGGGCAGGCGCGTGCTGGTGACCGGCGGGAGCAGCGGGATCGGGCTGGCCATCGCCCGTGCGTTCGATGACGCCGGCGACGAGGTGCGGGTGGCGGGCCGCGACCGCGCGAAGCTGGAGGCGAGCGGGTTGGGCTGGCTGCAGCTCGACGTCTGCGACGAGGCCGCGATCGATGCGACGCTGGCCGGCCAGCCGTTCGACATCGTCATCGCCAATGCCGGCGGGGCCGCGACCGCGCCGCTGGTGAAGATGGCGCGGGCCGATTGGGACAGGATGATCGCGCTGAACCTGACCAGCGCGTGGCTGACCGCGCGCGCGACGGTGCCGGGGATGATCGAGCGGGGACGAGGCCGCTTCATCGCGGTCGGGTCCACCGCATCGGTGAAGGGCTATGCCTATGCCGGCGCCTATGCGGCGGCGAAGCACGGCATGCTGGGCATGATCCGATCGCTGGCGCTGGAGCTCGCGAAGACCGGGGTGACGGCGAACGCGATCTGCCCCGGCTATACCGACACGCCAATGCTGCGCGCGGCGATGGAGGGCGTTGCGGCGAAGACCGGGCGGAGCGACGTCGAGGCGTCGTTCGCCAACGCCAACCCGATGGGGCGGCTGATCGCGCCGGACGAAGTCGCGGCGGCGGCGCTGTGGCTGGCGAGCGGCGCGGCGGCCGGCATCAACGGGCAGGCAATCCTGATCGACGGGGGCGAGAGCGCGTGAGCCACGATCGCGACGCGCTGCGCGCCTGGCTGGCGTTGCTGGGCACGGCCAATGCGGTCAAGAAAGGCGTCGACCTGCGGCTGCGCCAGCGCTTCGGGCTGTCGATCGCGCGGTTCGACGTATTGGCGGCGCTGGATCGGGCGGGGGAGGACGGGCTGACCGCGGGGACGCTGACGGCGTGGCTGAAGGTCAGCGAAGGCAATACGACGCAGGTGACGGCACCCCTGGTCGCGGCCGGGCTGGTCGAGCGGGAGCGCGATCCGGATGACGGGCGCGTCGCGATCTTCCGGCTGAGCGACGCGGGGCGGGCGCGGTTCGCCGCGATGGCGGCGGACAACCGGCGCTGGATCGATACCGCCTTTGCCGGGCTGGACCCGAACGACATCGCGGCGCTGCGCCGGCTGCTTGCCGGGATCGTGCCGCCGACCGAAAAGGAAGCGGCATGAACCCTGAGAGCTTCTCGCCCCGGCATTTCCGCTGGACCTTCGAGGACGGCGTCGCGCTGATCGCACTCGACCGGCCGGAACGGAAGAACCCGCTGACGTTCGACTCCTATGCCGAGCTGCGCGATACGTTTCGGGCGCTGGTCTATGTCCGCCAGGTCAGGGCGGTGGTGTTCGGCAGCCG
>NZ_DASTXI010000234.1:0-2092 GCF_035758555.1 Sphingomonas sp. | reverse complement strand
GGCGCGGGCAGAGCGAGCAGACAGAAAGCGACGAATGCAAGCAACCCCCTCATTGTGCCGGCCTCCCAATGCTGTGCGGGACCATCCTTCCGCCCACGATCTCGAGCCAGGTGAGCGGACCGCCGTAGGCGCGCGAAATGCCCGTATCGATACGCGCCAGCCGGCCGCCGTAGAGCAGCTCGATGCCCTTCGGGTCGGGCGTGTGACCGACGACCAGCCGCTGCGCGCCGTAGGCCGCGAGCACCGCAGACAGCTCCTCGTCCGGAGTCAGCTGCGGCGACGGCGGCTTGGCCGCGGCGCGGAGCGCCTGCGCATCGCGGTCGACCATGACGAGCCCGCGGTACCATAGAGGTCCCAGCGGACTGTTGAGGATCGAGGAAGGATCGTCGTCGCCCGCCGCCATGGCCGCGGCGACACGCCGGTTGATCTCGTCGAGCGGGAGCTTGGAATATTCGGCGCTGAGGCCACCGTGGACGAAGAGGGTGCCGTCGATCTTCACCACTGCGGGATTATGCGTCGCCCATTTTCCGAGCTCGCCCGACGGGCTCCACGCGAGCTTGTGCTCGACCCAGCCGAGCGGGTGCTGCGCCATCCAGGCGTCGTGAACCTGCTGCGGAGTCAAAGCCGGGTTCGTGGCGTGCGCCGCTGCTTCGGCCGCCGCTCGGTTGAGGTCGTAGACTCGGTCGCGGATCGCGGCGGAGTTCGGACCGGCGAAGGCCGCATATTCGCCCGGAGTCGTGTAGCGGAAGTCGCCGAGCAGGTTCATGGCCTCGTGGTTGCCGAGCACGACGACGACGCGTCCGCCGGCGCGGCGCGACTCCTTCTGCAGCTGCTGCAGGCTGCGGACGATCTTCAGCGAATCCGGCTCGCGGTCGAGGACGTCGCCGAGCTGGACGAGAGTCGTCTTGCCCCCGGCCCAATGGCCGCTCCCGTCCATGATCCCGGCCGCGCGGGCGATGGCGACCCACGCCTGATAGTCGCCGTGGAGGTCGCCGACGGCGATGATGCGCTTGGGCTGGGCGGCGGGGGCGCTGGAGGCCATGATCGCGAACAACGCCGCAAGCGCCACTGCGGCGATGCGTAGGATCCGCTCGAACGGGGAGTGTGCCCGGACTGCCCCCATGGCCGTGCACTGTCGCACTCAGCGGGCGAGCGAGCAATGCCGTTAATATATGACGAGAAAACGCCTTCTAACCGGGCTAGCGGAAGGGTAAGCTCGCGCATCGGACTCGCGGGGGACAGCGAGATGGCCACTTTAGCTCAACCGCCCTTCGTGCCCGTGCCGGCGACCGGCGACGTGCGCTTCTTCCTGCGCGGCGCGATCGTGATGACGGTCACGATCGTCAGCGCATTCTCGTTCCAATACCTGATGGGACGATCGACCTTTGCGGCACCGCTCCGAGTCCATCTGCATGCCTGGGTCTTCATGGGCTGGGTCGGGATCTACCTGCTGCAGAACATCTTCGTCGCGACTGGGCGGATGCACCTCCACCGGCGGCTCGGCTGGTTCGCCGTGGCGTGGCTGGCGCCGATGATCGTGATGGGCTTTGTCGTCACGGTCGCCAACGTGCGGCTCGGGCACGTGCCGTTCTTTTTCCGGCCGGCGCAGTTCCTGATCTTCGATCCCGTGACGGTGCTGACCTTTGCCGGCCTGACGCTCGCGGCGGTCGCGATGCGGAGGCGCACCGAATGGCACCGCTGCCTGCATTTCTGCGCGATGTCGATGCTGCTGATACCGGCCTTCGGACGCCTGCTTCCGCTGCCGCTGCTTCAGCCGTTCGCGTGGGAGGCCGCGTTCGCGGCGGCGATGCTGTTCCCGATCGCCGGCGCATGGGCCGACATGCGGCGCAGCGGTCATGTGCATCCCGCGTGGTGGCGCGGCATGACGGTCATGGTCTTCTCGCTGGTTCTCGCGGAAGCGGTCGTCTTTAGCCCGCTAGGGCCGCGCATTTATGCCGCGGCCACGGCCGGTTCGCCGGGAGCGGCAATCGCTCCGATGGACTTCGGGGTGCCCGCCGGAACGCTGGTCACCGGCAGGAGCTGAGGGACCTCAAGCGGTGGCGGGCTTGCGGCTGCGCTTCGCCGGCTTTGC
>NZ_DASTXI010000222.1:0-11411 GCF_035758555.1 Sphingomonas sp. | reverse complement strand
CGCGATCGCGAAATTCTGCCGCACGATCCGCATCGTCCGCCGCGCGACCAGGATCGTGGTGGCGATCGGGGCGAGATTGTCGCCCATGAACACCGCGTCCGCCGCCGTCTGCCCGACATCGCTCGCCGACGCTGGCGCCATCGAAGCATGGCCGGCGGCGAGCGCGGGCCCGTCGTTCAGGCCATCGCCGACCATCAGCACCTTGGCGCCAGTGGCGGCGAGCCGGTCGATCGCGGCAAGCTTGTCTTCCGGCCGCATGTCCGTCTGCGCGGCCAGATCGAGCGCCTGGGCGACAGGCGCGACCGACTCGGCCCGGTCGCCGGATGCGATCGAACCCTGGATGCCAAGGCGATCCAGGCGCGCGAGCGTGGCTTCGGCGCCGGGCCGGATCGCATCCTCAAAGCGCAGGACGCACGGCTCCAGCCCGTCCATCGCGGAGGCGACGGCCATCTGGCTGTCGGCACCGGCGGTATTGGGGCGGCCGAGCGAAACCGGTGCGCCGAGATAGCGACCGCGCATCCCGAAGCCCGGCTCCTCGCGGACCTGCTCCACTGGGGCAGGGGTGACGCCTTCCTGCTCCAGCGCAGTGCGCAGCGCGACGCTGAGCGGGTGGCGGCTGCCTTGGGCGAGAGCCAGCACGACCGGCTTCATCGCCGGCCGCAGGCTGTCGAGATCGATCGGCTGCGGGCGGCCGAGCGTCAGGGTGCCGGTCTTGTCGAACAGCGCGTGATCCACCTCTGCCAGCCGTTCGAGCGCCGAGCCGTCCTTTATCAGCACGCCCGATCGCATCAGCGTGCCGGCGGCGACGATCTGCGCGGCCGGCACGGCAAGGCCCAACGCGCAGGGGCAGGTGATGATCAGCACGGCTGCCGCGATCAGCAGCGAATGATGCCAACCCGCGCCCGCCAGCATCCAGCCGAAAAAGGACAGCAGCGCCAGCGTGTGGACCGCGGGCGCATAGAGCCGCGCCGCGCGATCGGCGATGCGGACATAGCGGGAGCGGGCCTGTCCGGCCTGCTCCATCAGCCGGGCAATGTCGGCGATCGCCGTATCCGGTCCGGCGGCGCTGATCCGCACCGTCAGCGGCGCATCCAGGTTCAGCGTGCCGGCATGCACCTTCGCGCCTTCGCCAATCGGTTGCGTGACGCTTTCGCCGGTCAGCAACGCCAGGTCGAGGCTGCTGGCGCCCGCTTCGACGACGCCGTCCGCCGCCAGCCGCTCGCCCGCTGCGACGATCATCCGCATGCCCGGCGCCAGCGTGTCGGCGGCCCGCCATTCGGTCGCCCCATCCGGCTTCAGGGTGAGCGCGCCCGGAGCGGTCCGCTTCAGCAATGCGGCGACGCCGTCGCGCGCGCGGTCACGCATCACGCTGTCCAGCACGCGACCGACGAGCAGGAAGAACAGCAGCATCACCGCGCCGTCAAAATAGGCGTGGGCGCCGCTGGTCAGCGTTTCGAACAGGCTGAGCGCCGTCACCAGCAGCACGCCGATCGAGATCGGCACGTCCATGTTGGTGCGGCCGTGGCTGATCGCGGCCCAGGCGGACCTGAAGAACGGACGGCCCGAATAGGCGACGGTCGGGATCGCTATCATCGCCGAAAGCAGGTGGAACAGGTCGCGCGTCGCGCCGGTGGCGCCGGACCAGACCGACACAGACAGCAGCATGACGTTCATCGCCGCGAAGCCGGCGACGGCGGTCGCCTTCAGTAGCGCGTGGCTTTCGGATGACGGCAGCGCATTGCCGTGGATCGGTTGCGCCTCGAAACCCAGGCTTGAGATCGCTGCCTGAAGGTCCGGAAGCCGGAGCTCCGGCGCATGGTCGATTGCGACCTGCTTGGCCGTAAAATTGACTCGCGCCGACGCGATCCCCGGCATCGGTGCGAGCCCGCTCTCCAGCTTCGAGATGCAGCCGGCGCAGCGAAGCCCGGGCACCGCGAACAGGGTGCGCATCGGGCTTTCGGTGATCGCGGTCATGACAGATTCTCGATCAGCCGCGCTTCGTGCGTGCCGCTGCGTATGGTCAGGTGGACGAGCCAGCGACCGGCCGGCAGGGCGTCGACAGAACGGAGCTGGCCGGGCCCGGCGGCGACGAAACGGAGCTGAACGTCCGCTTCCCTCCCGAGCGGATGGCGGGCAACGGCTTCGGCCGACAAGGCCGGGAGGCGCTGGCCGCCGGCCGCCAATGCAGAGATCGCCACATGCCGACTTGCATCGAGCCGGACCGTGTTGGTCCAGCCGAGCTTGTCCTGTGCGCGGGCGGCTGCGAGCCAGCGGTTGAACTCCTGGCTCGCGACATAGCTGTTGTCGACGACAGTGCCGCCGAAGGTGCGGGTGGCGTAGAACGCCATGACGACGTTGACCGCGATCACCGTGCCAAAAAAGGCGATCAGGATCGCGGTCATGTGCCAGCCGGTGAAACGCCGCGTCATTGCCCTGCCTCCGGCCGCTCGAAGCGGCTTTCCGTGCTCGCTGTCTCGGCTTCCTCGTCGAGCGATCGCACCTTGAACGAGAAGTCTTCCTTCGCCGCGCCCGTACCCGGGGCCGCGACGAACAGCTTCAGCTTGGCGACGCTGTCGGCGGGCACGTCGAGCTTCGCGGTGCGGGCGGCGGTCTCGCGGCTGCCGTCGATCGACCAGGCCTTGGCGCCCGCCAGGCCGTCCAGGCCGATCTCGACCTTGCGCGGCCGCGCTTCCATGTTGCGGACCTTGACCGTGTAGCTGTTGCGGATCTCGCCGTCCGACAGGCGGACATAGATCGGGTTGCGATCCTGCTGCGCGCTGATGTCGATCCGCGTGCGCCCCCCCAGCGCGAACAGCATCGCCAGGCCGATCGACGCCCAGACAGCGAAATAGATGATCGTGCGCGGACGGAGCACCGTCTTCCATAGCGGCTTGGGCGTTCCGCCGGCGGCTTCGACCGCGCAGTCGTCCAGCGTCGCATAGTCGATCAGGCCGCGCGGGCGACCGATCCGCGTCATCACCTTATCGCACGCGTCGATGCACAAAGCGCAGGTGATGCAGCCGACCTGCGGCCCGTTGCGGATGTCGATGCCGGTGGGGCAGACCGCGACGCACTGGTTGCAGTCGATGCAGTCGCCGACGCCCAGGCCGAGGTCTTCGAGCGTGGCTGCCTTCTTGGTGCCGCGCGCCCGCGGCTCGCCACGCCACTGCTTGTACGTGACGATCAGCGACTTCTCGTCGAGCATCGCCGACTGGATGCGCGGCCAGGGGCACATGTAGATGCACACCTGCTCGCGCATGAAGCCGCCCAGGATATAGGTCGTGGCCGCGAGCACGCCGACCGTTCCATAGGCGACGAACGCAGCCTGCCCCGTCACGAAGTCGCGGAACAGGGTCGGGGCATCCGCGAAATAGAAGATCCATGCGCCGCCGGTCGCCAGCGCGATGGCGATGAAGACAGCGTGCTTGGTCACGCGCTTCGCGATCTTCGCCGGGCCCCAGGGCGCCTTGGCGAGCCGGATCTGCGCGTTGCGGTCGCCGTCGATCCAGCGTTCGACATGCTGGTAGACGTCGGTCCAGACCGTCTGCGGGCAGGCATAGCCGCACCAGGCGCGGCCGGCGACCGAAGTCACCAGGAACAGGCCGATGCCGGCCATCACCAGCAGGCCCGTCACATAGTAGAATTCGTGCGGCCAGATCTCGATGCCGAACATGTAGAAGCGGCGGCCGGCGAGATCGATCAGCACGGCCTGGTCGGGCGCATAGGGCCCCCGGTCCCAGCGCAGCCAGGGCGTCAGATAATAGATGGTCAGCGTGACTGCCATCACCAGCCATTTCAGCCGGCGGAAGCGCCCGTCGATCTTCTGCGGATAGACGGGCTCGCGCTTGGCGTAGAGGCTCTTCTTGCCCACGCCGATCAGGTCTTCAGGGGCGGCCATTGTCTGTCGCTCCCGCGGCCGCGAGCTCGGGCTTCGGCGTCTGCTCGCCGCCGCCCAGCGAATGGACATAGGCGGCGAGCATCTTGATCGTCACCGGGTCGAGGTGGTTGCCCCAGTGCGGCATGACGCCGTAGCGGCTGTTGGCGATCGTGTGCGCGATCGAATCCGCGTCGCCGCCATACAGCCAGATCGCATCGGTCAGGTTCGGCGCACCGATCGCACGATTTCCCTTGCCGTCAGGCCCGTGGCAGGCGGTGCAGTTCTGCTCGAACAGCCGGGCGCCCCTGCGCGAAGCCGCATCGGGCTTCTGCTGGCCGGAAATGGTGCGGACATGCGCGACAAGGTCGGCGATCTGGTCGCCTTTCAGGATGCCGTCTTTCCCGAATGCCGGCATCTGCGACATGCGCGTCCCGTCATGGTCCGGCTGCCGGACGCCGTGGGTGATCGTGTACTGGATCGTGGCGATGTCGCCGCCCCACAGCCAGTCGTCGTCGTTCAGGTTCGGATAGCCCTTCGAGCCGGCCGCGCCCGATCCGTGGCACTGCGTGCACGACACCTTGAACGCGGCACGGCCGCCCTCGATCGCCGCCTGCATAAGCTGCGGCTGATCGGCGAGCCGCTCGATGGGCGTGTCCGCGATGGCGCGCATCAGCGGCGCGCGTGTGGCCCGCTGCTGCTGCAGCTCCGCTTCCAGCTGGCCGGTGCTGGTCCAGCCGAGCACGCCGGCGGTCGCGCTGTGGACGAGCGGCCAGGCCGGGTAGAGCACGACATAGACTGCCGCCCAGACGATCGAGGCATAGAAGGCCCAGAGCCACCAGCGGGGCAGCGGCGTGTTCAGTTCTTCGATGCCGTCCCACTCATGGCCCATCGTCTCGGTGCCGGTCGGCTGGTCGATACGCTTGTCAGCCATTGTCCCGCTCCTTGGCCGGGTGCTCGTCGTCGAGGATGATGCGCGCGGCGGCGCGGTTCGCCGCTCGGTTGCGAGGCAGCAGCGCCCAGCCGACCAGCACCAGATAAGTGAGGCCCATGAACACCAGGCCCCAGCTGTCCGCGAAATGGCGGAATTCGTTGTAGGTCATCGCGGCTGCTCCTGCGGAGCGGCGGCGTCGAAATCGACCAGCGTCCCCAGCATCTGCAGATAGGCGACTAGCGCGTCCATCTCCGTCAGCCGGCCGGGACTGCCGTCGAAGTCGCGGAACTGCACCTTCGGATAACGGCCCAGCAGCGCGTCGTGATCGGCGTCCGGATCGGCCTGCGCCTTCAGGTCATCATTCGCGGCAGCGATCGCAGCTTCGGAGTACGGCACGCCGACCCGTTTCAGCGCACGCAGGTCCCGGCTCATGTCGCCGGGCTTCAGGTCGCGATCGGCCAGGAAGGCATAGCTTGGCATGATCGACTGCGGCACCACGGCGCGCGGGTCCTTCAGGTGCTGCACGTGCCATTCGTCGGAATAGCGGCCGCCGACGCGCGCCAGGTCGGGCCCGGTGCGCTTCGACCCCCATTGGAACGGGTGGTCGTACATGCTTTCCGCCGCCAGGCTGTAATGGCCGTAGCGCTCCACCTCGTCGCGGAACGGGCGGATCATCTGGCTGTGGCAGGTGTAGCAGCCCTCGCGGATGTAGATGTTGCGGCCTGCCTGCTCGAGCGGCGTGTAGGGGCGCACGCCTTCGACCTTCTTCACGGTCGAATCGATCCAGAACAGCGGCGCGATCTCGACGCCGCCGCCGATCGTCACCGCGAGGAAGGCGAGCACCGCGAGCAGCGTGACGTTGCGCTCGATGCGGCCGTGGTCGAGGAATTTGGTCGCCATGGTAACGGGGTCCTATTCGGCGGCGATGGCAAGGGGTTCGTAGGAGGCCCTGGCGGGCGCAGGTCGCGCCGGCAGCGGCCGGTCCTTTGCGGGATCATATGCCGCGTCGCTCATCGGCTTTTCGGCGCGCACCTTGCCCCGGATCGTCATCCAGACGTTCCAGACCATGATCAGCGCACCGGTCAGGTACAGCGCCCCGCCCGCGGCCCGGATCACGTACATCGGGAACATCGCCGCGACGACTTCGACGAAGGAGTAGACGAGATAGCCGTCCGCTCCATACTCGCGCCACATCAGGCCCTGCATGATGCCGGCGACCCACATCGCGGCGGCGTAGAGGACGATGCCCAGCGTCGCGCACCAGAAGTGCCAGTTGACCATGCGCTGCGAATAAAGGCGCGTGCGGCCCCACAGGCGCGGCACCAGGAAATAGATGGCCGCAAAGCTGATCAGGCCGTTCCAGCCGAGCGCGCCGGCATGGACGTGGCCGATCGTCCAGTCGGTATAGTGGCTCAATGAGTTGACTGCCTTGATCGACAGCATCGGCCCTTCGAAGGTCGCCATGCCGTAGAAGGCCATCGCCATGACCATCATGCGGATGATCGGGTCGGTGCGGATCTTGTCCCACGCGCCGTTGAGGGTCATCAGGCCGTTGATCATGCCGCCCCAGCTCGGCATCCACAGCATGATCGAGAACACCATGCCCAGCGTCTGCGCCCAGTCGGGCAGCGCCGTGTAGTGAAGGTGGTGCGGACCCGCCCAGATGTAGAGGAAGATCAGCGACCAGAAGTGGATGATCGACAGCCGGTAGCTATAGACCGGCCGCTCCGCCTGCTTCGGCACGAAGTAATACATCATCGCCAGGAACGGCACGGTCAGGAAGAAGGCGACCGCGTTGTGGCCGTACCACCACTGGGTCAGCGCATCCTGCACGCCGGCAAAGGCCGAGTAGGACTTTGACCCGAACAGGCTGACCGGCATCGCCAGGTTGTTGACGACGTGCAGCAGCGCGATCGTGATGATGAACGAAAGATAGAACCAGTTTGCGACATAGATGTGCGGCTCGCGCCGCTTGGCCAGCGTCGCGACGAACACGGCCAGGTAGGCAACCCAGACGATCGTCAGCCACAGGTCGACATACCATTCCGGCTCCGCATATTCGCGGCTCTCGGTGATGCCGAGAAGATAGCCGCTCGCCGCCAGGACGATGAACAGCTGGTAGCCCCAGAACACGAAACGGGCGAGCGACGGCAGCGCCAGCCGCGTGCGGCAGGTGCGCTGCACCACGTAAAAGCTCGACGCGATCAGGATGTTGCCGCCGAATGCGAAAACGACGCCGGACGTGTGCAGCGGCCGCAGCCGCCCGAAGCTGGTATACTCGATCCCGAGGTTCAGCACCGGAAAGGCAAGCTGGAGGGCGATGTAGAGACCGGCAAGCAGGCCGACGATCGCCCAGCCGACCGTCGCGATCACGCCCCAGCGGACCGGGTCGTCGTCATAGCGGCTGTCGTCCGCCGGCCGTGCGGGGCGGCCGCTATAGTCGGCGTGCTTCAGCGTCCATGCCAGCGCCGCGAACGCCGCCAGCGCCAGAATCGCCATCTGGACGGCAAAGCCGAAATCCGCCGCCATCGCCGTCGCCGCCAGTGCCAGGATGGCCGCGGTGAGCCACCCTCCTGCCTTGAATGCTATCGTGTCCATCGCTCGATCCAACAAAGGCGGCGGCGCTTGCCCGCTGCCGATCGGGAAGGCGTTAGAAGACGCGCGACGGGCGATACATTCGGGACCTCTCCCTAAGGAGAATCCCGGAGTTGCCCTTCAGCCGTTGCGTCGAGGGGCAGGGAACTGCCCGCCGGAGATGCTGCGGTCAGGGCCGCCCGTCCGGGCGGGCGCCCAGCAGCTTGGGTCCATAGGCAAGCGCGAACAGCAGGAAGGCGCCGGCCCAGGCGGTGCCGGCGATCTCGATCGCGCGCATATAGTCGGTCGGCAGCCAAGGGGCCGTCACCCGCAGGAACGCTCCCACGGTGACAAGCGCGTAGATCGCGACGGTCCAGCCGTCGGCATGGAGCGGGCGGCCGGTGTGCCCGAGCGTCGCGCGCGTCATCACCGAGAGAGTCATCGAACCCATCGCGCCGGCGGCAAGCGCGTGAACCGCGCTGCTGACGGGGATCGCGGGCCAGAATGCGCTCGCGCCGAGCAGCAGCAGTCCGATCGGCAGCCAGGCATAGGAGACGTGCAGGATGAAAACGAGCGGGTCGCGCGCGGTCCGCAGCCCCGACCAGCGTGCCAGCCGCGCCGCATGCAGTGCGCCCGCTGCAAGCAACAGGACTGCGGTCGCCTGCGCGTCGGGGAAAGCGGCCCAGCCGAGCAGCGCAAGCGCCATGACGCCCAGCGACGCGAGATCGAAGCGGCTGGGCTGGCCGGGGAGGCCGGCCGTCCGGCCCTGCTTCGCCAGCCAGTTGCGGGTGAAGGACGGGATGATCCGGCCGCCGATCAGCCCGATCATCATCAGCACCAGGCCCAGCCCGAGCCGCCAGCCGAGCCCGCCCCAATCGATGCAGCCCAGCGCCTCGCCATGATCGATCGCATTGGCCAGGGCGAACAGCAGGATCATCACGACGATCGGCAGGTTGCGGTTCTTCGCGGCTATCACTTCGCGCGCCGCGACAAGGCCGAGGACCACGAAGAAACCGACATCGAGGAAAAAGGCGAGGATTGCTCCCGTCGTTCCCGAGAAAAGCACCGCCAGCCGCGCGATCAGCCACAGCCCCCACAGCCCCGCCAGCGGACTTCCGGAGATCGGCAGCCGACCGGTCCAGTTCGGGATCGCGGTCAGAATAAAGCCGCAGATCACCGCGCCCAGATAGCCGAACAGCATTTCGTGGCGGTGCCAGGCAAGCGGGTCGAACCGGGTCGGCAGCGCGACTGCCCCCGACAGCGCGCACACCCACAGAACGACGACGACAACGGCCCATACCGCGCCGCTCAGAAAGAACGGCCGAAAGCCGCCGCGCAGGAAGGGCGGCAAGGCCATCAGCCGCTCGTGCCGCTCGCTTGCCGAACTTGTCGTCATCGCTGTGTTTCCAGTTCTTCGATCGTCGAACGCTCCAGAATCGGGCTGCCTTCGGGTCCGGCAATTCGTGGAGGCTGCGGCATTAGAAACCTGCTCCGCGCCGGACCACTCGGTAGTTTCCCCTAAGTAGTCTCCCGGAAGCCGCGCCTCCTATTCGCGCGCGAGCGCAACGGCGGCTGCACCTTCCGCATCGGCGGGCGCTTCGTCGTCGAGCGTCACCACGACCTTGCGAAGGGCGCCGGTAAAACGGAACGGCGCCGGATAATGCGAGACCGGGCTCGACCGATCCTGGCCGATATCGAGGCCGGACCAGGAAATGAAGTTGACGAACCCGTAGCGGATCGGGCCCGAGCCCACCGGCTCCCCGTCGATCAGCAGCGTCGCGACATTGCCGCCGTCGCCCTTTTCGACGCTGACGCTGAACACATGCTCCCCCGGCCCGATCGGCCGGTCCGCGGCGACGATCTGGTGCTCGCCGACATTCTGGTCGTAAACGAGCCGCCCTTCCTTGATGTACAGGCTGTAGCCGCAGGTCGCGTCGCCATGCGCGATCAGCACGCCCTGGTCGCCGGCCTCGACCGTCGCATAGGCGTCGATGCGGAAGCTGCGGTCGCGCAGGTCGGGCGCGATGTCGGTCGGGATATGCCCCATGCCGGCGTGGAAGGTGAAGACGCGCCGATCGCCCAGCCGCCGCGCCGCATTCTCGGCAAAGCGTGGGCCGAACCGGTCGTCGAGCGGCAGCACCTGGTGCTTCTCCGCCTCCCGCCACCACAGGTCGATCATCTCCGCGAGCTTGTCCGGCCGCTCCGCCGCCAGGTTGTTCGCCTCGGAGAAATCGTCGGGCAGATAGAACAGCTCCCACTGATCGGCATCATACGGCGTGCCGGGCGGATGGAACGCGACGGCCTTCCAGCCGTCCGCGATCACGCCGCGATGGCCGAACATCTCGAAATATTGCGGACTCGTCCTGCCCGGCGCTGTGGGATCGAAAAGCGAGGCGGCGAAGCTCTCGCCCTCGATCGGCATCTGCGCCACGCCCGCGACCGTCTCGGGCGGCGCCACGCCGACCAGCTCCAGCAATGTCGGCGCCACGTCCACGGCATGGGCGAATTGGTGGCGGAGCCCGCCATGATCTCCGATCCGCTTCGGCCAGCTGACCACCAGCGGGTCGCGAATGCCGCCGCCATGCGTGTTCTGCTTGTAGCGGCGGACAGGCGTGTTCGCCGCCATCGCCCAGCCCAGCGGGAAATTGCTGTGGCTCGCGGGCCCGCCGATCTCGTCGATCCGCGCCAGCTTCTCGGCCGGGAATTCGGGCCGCTGGTTGTACGGGCCCATCGCGTTGACGAAGCCATAGACCAGCCCTTCCTGGCTCGCGCCATTGTCGGAGAGCACCAGCACCAGCGTGTCGTCGGTCAGCCCGGCCGCATCCAGCGCCGCCATCACGCGCGCGATCTGCCGGTCGGCATGGTCCAGCATTGCCGCATAGGCCCCCTGCAGCCGGCATGCGACGCGCCTGAAATCGGGGTCGAGCGCATCCCAGGGCTGCACGAAATCGTTGCGCGGCGGCAGGATCGTATCCGCCGGCACGATCCCCATCTCCTTCATCCGCGTGAGCCTTCGCTCCCGCTCCGCATCCCAGCCGTCCTGGAACAGCGCGTCGTAACGCAGGATCAGGTCGCGCGGCGCCTGATGCGGCGCATGGCAGGCGCCGAACGCCAGCCACAGCAGGAACGGCGCATCGGGCTTCGCTGCGACATGATCGGTCATGTAGCGGATCGCCTCGTCCGCCAGGTCTTCGCTCAGGTGATAGCCGCTCTCATAGGTGCCCGGCGGCGCGACCGGCGTGTTGTCGCGCACCAGCTCCGGCGCATATTGGTCGGTCTCCGCATCCATGAAGCCATAGAAATGGTCGAATCCGCGCGCGAGCGGCCAGCCGTCGAACGGCCCGGTCGGTCCGGTCTCGCCCAAGGGCGTCACGTGCCATTTGCCGACCATATAGCTGTTGTATCCATGCGGCCGCAGCATCTCCGCGATTGTGCTGGCCGCGCGCGCGATCTTGCCGCGATAGCCGGGATAGCCGCTGTCGAAATTGGCCAGGCACCCCATGCCCACCGAATGATGGTTGCGCCCGGTCAGCAGCGCCGCGCGCGTGGTCGAGCACATCGCGGTGGTATGAAAGCCGGTATATCGCAGCCCCCGCCCCGCAATCGCGTCGATCGCCGGCGTCGCGATCGGGGAGCCATAGCAGCCGAAATCGGACAGGCCGACATCGTCGAACAGGATGACCAGGATGTTGGGCGCACCCTCCGGCGGCTGCGGCCCCGACGGCCAGCTGGGCGGGTTTGGGGCGGCAAGCGGATCGCGGTTCGGCATCGCCCAAAGCTGCGCCCCGACACCCGCCGGCGCAAGCCGTTTCGGGCACGGACCGAATTTGTGCCGATCTTCGCCCGCTCGGATACCGTTTCTTCACCGGAATGGCGGTAGCTGCACGCCATGTCTGTCCCGAGACCGCTTGCGCCGTCGGTTGGGCCCTGCGGCGACCATGTCGCGCGCGGGCTGAAGCTGTTGCTCGAAGCGCATGGGCGCAGCGACACGGATGGTTTCCTCGACGGCTTCGCGGCGCTGGCAGAACT
>NZ_DASTXI010000183.1:0-3513 GCF_035758555.1 Sphingomonas sp. | reverse complement strand
GTCATCCTGAACTCGTTTCAGGATCCATCTCGATGAAGGGCGGCGTACGTCGGCACCATGGATGCTGAAACAAGTTCAGCATGACGTTTAGCGCCCGAGCACCTTCAGCCAGTCTTCGTGGCGCACGAATTTTTCGCGCGGGGAGCCTGGGCGGGCGCGGGAGACTTCGGTCTCCTCGATGCGGCGCCAGTCGTCGTAATCCGTGGGCATGACCCCGCGGCTCTCGAGCAGTCGCTTCAATCCCGCCGCGCCTTCGCGGTCGCTCTCGCTTTCGGCGGGAATCGCCGCGGCGATCTGATCGGCGACTTCGTAGCCGTCGGGGCGGTTGGTGCCGATCGTCCCCGTAGGGCCACGCCGCGCCCAGCCGACAGCATAGAGCCGGTCGGCGATCCGCCCGGCCTGGTTGACGAACTTGCCGCCCTCGAACGGCACTTCGGCAATCGGCGAGGTCGAATAGCCGATGGCGGTGATCACCAGCGAGGCCGGGACCTCGTAGGTCTCACCGGTCCCGCGCGCCGCGCCCTTCTCGTCGAGCTCAGTGCGCTCGACGATGATCCGCTCGACCTTGCCGTCGCCTTCGATCCGCACCGGCTTGGCGAAGAAGTCGAACACCATGCGCTTGCGCTTGTCGTCGGCAAGATCGGCGAAGCCGCGCAGCAAGGTCACCGACTTGCGCAGGCCCGGCTCGAGCGGCTCGTCGGCCTCGACCGGCGGGAAGTCGGCCGGGTCGACGACCGGGACCGCGGCTTCGAGCTGTCCAAGCTCGCCGAGCTCCTTCGGCGTCATGGCGATCTGGTGCGGTCCGCGGCGGCCGAGAATGGTGATCGTACGGATCGCCGAGCCGTCGAGCGCGTCCAGCGCGTGGCCGACGATGTCCGAGCCTTCGAACTCGTGCCGGGTCTTGGCGAGGATTCGCGCGCAGTCGAGCGCGACATTGCCGTTGCCGACGACTGCCGCGTGGCTGCCGCCGAGCGGCGGATCGAGGTCCGCGAACTCGGGGTGGCCGTTGTACCAGCCGACGAACTCGGCCGAGCCGACCACGCCAGGCAGGTCCTCGCCCGGGATTCCAAGCTTGCGGTCGTGCGGAGCGCCGGTCGCGAGGATCACCGCGTCGTAGAGGCCGAGCAGCTCGGCGACCGAGACGTCGCGGCCGATGGTGACGTTGCCGATGAAATCGACGCCGGCGCTTTCGGCGACCTTGTCGTAGCGCTTGCTGACCGCCTTCAGCGACTGGTGGTCGGGCGCGACCCCGAAGCGGATCAGTCCGTAAGGGACGGGATAGCGGTCGAGGATGTCGATTCGCCCGGCTTCGCCATAGGCCTTCTCCAGCGCCTCGGCGGTGTAGAAGCCCGCTGGCCCTGAGCCGACAATGGCGAAGTGTCGCATTGGCCCTGCTTAGAGGGCGCGCAATCGAGCGCAAGCGGCAAGCTCCTCCCTGCGAGCGCAGCTCGTGGGGAGGGGGACCATTGAACGAAGATTCAATGGTGGAGGGGTCCGGCGCCAAACCCCTCCACCACTCGACTTCGTCGAGCGGTCCCCCTCCCCAGCCTTCGGCTAGGGAGGAGCGCTACTGGCTATGATCCTCCAGCAGCGCCCCGCCCTTCTTCTGGAGCGCGCCCTGGATGATCCCCGAGAACATGCCGAGCATCGGCGGGAGCAGGACCTTGAGGCGCACCTTGTTGTCCATGACGTCGATGGTCGCGGTGACCGACTGACCCATGGCGGCGACGTCGAGGTTGAGCTGGTCGCCGGTCCAGCCGGACTGGACCTGCGCTCCGCCCGGAATATGCTCCTGCAGCTTGTGGACATTGTTGGCGATGCGGCGCCGCGCCTCGTCCTTGCCGAGGCTGTGGGGCAGGTCCACTTCGATGGGCTGAGTCATTGCTGCGACGTGGCCCGCCGTTCAGCGCTTTTCAAGCTACGGCATAGGAGTATGATTCTGCTGATGAAGTTGCTCGCGATCTTTTCGATTTTGCTTGCCTCCGCGGCAGGTGCCCAGCCGGCGCAAGTGATCGCTCCGGCGGCCCAGCCCGCCACCGTTGCGCCGGCCGTGTGGGATCCCGCAGCGCCATACATCACCGCCGGCCAGGACGAGCCGGGCTACCGCTCCTGGTATCTCGCCGCTCCGTGGCGCGCGGCGCAGGTGAAGGCGTTCAACGATTATCTCGTCGCCAACCAGGTCGGCGGAGTGCTTCCGACCTGGACCTTGCTGAGGACCGCGACCTCATGGCAGGCGTGCGGCGCGCAGCCGTTCGAGGTCCCGCCGGCGCAGGAATGGCCCAACATGGTCGAGACGCTGCGCTACGTTCGCGATCACGTGATCCCCGTCATCGGTCCGGTCGAGGCGGTCTCGGTCTATCGCAACCCGCAGCTCAACAAATGCGCCGGGGGCGCTCCCGAAAGCGCGCACAAGCTCGATTCGGCGATCGACATGGTGCCATTGAACCCGATCGATCGCGTCAGCCTGATGCGCAGGCTGTGCGGGATCCACACCGAATATGGCAACGCCTACAAGGCCGGCCTCGGCTTCTACGCTTACCTGCGCTTCCACGTGGACAGCACCAAGTTCCGCCGCTGGAACATGGACCCGGCGGTCGCCGCCGAGTGCCCGCCGATCGTCCATCCGGACGACATCGCCAGCGTCGGCCAGCCGCTTCCGCCTGCTGCAACTCCGACGCCCGTAGCGACCCCCGCAGCCGCGCCCGCGGGCACCGCCACAACCGCGACACCTACGCCCGTCTCGGCGCCGGTGACGACCATTGTCGCGCCGCAGGGAACTTCGACGGGCCAGCAGCACTAAACTCCCACGGCGCCTTGTCCCCGGATAAGCTTTTCCGCTCAGGGTTGTGTTGCTATTGTGCAACACCATATCGGCGGTGAAGCAAAGAGGGGTTACGATTTATGGATTTCGAGAAGCTCACCGACCGCGCGCGCGGATTCCTCCAGGCGGCGCAGACGATTGCGGTCCGGGAGCATCAGCAGCGGATCGCGCCTGCGCACCTTCTGAAGGCGCTGCTCGATGACGAGCAGGGCATGGCCGCGGGGCTGATCCAGGCCGCGGGTGGCGATGCCAAGACGGCGCAGCGCGAGGCCGATGCGCTGGTCGCGAAGATTCCGGCGGTGACCGGCAGCGGCGCGACGCAGGCGCCGGCGATGGACGGCGACACGATCCGCATCCTCGACCAGGCCGAGCAGGTCGCGAAGAAATCGGGCGACAGCTATGTCACGGTCGAGCGGATCCTGCTTGCGATGGCGCTCGCGAAGAACACCGACGTCGGCGCTGCGCTCGCCAAGGCGGGAGTCACTCCGCAGAATCTCAACAACGCGATCGAGCAGCTGCGCGGCGGGCGCACCGCCGACACGCAGGGCGCGGAGGACCGCTACGACGCGCTGAAGAAATATGCGCGCGACCTCACCGCCGCCGCGCGCGAGGGCAAGCTCGACCCGGTCATTGGCCGCGACGAGGAAATCCGCCGCACCATCCAGGTGCTCGCGCGGAGGACGAAGAACAAT
>NZ_DASTXI010000155.1:0-11596 GCF_035758555.1 Sphingomonas sp. | reverse complement strand
GCCCCGTGCGCGTGGAAAACATGCTTGGCGATATCCAGCCCGATTGTGGTAACCTGCTCCATGGACGCCTCCCTCAGGTGAAGTCTGACACCTCACCTTGGCACACCATGATGCCGTCGGGGGGCGTCCACCCCATCACCCATAGCCGACATCAGTCCCCCGCATCTACTCCAGCAGCTTCGGACCTTCCTTTGCCAGTTTGGCGCGGATTTTGTCGGCGAAGAGGGCGAGGAAGGGGGGCAGGTCGAAGACCGCGTGGACCTTGTCGTCGAGCACGGTCAGGCGGCTGACGACGCGCTGGCCCATGGCTTCGACCGAGAAGCTGAGCGTGTCGCCGTCCCAGTGATGCTCGCTGACGGTGCCGCCGGGAATGAAGCTTGCGAGGCGGCCGATGCCCTGTTCGATCCGGGCGCGGGCCGCGGCGCGGCCGAGCTTGTGCGGCAGGTCCAGTTCGATCGGTGCGGTCATCCCGGCATGATCGCCCAGCGCCTGCCGCGCGGCAATCCCAATGTTCCTTCGCGCGCGGCGAACGGCTAGGATGGCGCTACAAGGAGGATCGCATGACCCGTTTCATCGCCCCCGCCCTGCTGCTGATCGCCGGCGTCGCCATGCCGGCCTGCGCCGAGCAGGCTCCCGCCACCGCTCAATCCGGCAACGTCCGCGTCTTTAACGTGCCCGCCGGCACGCGCCCGCACGACGTCGCGCCGGCGCCCGACGGGCGCGTCTGGTACACCGCGCAGCGGACCGGCAAGCTCGGCATCCTCGATCCGAAGACGGGCGCCATCGAGGAAGTGTCGCTGGGCGAAGGCGCTGCGCCGCACGGCGTGATCCAGGGCCCGGACGGGGCGGCCTGGATCACCGACGGCGGACTGAACGCGATCGTCCGTTACGATCCGAAGACGAAGGCAGTGAAGGTCTGGCGCCTTCCCGGCGATTTCCCGGATGCGAACCTGAACACCGCCGCGTTCGACCGGCGCGGGCGCATCTGGTTCACCGGGCAGGCGGGCGTCTATGGCCGGCTCGATCCGAAGACCGGCAAGATGGACGTGTGGCGCGATCCGGAAGGGCGCGGGCCCTATGGCATCGCGGCGACGCCGGACGGGCAGATCTATTACGTGTCGCTGGCGGGCAGCCATCTGACGAAGGTCGACATGGAGAGCGGCGCGGCGACGATCATCGAGCCGCCGACCGCCGAGCAGGGCGCGCGCCGCGTCTGGGCCGACAGCAAAGGCCATCTCTGGATTTCCGAATGGAATGGCGGGCAGCTGACGCGCTACACGCCGTCGACGGGCGCGTGGAAAAGCTGGAAGCCGGACGGCGAGCGGCCGCGCGTCTACGCAGTCTATGTGGACGGACGCGACACGATCTGGGTCAGCGATTTCGGCGCGAACGCGGTGCTGTCGTTCGATCCGGCGACCGAAGAGTGGCAGCGCTTTCCCGGCAGCGGCGAGAATTCGAACGTCCGCCAGATCCTGGGCGCGGACGGCCTGATCTACCTGCCCGAATCGGGGCTGGACCGGATCATGGTCGTGGACACGCGCGCGCAATGATCGTGCTGCTGGCGGCCATGGCGGCGGCGCCGGACGGGGCGGCGCTCACGCGAAAATGCACGTCGTGCCACGCGCTGGAGGCCGGCGACAACAGCGCCGCCGCGCCGACGCTATATCATGTCGTCGGGCGGCCGGTCGCCGCGGAGGCGGACTATAATTACTCGCCCGCGCTGCGCCGATTCGCCACGAGCAATCCGCGCTGGACGCCGGAGCTGCTCGATCGCTTCATCGCGGCGCCCGAAAAGGTCGTGCCGGGAACCGAAATGGGCTTTCCGGGCATGACCGATGCGGCGAGCCGAAAGGCGGTGATCGACTGGCTGCAAGGGCGGTGACGACCTTAGCCCCTCTCCTTCAGGGGAGGGGTTGGGCTGGGGCAATCGCATCCTGGACATTCAGCGTTTTGCTCGGCCTGTCGGCCGATCCCCACCCCTTGCCCCTCCCCTGAAGGGGAGGGGTTTGATTAGGCTTGACCCGAACAATCCACAGGCCGACCATCCCCGCTTCGACTCACAGACGCGCGCAGGCCCGCGTCTCCTTCGTGGGTCTGCCGCGCGGCAGACGAAGGAGACGATCATGCCTGGTAGATCGGATGGCACACGCGCGATCGCGCTTGTCGGGCCCGGCGGAGCTGGCAAGACCAGCCTTGCCGAGGCCCTTCTTTTTTGCAGCGAGGCGATCGGACGCCAGGGCAGCGTCGACGCTGGCAGCTGCGTCGGCGATTCCTCGCCCGAGGCGCGGGCGCGGGGCGGATCGACCGAGCTGAACGTCATGCATTTCGATTATCTGGGCGACCATTTCGCGCTGGTCGATTCGCCCGGATCGGTCGGCTTCGTCGCCGACGGCGCGCTCGGCATCGCCGCCTGCGACCTGGCCGTCGTCGTCATCGATCCGGAACAGGACCGCGCCCAGCTGGCCGAGCCGGCGCTGCGCCAGCTCGAAGCGATGGACATTCCGCACATCATCTTCGTCAACAAGATCGACCAGGCGCGCGGACGGCTGCGCGACCTGCTGGAGGCGCTGCAGCCGCTTTCCGCCAAGCCGCTGCTCGCCCGCCACATCCCGATCTGGGAAGGGGACCGGATCACCGGCTTCGTCGATGTCGGGCTGGAGCGCGCGTTCCATTATGTGCCCGGCAAGCCCTCCGAGCGGACCGAAATCCCGGCCGCGCTGATGGACCGCGAGGTGGCCGACCGCATGCACCTGCTGGAGCAGCTCGCCGATCACGACGACAATCTGCTCGAACAATTGCTGATGGACGAAACGCCCGACCAGAAGACGGTGCTGACCGACCTGGCCAAGGAAACCGGCGACAATCTGGGCGTGCCGGTGATGTTCGGCTCCGCGCAGAACGGCTTCGGCGTGCGGCGGCTGCTGAAGGCGCTCCGCCACGAAGCGCCGTCGCCCGATCGCGCGGCCGATCGGCTGGGCGCGGACGGCGCCTGCGCGCTGGTCTTCAAGGTCTCGAACGGCAACCAGATCGGCCGGCTCGCGCTCGCCCGCGTGTTCGGCGGCGCGCTCCAGGAAGGAGCGGAGCTGAACGGCACGCGCGTCGGCACGCTGCTCCGCATGCAGGGCGACAAGACCACCAAGGTCGCACGTGCCGAAACCGGCGACGTGATCGCGATCGCGAAGCTGGAAGGCGTGCAGGCCGGCGAATGGCTGACCGCAAATGGCAAGGCCCCGCCCGCCCCGGCGAGCGACCGGATCGCCGCCAATCATGTCGTCGCGATCGCGCCCAGGAACCGCAACGACGACGTCAAGCTTTCCACCGCGCTGCACAAGCTGACCGAGGAAGACACCTCGCTCACCTGGGAACAGGACGAGGTGCACCATGAAACGCTGCTGAAGGGCATGGGCGACGAGCATCTGAACGTGGTGCTCGCCCGGCTGAAGCGCCGCTACGGCGTCGACGTGACCTCGCGTCCGGCGACGATCGGCTACAAGGAATCGATCCGCAAGACGGTGACGCAGCGCGGCCGGCACAAGAAACAGTCGGGCGGGCACGGTCAGTACGGCGATTGCGTGATCGAGCTGCGGCCCCTGCCGCGCGGATCGGGATTCGTGCTCGAGGACAAGATCACCGGCGGCGCGATCCCGCGCCAGTATATCCCGGCGGTCGAGGCCGGGATCAGGGACGCGATGGAGAAAGGGCCGC
Source organism: Sphingomonas sp. (assembly GCF_035758555.1). Taxonomy (GTDB): domain Bacteria; phylum Pseudomonadota; class Alphaproteobacteria; order Sphingomonadales; family Sphingomonadaceae; genus Sphingomonas_B. Next base: position 7,891 of record NZ_DASTXI010000155.1, on the reverse strand, counting down.
TCGGCTTCCCGGTGGTCGACGTCGCGGTGACGCTGACCGACGGCAGCTTCCATTCGGTCGACAGCTCGGAGCTTGCTTTCCGCACCGCCGGGCGGATCGCGATGAGCGAAGCGCTGGCCGCCGCCGCGCCCTATCTGCTGGAGCCGATCGCCAAGGTCTCGATCCTCGCGCCCAATGCGGCGACGTCACGCGTCACCTCCACGATCTCGTCGCGGCGCGGGCAGATGCTGGGGATGGAGCCGCGCGAGGGCTGGCATCGCTGGGACCGGATCGAGGCGCTGATGCCCGAGTCGGCGCTCCGCGGCCTCGACGCCGACCTGCGCTCGCTGAGCCAGGGCCTCGCGACCTACGCGGCCGAGTTCGATCACCTTCAGGAGATCAGCGGCAAGCTGGCGGACGAAGTGGTCCACCAGAAGAAGGAGCTGGAAGCGGCGTAACAAGCCGCTGAAAGAACCCGTTCGCTTCGAGCGAAGTCGAGAAGCGTATCTCGACTTCGCTCGACACGAACGGCTCTGAACTACCTACACCGCACCTTCTGCGTCGCCTCGCGGCCGAGCAGTGCGCCCACTGCGGCGCCGAGCACGGTGCCCGTGGTCCGCTCGCCATGCGTGTCGACTGCACGGCCGAGCAGCGCGCCGCCGGCGGCGCCGATGATCAGGCCGGTGGTGCCGTTCGAGCGGCGGCAATGGACGCGGCCGTCACGGCCTTCCCAGATCGGGCCCGAATAATGGCGGCCGTGATATTGCCGCTCCCCATGATGATGGTGCCGTGGGCGCGCCATCGCCGGCATCGGCAGGGCGACAGCGGCCATCGCGGCACCCAGGATCAACTTACGCATTGTTCTTCTCCCTCAAAAATAACCCCGATCAGCGATAGCAGCGGCGCGACTGCCGGTTGCGCTGGACCTCGCGGCCGAGCAGCGCACCGCCGGCAGCGCCGACGACCGTGCCGAGCGTGTGGTCGCGGCCGCCGTCGACCGCGCGGCCCAGCAGGGCGCCGATCGCGCCGCCCAGGATCAGGCCGGTCGTGCCGTTGCCGCGGCTGCAGCGATAATAGCGGTCGCTCGCATGATAGGTGCGGCTGTGGCTATAGTGGGGGCGGGCGTTGGCGGGCGCCTCGATCGCGGGAACCGCGGTGCCGGCCACTGCCAGGGCCATCATCAGCTTGCGCATGATCGTCTCCTTTTCTGATCTCGCGAATCGGCTTTTGCCCGATCCCGCCTGAACCGATTCGGAGCGACTTGTTCATTTGAGGGCAGGAATGATTGACGCGCGTGACGCGGTCGCGATTAGCCGCTAGGAAGCCGCTTTAATGTCCGACGCACGCATGTTCCCCCACCGCCATCTGCTCGGGATTGCGGGGCTCCAGCCGCACGAGATCGCGTTCCTGCTGGACGAGGCCGAGCAATGGGTGGAGCTGAATCGCGCCACCTCCAAGCATGACGACCGCCTGCGCGGGCTGACGCTGATCAATGCCTTTTTCGAGAATTCGACGCGCACGCTGTTGAGCTTCGAGATCGCCGGCAAGCGGCTGGGCGCCGACGTGGTCAACATGCACGCCGCGCAATCGAGCGTGAAGAAGGGCGAGACGCTGATCGATACGGCGATGACGCTGAACGCGATGCGCGCCGACATGCTCGTCATCCGCCACGCCAGCTCCGGCGCGGTGCGGCTGATCGCGGACAAGGTCGACTGCCCGGTGCTGAACGCCGGCGACGGCCGCCACGAGCACCCGACCCAGGCCCTGCTCGACGCGCTGACGATCCGGAGGCGCAAGGGACGCGTCCACGGCCTGACGGTCGCGATCTGCGGCGACGTGCTGCACAGCCGGGTCGCGCGATCGAACATCCTGTGCCTGACCTCATTGGGCGCCGACGTGCGCGTGGTCGGGCCGCCGACCCTGATCCCGGCCGGTCTCGAGCAGCTGGGCGTCGCCACCTTCACCGATTTCGACGCCGGGCTAAACGGCGCCGATGTGGTGATGATGCTCCGGCTTCAGATGGAGCGGATGACCGGCGGGTTCGTGCCGTCGTTGCGCGAATATCACGCCTTCTGGGGTCTCACGCCCGAGCGGCTGGCGCGCGCCAAGCCCGATGCCCTGGTCATGCATCCCGGCCCGATGAACCGCGGCGTCGAGATCGCCTCCAGTATCGCCGACGATCCGGAGCGCTCGGCGATCACCGAGCAGGTCGAGATGGGCGTCGCCGTCCGCATGGCCTGCCTGGACGTGCTGACGCGCAGGCGACGCAAGGTGGAGGGCTGGGCATGAAGGCCTTCACCAATGTCCGCCTGCCCGACGGCGCGTCCGCCAGCGTCGTGATCGACGGCGAGCGGATTGCCGCAATCGGCGGCGACGTCCCCGCCGGCGCCGAGGCGATCGACGGTCGCGGCAAGCTGCTCGCGCCCGGCATCGTCGACCTGGGGGTGTTCCGCGTCGACGGGCCGGCGTTCCGCTTCGGCGGCATCGTCCGCGCCGCGCTGATGCCGGACCAGTCGCCGCCGCTCGACGATCCCGGGCTGATCCAGCGCGCCGCCTATTCGGGCAAGCCCGACATCTGGGTCCACCCGCTCGCCGCCGCCACGCGCGGGCTGAAGGGCGAGGAGCTGGCCGAGCTGGGCCTGATGCAGGCGGCGGGCGCGAAGGCTGTCGCCACCGGCCGCCGCTGGATCGCCGATTCGGGCGTGATGCTGCGCGTGCTGCGCTACGCCGCCGCCTTCGACCTCACCGTCATTTCCCATGCCGAGGACAGCGGCCTCACGGCCAGCGCAGTCGCGACCGCCGGCGAGACGGCGACCCGGCTCGGCCTCCCCTCGGCGCCCGCCGAAGCCGAGGCGATGGCGATCGCGCGCGACCTGGCGCTGGCCGGGATCAGCGGCGCGCGCCTTCACGTCCGCCAGGTCACGACGCAGGCCGGTTTCGACCTGATCCGCGCCGCCAAGGCGAAGGGGCTGCCAGTCACCTGCGGCATCACGCCGGCGCATCTGTTCCTGTCGGACCTCGCCGTTTCCGACTTCCGCACGTTCGCACACCTGTCGCCGCCGCTCCGCAGCGAAGCCGACCGCCACGCCGCGCTCGAAGCCGTGCGCGACGGCACGATCGACGTGATCGCCTCCGGCCACGACCCGCGCGGGCCCGAGGACAAGCGCCTGCCCTTTGCCGATTCGGCAGCCGGCGCCGCGGGTGCGGAAACGCTGCTCGCGCTATCGCTCAATCTGGTGCGCGATGGAGTGATCGGCCTCGAACGGCTGTTCGAGCTGCTCGCGGCGAATCCGTCGCGCCTGCTGGGTCTCGACGGCGGCAGGCTGGTTCAAAACGCGCCCGCGGACCTGATCCTCGTCGATAAGGACGCGCCGTGGCAGGTCGATTCGGGCCGCATGCGCGCCGTCGCCGGCAACACGCCGTTCGACAAACTGCCGGTGCAAGGCCGCGTGCTCCGCCTGTTCAAGGGCGGGCGGGAGATCGTTTAGAGTACGAGCGGTCTAAAGGCCCGCACGTCCCGAGCGAAGTCGAGGGGCGTTGCTCGGAGCGGACGCCCCTCGACTTCGCGCTGCGCGCTCCGCTCGGGACGAGCGATAGAGCCCGAACTGCTTTACCGCGCGGCGAACTTCACCGCGCCGCCGCGGCCCGCCCATTGCAGCGGGGCATCGCCGGCCTGTTCGCGAACGAAGCAGTTGCCGCCGCGGGTGCGGAAGGTCTCGCAGAAATCGACCGCCATCGCCCGCGTCTCGAAGCCGCCGACCGACAGACGATAGAAGGTCCGCGCGTCCTTGACGAACACCGCAGTCGACGGGGTCAGGTTGCGGAACGCCGGCAGGCGCCGCGCGAAACGGCCCCAGGCGTCTTCCGCCACGCCGACGCTGTCATAGGCGCCGATCTGGACGACGTAGCGGCCGCCTTCCGGCTGCACGAACACCGCACGCTGCAGGCGCGGCGCGGGCCTGACGGCCTCCGGAGCAGGCTTGGACGGGACGATCGCCTGCACGATCTCCGAACGCGGCGCGAAAACCACGGCCGGGGTGGCGGACGTGAACAGCGCCTTGGCCTCGGCCGCGACGGTTTCGATCGCCGGCACGTTCGCTGCCACAGGCACAGGCGCGTCGTAGGCTGCGGTCTCGATTGCGGGCGCGTCGGCGACCTGAAGCGGGAGGGGCGGCGGCGGAGCAGCTTCGGCCGTCTGCACCGGTGCCGCCGGCGTCACGTTCAGCGCCAGCCGCTCCGGGCGGCCGGCATCGTCGCCGGGCTGCACGCCCAGCAGCGACGCGACCTGCGCCGTTGGCCCCATGTCCAGCGCGAATTGCGACCATTGCAGCATCCGCTGCGTCACCACCTGCGGCGAAAGATCGTAGGATGCCATCACCTTCGCCTCGGGCCAGCGGCCCGCGAGCGCATAGGCGAGCGCCAGATTCTGGCGGGTCTTGGCGTCCGACCGGCCGCTGCGGACCGCCGATTCGAGGATCGCGACGCCGGCCTGCGGATCGCCAGCCAGCGCCAGCGCCAGGCCGCGGTCGCCCGCCGAAATGGTCCGGCCATGTTCGCCCAGCACCGCGCGGGCGCCGTCGCGGTCGCCGGTGCCGATTCGTGCCAGCGCCAGGTTCAGCGCCGCGCCGCCGTTCGACGGGTCGAGCTCCAGCACGTCGGCGAAGCTTGCCGCCGCCGAGCGGAAACGGCCGCTCTGCAGATAGGCGCGGCCAAGCAGCATCCGGTAGGAGGCGTCGCGCGGCGCAGCAGCCACGGCGTCCTCGGCTTCGGACACGGCATCAGCCGGCTTGTTCTTCTCCAGCGCCTTTTCGGAGCGCAGCGCGGCCTTGGCCGCATCGCTGATCTCCGCCGCGTGGGCGGCAGCCGACAGCACGATCACCGAAGCGGCCGCGAGCCGCAGCGCCGACAGTCTACGCATTGCCTTTCCCCAGATTGCGCCCGGCCTTGGCAACCATCTCGTCGAGACCGGGCATCGAATTAAGCAGCGCATCGAGCGCTTCGGTCACCAGCCGCTGCGACGAACGCCGCTGCAGCGCCGAGGCGAGACGCAGGCGGAGGTGCCGCTCCTCGTCCAGCCGCAGCGTGAACGCTGCCTTGTGACCGTTGAGCGAGGCCGCGGCGCGCGGCGTCCGCGCCTTTGCGACCCGCTTTTCGGGCGCCGGCGGCGCGAAATGTGCGGCGAGTTCTTCCCGCTGGTGAACGACAGGCGGCGCATCGGCGGGCGCGGGGCTCGGCGTGTTGAACCCCATGTCGTTCCAGCCCAGGTCTTCCTGCGGCGCACCGAACCCGTTGAACCCCTGCGGGCGCATCGCGGGCTTGGCCTGGCCCTTGCGCGCGAGCAGCGAGGAGCTGAGCGAAGCGAACGGCTTTGCTTCCATCGTCGCCCCCCTTACTGGCCGACGACGCGGCGGCCGAAGCCGCCCGCCTGGCGCTGCGCGCCGGCGTTCGCGCCGGGGACGCTGAACACGGTGCGGCGGAAATTCTTCTCCAGCCGGTCGGAAATATAGGACCACAGTCCTTCGACCTCCTGGGCCGATTTGCCCTTGGGATCGACTTCCATCACCGTCCGCCCGTCGATCATCGACGCGGCGAAGTCGGTGCGCTGGTGGATCGTCACCGGCGCGACGGTGCCGTGCTGCGACAGCGCGACCGCCGCTTCGGCGGTGATCTTCGCCTTCGGCGTCGCGGCGTTGACGACGAACATCAGCGACTTGCCGGCGCGGTCGCACAGGTCGACGGTGGCGCCGACGGCGCGCAGGTCGTGCGGGCTCGGCCGGGTCGGGATCACGATCAGCTCGGCGACCGCGATCACGCTCTGGATCGCCATCGTGATCGCCGGCGGCGTATCGATGACGGCGAGCTTGAACCCCTGCTGCCGCAGGATGTCGAGGTCGCTGGCGAGCCGGGCGACGGTGGTCTGCGCAAAGGCGGGCAGTTCCGCCTCGCGCTCGTTCCACCAGTCGGCGAGCGAGCCTTGCGGGTCGATGTCGATCAGCACGACCGGGCCTGCGCCCGCCAGCTGGGCCTGCACGGCAAGATGGCCGGAAAGGGTCGTTTTGCCCGATCCGCCCTTCTGCGATGCCATTGCGAGTACGCGCATAGGATCCCTTCGGGGTATGGTGTTCCGTCCCCGAAGTCGCACCCAGAGTCTAAGATGTGGTTAAGCGCGGTGGCGCCGGGCCCGCGGCCGGGCTAATCGCACACCCATGCTGAATGCCCAGGATGCCGATCGATTGGTGCGGGAAGGCGTTGCCGCGATGCAGCGCGGGGACGGAGCGTCGGCGCGACGGGCGTTCGAGCAGGTCGCAGGCGCAGGGGGCGGCATCGCCCCGCCCTGGCTGCTGATTGCCCAGGCCTGCCGGCTGGAACGCGACGAGGAGGCGGAGCTCGCAGCGCTCGACCGGCTGCTGGCCGAACAGCCGCGCCACCTGCGCGGGCTGATCATGAAAGGCGATGTGATGGGCCGGCGCGGCGACGTGCGCGCGGCCCACAGCTTTTACCAGCTCGTCGTCGGCGTCGCGCAGAACACGCCCAACCTGCCGCCGAATCTTGCGGCCGAGGTCCAGCGGGTCGCGGCAGAGCTGCAGCGCGGCCAGGGCGATTACCGCGCCCATCTCGACCAGGCACTGGAAGCGGCAGGCTTTGCCGGCGCGAACCTCAGGCCGCGCGTCCGCGACGCACTGGCGATCGCGAGCGGGGAGAAGGAGCTTTATCTCCAGCAGCCGACCAGCTTCTATTTTCCCGGCCTGCCCCAGATCCAGTTCTACGAGCGCGAGGCGTTCGACTGGGTACCGGCGATCGAAGCGCAGACGGCGGCGGTCCGCGCCGAGCTCGACGCCGTGCTCGCCCAGACCCACGATTTCCCGCCCTATGTCGAGGACGATCCGACCCGTCCGAGCAAGACGCATTACCTCGTCGCCAACCGCGACTGGGGCGCATTCCATCTGCTGCGCGGCGAGCCGGTCGAGCCGAACGCCTCGCTTTGCCCCGACACGATTGCGGCGCTGAAGGGGGCGCCGCAGCCGGTGATCCGCGGCCGCTCGCCGATGGCGTTGTTCTCGCTGCTGAAGCCCGGCGCGCATATCTTCGCGCACAACGGGCTGATCAACACGCGTCTGATCTGCCACCTGCCGCTGATCGTCCCGGACGGCTGCCGCTTCCGCGTCGGCAACGAAGTCCGGCGGTGGGAGGAAGGCAAGCTGCTGATCTTCGACGACACGATCGAGCATGAGGCGTGGAACGACAGCGCGTCCCGCCGGGTGGTGCTGCTGTTCGAAATCTGGCGCCCGGAGATCGACGCCGAAGAACGTGCCGCCCTCACCGCGCTGTTCGAAGCGATCGACGAATTCAGGGGCGAGCCGCTGGATATGAGCTCGTAATTCCCCTCCCTGAAAGGGAGGGGGTTAGGGGTGGGTAGCGAGCGCCAGCGAGCGTCAAACCCGGACGACGGAGTTTCGCTCGGCCTGCGGCCGACACCCACCCGCAGCCCCTCCCTTTCAGGGAGGGGAGGCCTTGCCCCACTCCCGGCGCGGCACGCCAAGCCCGTGCAGCACCGCGGTCAGGTCGCCATACCGCACTGCCGCGTCCGCTGCCGCCACTGCCGCGGGCTTGCCGTGATAGGCGACCGAAAAGCCTGCCGCCGCCAGCATCGGCACGTCGTTCGCCCCGTCGCCGATCGCGATCGCCGCGGCCGGATCGATTCCCTGCTCCAGCAGCGCTGCGCGTTTCGCGTCGGCGCCCAGGATGGGCTCTTCCACGGTGCCGTCCAGCCTGCCTCCGTCCGTCCCGAGCCGGTTGGCCCGATACGCGTCGAAGCCGATATCGGCCGCCACCCGCTCGGCAAAGGTCGTGAAGCCGCCGGACACCAGCATTGTTCGTACGCCGCGCGCGCGCAGCGTCCGCACCAGAGTCC
>NZ_DASTXI010000066.1:0-14415 GCF_035758555.1 Sphingomonas sp. | reverse complement strand
CATGCTGAACGCGCGGGTTCGATTCCCGCTACCCGCTACAGACGCTCAGAAGGCCGACCGGCCCCGGAACAGCGTCCTGGTCCGGCCGCCGATCCAGACCTGATCGTCAGCCTCTGTGATCGATACGCTTCCGGTCCGGCCCAGGCGCGTGCCCTGGCTCGCTTGATAGGGCGCGGTGACGCGACCGGTCTCCAGCATCCACTGCGCGACCGAGGCGTTGAGGCTGCCGGTCACCGGATCCTCGATCAGGCCTCCGAACGGATCGCTGAAGATCGCGCGGATTTCGTAGGCTGCATCACGGCCGGCCGGATAAGGCCCGACGACGCCGATCTCCATCCGCGACGGGTGATAGCGCGCGGGTTCGAGCGCCAACACTTCCTCCGCCGAGCCCAGCAGCACCGCTGCCCAGCCGGGGCCGTTGTCCGCCCAGGCCGCATCGAGGATACGGTCGCGGGCAATGCCGAGCACGCCTGCGATCTCGGCCAGCTTGTCCTCGTCGACCGGGCCGGAGCGGATCAGGGGCGGCGCGGCGAAGGCGAGCCGCTCCCCGTCGCGGCGGAGCGGAACGAGTCCGGCGCCGCATTCCTGGATCACCACGCCCGCATTGCGCGGCGCGCCGCCCGCCTCCAGCCAGGCATGCGCGGTGCCGAGCGTCGGATGGCCGGCGAACGGCATCTCGCGGTCGAGGGTGAAGATGCGAACGCGATAGTCGGCTTGCGGGTCGGTCGGCGGCAGCAGGAACGTCGTTTCCGACAGGTTCAGCCAGCGGGTGATGCGCTGCATCTGGTCGGGGCTGAGGCTCGTCGCGCCATGCACGACCGCGACCGGGTTGCCGCTGAAATCTTCGACCCCAAACACGTCGACCAGGCTGAAATCCATTGCTTCGCTCCTCGGTTAGCCGGCCGCGTCGATCAGCCAGCGCGCCGCCAGTTCCTCCTGGCTCGGGCTCAGCCGCGCCCTGAACCCCGGCGCCAGCTCGCGCGCGCGACGCTGGAAACTGTCGTTCTGGTACAGCTGGCGTAGCGACGTCGCGAACGCTTCGGGCTGGATCGAGCCGGCATAGACATGGCCGCCCAGCTGCAGCCGCGTGATCGCCTGGCCCGTCAGCGCCTTTTCGAGGTCGTAATGCACTACGACCACCGGCACGCCCGCGGCGAGCGCGCTGCTGGTGAAGCCCAGCCCGCCATAGGTCATCACCACGCGCGAGCGCTCCGCGATCCGGGCGAACGGGATCGGCGCGGCCTCGACCGTGAACCCCATCCGCGCGAGCTCCGCCTGCTGCACTCCGGACGCACCCTGGGCATAGACGCGGACCGGAAGCCCCGAGCGCGCAAGACCGTCCCACAGGGCCGGCGTGCGCAGCAGTGCCGCGTCGGCATAGAGGAAGACCTCCTCTCCGGCGCCCGCCTCTCCCACCGGATGAGCCACCGACGGGGCGACCACGGGCTCCCACCGCCACCTGGCGTAGACGTCGAGTTCGGTGAAAGTGCCGGCCAGCGCATGATCGGCGCCGAACATCTCCGGCAGGTGGGCGAGCGGCTGCAGCCTGGCCGCGGCCATCGATGCGTTGACCGCCGCGAGCACGCCCGTTTCGGGATAGGCGGCGGGCTGGCCGGTGAGGCTGGGAAATTCGTCAAGATGCGAAGGCACCGAGTCGAACGCGAGCCCCATTGCGAGCGTGGGCATCCGCCCGCGCGCAGCCGTCAGCAAAGCCGGCGCGAAATCTGCCGCGACCGCGTCGGGTCGCATTGCATCGAGCAGCTGACGCCAGGCCTGAACAAGTGTCGGCAGCGTGCCCTGAATATCGAGGCCGACACGGACGAGGATGTCGCCCATCGTGTTCGGCATCGGCCCGCCCAGCGCGCCGACATTGCCGAGCAGCCGGGGCCAGATCGGCGCCTGCCAGAGCTGCACGTTGGCGGGCAGGTCGAAATCGCGGCTCAGGCGCTGCGAAGCAAGCACGACCTCGTGCCCTTCCGCGGCCAGCCGGCGCGCCACATCGGCCATCCGGACCAGATGACCGCGATTCGCCCCCAGCTCCCAACCCAGCAGGAATTTCGCCATGGCGTCAGATGCCGCCCTGAACGGGGTCGCGGCCAGCCGCGCTGAGACGAGCGGCCAGATCGGCGCGGCAGGCGTCGAGCGCCGCCCGGTCGGTCGAGCGGATCACGAAGTTGGCGCCGACCCTGCCGTCGCGAAAAAAGGGGTAGCTGCCGATCTGACAGCCCGGATGCGCCTTTTCTGTCGCGCCGAGCATGTCGGCGACTTCGCTTTCGGCAACCCAGCAGCCGACCGTCTCCGACAGCATCGGCCGGCCGCCCTCCAGCGTGCCAGACAGTGCGTCGAGCATCATCGCGGTGATGTTCGGCACGCCCGCCATGATGAAGATATTGCCGAAACGGATGCCGGGCGCGCCGGACATGCGGTTTTCGATCAGCTCCGCGCCTTCGGGCACGCGCGCCATACGCAGCCGCGCGTCGGTGATGCCGCCACGGCTCCGATAGTAGCTCTCCAGCATCGCCCGCGCGCGCGGATGGACGACGACCGGCACGCCCAGCGCTTCGGCGATCGCGTCGACGGTGATGTCGTCATGGGTCGGGCCGATGCCGCCGGTCGTGAACAGATAGTCGTGGTGCGCACGCAGGCTGTTCACGGCCTCGACAATGGCCGGCACCGTGTCGCCGACCACACGCACTTCGCCCAGCCTTATGCCCTGCAGGTTCAGCCACAGCGCGATTTGGGAAATGTTCCGGTCCTGCGTGCGCCCGGACAGGATCTCGTCGCCGATGATGACGAGCCCGGCAGTCCAGATACGGTCGGAATCCATCATTCCGCCTTACCGCAGCCCACGTTCCAGGCAACAGCGGCTTGCAGCAGGTGCGTTACAGTCATAATACACCAACATCAAAGGAGAGTCTGATGATCCGGATGAGCGGGCTGTTGCTTTCAGGGGTGTTGCTGGCAGGGTCGCCGGCGGGCGCGACGACGGTTGCTGGCCCTTGGCCGGTTTCCGACCCGACCGAGGTGATGGTGCTCGGAAGTCCCCACCTTTCTGGCATCGAGTCCGTCCAGCCCGAATGGCTGGAGCCGATGCTCGCCCGGCTCTCGGCGTGGCGTCCGCAGGTTATCACCATCGAAGGGCTGTCCGGTCCCGAATGTCATCTGCTTCGCGTTTATGAGAAGAACTGGCCGGATACCGCCAACGACTATTGCAAGACCGTCGAGCGCGTGTCTGCGCTGGCGGCGAAGTCCACCGGGCTCGACATGCCGGCCGCTGAAGCGGAAGCGGAAAAGACGGTGGAGGGGCTCGGCACCTCCCCTTTGCCAGGCGAGCGGCGCCGTCTCGCGGCAACGTTCGCCGCTGCCGGCAATCTCGGCTCGGCGGCCGTGCAGTGGCTGCGGCTTCCGGTTGCCGAACGGCGCGAGGGCGACAGCATCGATGCTCCGCTCAAGGCTGCGCTCGACGAGCTGATCGTCCGCCGCAACGAAAATTATCTTGTCGGCGCCGCGCTCGCCGCCCGTCTCGGCCTCGAGCGCATATACCCGGTCGACGACCATCTTTCCGATCGCATCATGGACGGGGCGCCGCCGGGTTTCGAGCAGACAATCCCGAAACTCTGGAACAGCGGACCGAAACCCCAGTCCCGGATCAGGGCCGAAGCCATGGAAAAGGGGCTGAAGGATGGCGCGACCTTGCTCGCTTACTATCGCTTCCTGAACCTGCCCAAGACCGGAGAAGAGGCTGTCGCGTCCGACATGGGCCGGGCGTTCCGCGATTCCTCTCCGCAGAAGCATGGCCGTCGCTATGTGGCCGGGTGGGAAGCACGCAATCTGCACATGGTCGCGAACATCCGCACCGCGCTTGGGCATCGGCCCGGAGTGCGCGGGCTGGTGATCGTCGGTGCAACCCACAAGCCCTATTTCGAAGCCTATCTCGGCATGATGCACGGCATTCGGCTGGTCCCGACCGCCGAGGTGCTGGGGAAATCGGCCGGCTTCATTGTCGGCTAAGGCCTCGATCGCTACATTGCGGCCATGACCAGCTATATCGACGCCGATTCCGCCGCGACGCGCACCAACGCGATCAAGCTGCACGGGCCCGAAGGGTTCGAGGGCATGCGCAAGGCGGGGCGGCTGGCAGCGGAGATCCTGGATGCGATCGCGCCGCACATGGTGCCGGGCGTAGAGACGCAGGCGATCGACGACATGATCCGCGAGCAAATGCTGCGCGGCGGCGCAGTGCCGGCGACGCTCGGCTACCGCGGCTATACCCATTCCAGCTGCATCTCGATCAACCACGTCGTCTGTCACGGCATCCCGTCGGAACGGACGCTCAAGGACGGCGACATCGTCAATGTCGACGTGACGCCGCTGCTCGACGGCTGGCACGGCGACACCAGCCGCATGTACCTGATCGGCAATGTCGGCGTGAAGGCGAGGCGGCTGGTGGACGTCACCTATGAAGCGATGATGCTGGGGATCGAGCAGGCGAAGCCGGGCAATCGGCTGGGCGACATCGCCCACGCGATCCAGTCCTTCGCCGAAAAGCACCGTTACGGCGTCGTCCGCGATTTCTGCGGACACGGCGTCGGGCGGCTGTTCCACGATGCGCCGGAAGTGGTGCATGCCGGCCGGCCCGGCACCGGTCCGGAGCTTAGGCCCGGCATGTTCTTCACGATCGAGCCGATGATCAATATCGGCCGTCCGGATTGCAAGGTGCTGGAAGACGGCTGGACCGCCGTGACCCGCGACCGCTCGCTCTCCGCCCAGTTCGAGCATTCGGTCGGCATCACCGAAACCGGCTGCGAGATTTTCACCCAAAGCCCGGCCGGGCTGGACAAGCCGCCTTACTTCTGACCGTCGCTTGGCTGCGCGGCTGGCACCGCAGCCTCTGCCGGCTCGGCAACGATATGGACGCGGCGGTTCCGTTGCCGCCCCGCTTCGTCGTCCTTGCCTTGAAGCGTTGCGTTGGGCGCGACCGGCCGATCCTCGCCCAGCCCGATCGTGGTCACGCGCGCCGCGGCCACGCCGTGTTCCACCAGATAGTCGCGGACGGCCTCCGCGCGCTTTTCCGACATCCGCTTGTTGGCTTCGTCGTTGCCGCGTGAATCGGTGTGGCCGCGGATCGTCACCGGACCGGCCATCGCGGCGATCCTGCCCAAGACTTCGTCGAGGCTCGCCCTGGCTGCATCGGTGAGCGCCGCATCGTTTGAATCGAACAGCACCGTCGCGTTGACCGGCTCCGGAGCAGGCGGCGGCGTTGGCGTCGGCGTTTCGACGACCGACGGGCGCATGATCGACTCCTGCGCTGCCTCGGTCGCTGTCGGGGCGGGAGTGGGCGCAGGCGACGTCCTCGTCGCCACCGCGTTCGGCTGCCGTCCGGGCTCGTCGCCGCATCCGGTCAGGGCAAGGCAGCCCAGCCATAAACTCACGTGCGGCCAACGGGTCATTTCGTCACCTCCGAAGCGAATGAGGGCGCGGACGAAGGCATCTCAGCCTCCGCTGCAGCCGATGCGGGCGCATAGGAAACGACGATATCGCCAGGCTCCGGCGCCGGCCGCGACGCGTGAGTGAAGAAGCGAAGCGCCCCGCCCTTGCGGATCAGCAGCAGCAGATCGGCTTGCTCCGGCAGCGCCGCCTTCAGCGCGTCCAGCCCGGTCGGTTCGCCGACTTCCGTCGCCAGGAAGGTCCAGCCGGCGGCTTCGCGTGCCGCCAGATCCTCGACGCCGAGCCCGGTGGCGAACAGCGCGCGGCCGCGCAGCTTTTCCGGCAGGCTGCGCGGATCGTCGCCCGCGGCGCTCCCCAGCTGGTAAACGGAATCGCGCCCCACTTCGGGCGCGAATTCGTTGCAGACCAGGGCGTTGTACGCCTCGTTGTCGCTGGTCGCCGCCAGCATCTGGAACTGGCTCAGATCAAGCCGTTCCTCGGTCGCCTCGGCCAGGATTTCGCCGTGAAAGCTCGGAATGTCCTGCGCCCGCGCGGGCGTCAGCCGCTGCCAGCTCGTGTCGCTGACCATGACGGCGACGCCCAGGCTGCGCAGATGGGCGGCAAGCGACAGGCTCCAGGGCGTCGCGCCGACGATCAGCAGCCCCTTGGCCGCATCGCTCTCGATTCCGAGCCGCCTTGCGAACAGGCGGGCGGTGAAGCCGTGCGCGACGATGGTCGAGATCACCACCGCGAACGAAAGCGTGACGAGCGTGCCCCCGTCGCCATAGCCGAGATCCCCCAGGCGAAGCGCGAACAGCCCCGACACCGCTACGGCGACGATCCCTCGGGGCGCCAGCCAGGCGATGAACAGCCGTTCCGCCCAGGGCAGGCGCGAGAAGGCCAGGCTGATCAGCACGGTGGCCGGGCGCACGACGAGCAGCAGCACCAGAAGGAACGCCGCGAAGCGCATCTCGAACTGGCGCAGCACCTGAAGGTTCAGCGATGCCGACAGCAGGATGAACACGCCGGAGACCAGCAGGACGGTGATATCCTCCTTGAATTTGTGAAAGTCGCGGAAGCTGGCGAGACGCATGTTCGCCAGCGACACGCCCATCACCGTCACCGCCAGCAACCCGGTCTCCTGCTTCAGGAAGTTTGCAAGCATGAAGGCGCAGATCACCGTGACGAGCAGCACCGGCGCCTTCAGGAATTCGGGCACGTCGCCGCGCGGGAACAGCCAGCCGATCAGCGCCGCTGCGGAAAAGCCGATCAGCCCCGCCACCAGCGCCGCCGCGCACAGCGAAATCGCGACGCTCGCCAGCGTCGCGCCATTCTCCACGTTCAGCAGATATTCGTAGGTCATGACCGCGAACAGCGCGCCGATCGGGTCGTTGACGATCGCTTCCCATTTGAGGATCGCGCGCGGGCGCGGCCCGATATTCAGCTGGCGCAGCAGCGGCAGCACCACGGTCGGCCCGGTCACGACAAGAATGCCCGAAAACAGGATCGCGACCGGCCACACCAGGCCCGCGACATAATAGCAGGCCAGAGCGCCGAGCACCCAGCTGATCGGAACGCCGATCAGCACCAGCCGCGCCACCGCCCCTTCGGCGTGCCGCAATTCGCGGAAATTGAGATTGAGGCCGCCGACGAACAGGATGATCGCGACCGCGATCGAGATCGCAGGATCGAGCATCTTGCCGAAATCCTGCTCAGGATGGATCACGCCCGTCACCGGTCCGGCGACAATGCCGGCCAGCAGCATCAGCGCGATTGCGGGCCATCCGGTACGCCACGCGACCCACTGCGCCCCGATGCCCAGCACGCCGATCAGCGCGATCACCAACGCGTCATGATTCATCCGTTTCGCTGCACCCTTTCGTTTCGTCTACATAACCAAGGGGCGGACGGATGTGTCCAGCACCGCCCTTGCGGTGCACCCCCGATCGCAGCACAGTCCCCCTGAAAGGGGAGCATCGGGATGCGGGCGATCGTGATTTCGGCGGCGGCGCTGGCGCTGGGGGTCGCGGCTTATGCGCAGACGGGCGGGAAGCCGGGGGCAAAGGTCGACGGCGCCTATCTGACGAAGGGCGGCGACGGGACGGACTGGCCGGCGGTCGGCCGCGATTACGACGAGCAGCGCTTCAGCCCGCTGACCCAGATCGACGACGCGACCGTCGGCCGGCTCGGCATCGCCTGGTTCGCCGACCTGCCCGATGCGCGCGGCGTGGAGTCGACGCCGGTAATGGTCGATGGCGTGCTTTACGTGACCGGCCCCTGGTCGAAGGTCTTCGCCTATGATGCAGTGACCGGCGAGCCGCGCTGGAGCTATGACCCGCAAGTCGCAGGGGACAAGGGCGTCCAGGCCTGTTGCGACGTCGTCAATCGCGGCGTCGCGGTGTGGAAGGGCAAGCTGTATCTCGGCACGCTCGACGGACGGCTGATCGCGCTCGATGCCGCGACCGGAAAGCCGCTGTGGAGCGTGCAGACCACCGACCCCGCCAAGCCCTATACGATCACCGGCGCGCCGCGGGTCGTGAAGGACATGGTGATCATCGGCAATGGCGGCGCCGAATTCGGCGTGCGCGGCTATGTGACCGCCTATGACGCGGCAACGGGCAAGAAGCGCTGGCGCTTCTACACCGTGCCCAACCCGACCGGGCAGCCGGACGGCGAAGCATCCGACCCGATCATGGCGAAGGCCTTCAAGACCTGGAGCGCGAACGGCCAGTGGAAACAGTCGGGCGGCGGCGGCACGGCCTGGGACGCAATCGTCTACGATCCCGCGCTCGACCAGCTCTATATCGGCGTCGGCAACGGCAGCCCCTGGAACCATCAGGTGCGCAGCGAAGGCCAGGGCGACAATCTGTTCCTGTCGTCGATCGTCGCGCTCGATCCGGACACCGGCGCCTATAAATGGCACTATCAGGAAACGCCGGGCGAAAGCTGGGACTATACCGCGACGCAGCCGATCATCCTGGCGGAGCTGGGCGGCCGCAAGCTGCTGCTGCACGCCCCGAAAAACGGCTTCTTCTTCGTGATCGACCGCGAGACGGGAAAGCCTGTTTCCGCCGACATGTTCACGGCCGTGAATTGGGCGACCGGCTATGACCCCAAGACCTGGCGGCCGATCGAGAACCCCGAAGCGCGCTACGGCGCCAACGGCAGGCCGTTCCTGGCCGCCCCGGCGCCGATCGGCGCGCATAGCTGGCAGCCGATGAGCTTTTCGCCCGCGACCGGGCTCGTTTACCTGCCGGTCAACGACATCGGCTTCGGCTACATCCCGCCGCTGTCCGCGAAGGACGCGTCGCGCGAGGCGATCGGCTTCAATGTCGGCGCGAACATGAGCGAGGGGATGCTCCCGGCCGATCCCGCCTTCATCAAGGCGGCGATCGCAGCGACCAAGGGCGCGCTCGTCGCGTGGGACCCGGTCGCGCGCAAGGCGAAGTGGCGGGTCGATTATTCGACGCCATGGAACGGCGGCACGCTGGCGACCGCGGGCAACCTGGTTTTCCAGGGCACGGCGCTGGGCGAATTCCGCGCCTATGCGGCGGACAGCGGCAAGCAGCTCTGGTCGCTGCCGGTGCAGTCGGGCGTGCTCGCGGCGCCGTCGACCTACAGCATCGACGGCGTGCAATATGTTGCGCTGCTGACCAGCCGCGGCGGTGCCTGGGCGCTGACCTCGGGCTATGCCGGCGGCGCCGCGAACAAGGTGCCGAGCATCCCGCGGCTGATCGTGCTGAAGCTGGACGGTAAGGGCCAACTGCCCGCGCTGCCGGCAGACGCGGCGATGAATTTCGACCCGCCGCCGGCAACGGCGCCCGCCGCGCAGGTCGCACAGGGCAAGGCGGTCTTTGGCCGCTATTGCCAGGTCTGCCACGGCGCGAACGCCGTCAGCGGCGGCGTGACGCCCGACCTCCGCCATTCCGGCGCGCTCGGCGATGCCGATACCTGGAAGAGCATCGTCATCGACGGCGCGCTCCACGACCGCGGCATGGTCAGCTTCGCGAAAGTGCTGAGCCCGGCAGACGCCGAAGCGGCCCGCGCCTATGTCATCGGCGAAGCGAACTGGGCCAAGACGCACGATCCGGCGATTTTGGGGACCAAATGAGCAGGCAAGGCTTCCGCTCGTCCTGAGCGGAGGCCGAAGGCCGTAGTCGAAGGGCGTGATTTCGGAGCAGCGCCCTTCGACTACGCGCTGCGCGCTGCGCTGAGGACGAGTGCCGTCGGGAGCGCCTCAATGGAAATCGCGCGTCTTCACCCGGATCAGCTCGCCGCGATCGGGTGAGCCGGCGTGCTTCGCACCGTCGCCCCGGCCGTGGTGATGAGGGAAGTCCATCTCGCCGACCTTGCGCAGCAGGGGCGTCGAATCCTCGATCCGATCGCTGACGACGTGGATCACCTTGCCTTCGATCTGTAGCCTGCCGTGGACGGTGATCATGGCCGATCCCATGATCGCGCGCCGCTGCCGTTCGAAATCGCGCTGCCAGACGATGACATTGGCGATGCCGGTCTCGTCCTCCAGCGTGATGAAGCAGACATTGCCTTTGCCGGGCCGCTGGCGGACCAGGATGATGCCGGCGACCGTCACCTTTGCGCCGTCCTTCAATCTGGCGAGACAGCCTGCGGGCACGATCTGCCGGCGCTCCAGCTCCGGCCGCAGAAAGCGCAGCGGATGATGCCTGAGCGATAGCTGGATCGTGCCGTAGTCCTCGACCACCTCGCGTCCCTCCGTCATCGGGCGGAGCGTGACGGCCGGTTCCCGGTCTTCGACCGATCTGAACAAGGGCAACTCGGTGTGCCCGAGCCCCCGTACCTGCCAGAGCGCCTGGCGACGATCGAGACCGAGGCAAGCGAAGGCATCCGCTTCGGCCAGCCGCTCTAAGGCTGCGACCGGCACGCCCGATCGTTGCCAGGCATCTTCGATCGAAACGAAGGGCCCGTCCATCGCGGCGATGGCGACAAGGGCGCCGTGATCTTCCGAGAGACCTTTGACCAGCCTCAGGCCCAGACGCACCGATTTGCGTTCCGCGTCTCCTGACAGCGTGCAATCCCACCGGCTCGCATTCACGCAGGGCGGCAGCACCTCCACGCCGTGCTCGCGCGCATCACGGACGATCTGGGCCGGCGCGTAGAAACCCATCGGCTGCGCATTGAGCAGGGCGGCACAGAAGATTTCCGGATGGTGGCATTTCATCCAGGACGAAGCGTAGGCGATCTTGGCGAAGCTGGCGGCGTGGCTTTCGGGAAAACCATAGCTTCCGAAACCCTCGATCTGCTTGAACGTCCGTTCCGCAAAGTCGCGCGTGTAGCCGTTCGCGAGCATGCCCCCGATCATTTTGTCACGTAATTTGTCGACGCCCCCTCTGGATTTGAACGTTGCCATGGCACGGCGGAGTTGGTCTGCTTCGGCAGGGCTGAAACCAGCGCCGACGATCGCGACCTTCATCGCCTGCTCCTGGAACAGCGGCACGCCGAGCGTCTTTTCGAGAACGTCCTTCAGCTCCTGCTTCGGATATTCCGGCTTCTCTTTCCCCTCGCGCCGTCGGAGATAGGGGTGAACCATGTCGCCCTGAATCGGCCCCGGCCGCACGATCGCAACCTGGATGACGATGTCGTAAAACTCTTTCGGTTTCAGGCGCGGCAGCATCGACATCTGCGCCCGGCTTTCGATCTGGAAGACGCCAAGCGTGTCGGCGTTCGAAATCATCTCGTAGACCTTTGAGTCATCCGTCTGCAGCACGGGTGAATCGAGCGTCAGGCGCTGGCCCTTATGCTCCTCCAGCAGGTCGAACGCGCGGCGCATGCAGCCGAGCATGCCGAGCCCCAGCACGTCGACCTTCATGATCTTCAGCTCTTCGAGATCGTCCTTCTCCCATTCGACGACGCGGCGATCCTTCATCGTCGCGGGTTCGATCGGCACGAGATCGTCGAGCCTGTCGCGAGTGAGCACGAAGCCGCCGGGATGCTGGCTCATATGCCGCGGCGTGTCGATCAGCTGGCGGCTCAGCTCCAATGCCAGCGCGAGCCGCGGCTCGTTGAGGTCGAGCCCAAGCTGTTCGACATGCCGCTCGGCAACGCCGTCGCTCGACCAGCCCCAGATCTGGCCCGAAATCGCACTTGTCACGTCTTCGGACAGGCCCAGCGCCTTGCCGACTTCGCGTACTGCGCCTCGCGTGCGGAAACGGCTGACCACGGCCGCCAGCGCGGCATGCGAATGGCCGTAGGTTTCGTAAATCCACTGGATCACTTCCTCGCGCCGCTCATGCTCGAAATCGACGTCGATGTCGGGCGGCTCGTCGCGCGCGTCGGAGAGGAAGCGTTCGAACAGCAATTTGTGTTGGATGGGATCGATCGAGGTGATGCCCAGCACGAAGCAGATCACCGAATTCGCGGCCGATCCCCGGCCCTGGCAAAGAATGCCCTGGCTCCTGGCATATTGAACGATCGAATGGACGGTCAGGAAGTAGGGAGCGTAGCGCCAGCTCGCGACCTGTCTCAGTTCATGTTCGAGGAGGTCGGAATATTCTTTCGGCTTGGCCGGGAATTTGGCGTGCAGGGCCTCGCGGGTCAGCTTTTCAAGCGCGTCCTGCGGCGTGCGGCCGGACATGACGATCTCGTCGGGATATTGGTAGCTGAGCTCGCGAAGCGAGAAAGTGCAGCGTGCGGCGATATCGACGCTCGCGCGCACCGCATCCGGAAAGCGGGCGAACCGCCGCTCCATCTCCTTCGGCCTATTGAGGTAGCGATCGGCATAGCGTTCGCGGCGGAAACCCAGTTCGTCGATCGTGCAATGTTCGCGGATCGCGGTCACCACGTCCTGCAGCATCCGCTTGTCGGGGCAGTCGTAGAGCACGTTGCCGGTCGCAAGCGGCCGCACTCCGTAGCGCCGGGCCAACGTATCGAGCGCGTGCAATCGCGCGGCCTCGCCCGGACGGCGGCGATGGGAAAGCGCCAGATGCGCGCGGTCGCCGAAAATGCCCACCATTTGCGCGAGCGCAATTCCGGTGACGCGATCTGCTTCCTCCGGAACCAGCGCCGCCACCAGTCCGTCGCTCCATGCCGCGACGTCCTCCCAATGGAGAAAGCACTGGCCCTTTTCGCCCTTCTTGCGGTCGACGCGGCCCTTGCCGATCGTCAGCAGCCGCGTGAGACGCGACCAGGCGGCGCGGTCTTCCGGCCAGACCAGCAGGCCGGTTCCGTCCATCAGGTCGAGCCGGCAGCCGGCGACCAGCCGGACGCCCGTTGCCTCGGCGGCGACAAGGGCTTTGACCAGCCCTGCGACCGTGTTGCGATCGGTGATGCCGATCGCTTCGTAGCCGAGCAGCGCAGCCGCCGCGAACAGCTCCTTCGCGCTAGAGACGCCGCGCAGGAAGCTGAAATGGGTAGAGACGTTGAGTTCCGTGTACATGGCCGAATCGTCGGACCAGATACACCAATGTTCTATCTATGTTCCAGCCTGAGGCGTTTTACTCCGCCGCCATCAGCTCCGGCGTCGTGTCCCGGCGCACCGCGCCGGCCTTGCGGAAGGTCATCGCGCCGTCCTCGACCTTGCCGAATTTCAGGTCGAGCATGTCGAGCGCGTAATTCTGGTGTACGCGCCAAGGCCGTTTCGAGCCCTGTTTCGGCAATTTGTCCAACGCGCGCTGGACATAGCCTGAGGTGAAGCTGAGCCAGGGTTGTTCCTCGACCTCCGGATCGTCGAGCACCGGCGTCGCGATCTGGGTGCCGGTGCGGTCCATATGGTTCAGCAGCCGCGCCACATACATGCAGGTCAGGTCAGCCTTCAGCGTCCAGGACGCATTGGTGTAACCGAACGAGGTAGCGAGGTTCGGCACGCTCGAGAACATCATCGCCTTGTAGGTCATCGTCTTCGCGAGCTCGACCTGCTCGCCATCGACGGTGAAGGCGACGCCGCTCAGCAGCTGGACATTGAGGCCGGTCGCAGTGACGATGACATCGGCTTCGAGCTCGCGGCCATCCTTCAGCAGGATGCCCTTCGGCGTGAAGCGGTCGATGTGCCCGGTCACCACCTCGGTCGAGCCGCTCCGAATCGCTGCGAACAGGTCGTCGTCGGGCACGAGGCAGAGACGTTGATCCCAGACATTATAGCTCGGCGTGAAATGCGCCATGTCATAGCCTTCGGGCAGCAGCGCCTTCACGCGTTCCAGCACCCAGGCATTGACGCCTTCGGGATTCGTCCGTGTCTTTTTGTAGAAATACATGCCGAGCAGCACGTTCTTCCAGCGCGTCAGGCCATAAGCGAGCTTCGACGGCAGCACTTTCCTGAGCGCGTTTGCGATTTTGTCCTGGCTGGGGCGCGAGACCATGTAGGTCGGCGATCGCTGCAGCATCGTAACATGCGCCGCTTCCTTCGCCATTTCCGGGACGAGCGTGACCGCGGTCGCGCCGCTGCCGATCACGATGACGCGCTTGCCTTTATAGTCCAGCTGCTCGGGCCAGTGTTGGGGATGGACGATCTGCCCACGGAAATCTTCGCGGCCCTGGAACTCCGGCGTGAAGCCCTCGCCGTAATTGTAATAGCCGCTGCACATGAAGAGGAAATTGGCCGAATAGGTCGCGGCCTCGCGGTCCGGGCCGCGCTCGACTTCGACCGTCCAGCGCGCCGTGCCCGAATCCCAGGACGCGCGCTTCACCCGGTGCTGGTAGCGGATATGCTTGTCGATGCCGTAATGCTCGGCCGTTTCGCGCAGATAGTTCTTGATCGACGGGCCGTCCGCGATCGCCTTGGCTTCCTTCCACGGCCGGAAGGAGAAGCCCAGCGTGTGCATGTCCGAATCGGAGCGGATGCCCGGATAGCGGAACAGATCCCATGTTCCACCAAGCTCGTCGCGCCCTTCCAAGATCAGGTAGCTCTTGCCCGGCGCATAGGCCTGCAAGTGATAGCCCGCGTCGATGCCGGAAATCCCGGCGCCCACCACCAGCACGTCCACCGATTCGATCATGCCCGCATCCTTCCTGACGTTT
>NZ_DASTXI010000054.1:0-24971 GCF_035758555.1 Sphingomonas sp. | reverse complement strand
GAGTTCTATGAAAGCATGGCTGAATACCGAACCGTATTTGGTCCCTTTGGCGGATACGACACTCCGGCGTCGAACAGCTAACCCACGTCAGCTTTCCACTCGATGTCGGTCATTCCCGTTTATGGGTCCACGGCCTAGTTCATCCTCGAACGCGGCAACGGCGTTGGTCAGAACCGCATCATCGTCATAGAACCCGGCTGCCACATCGCGGCGAATATAGTCGCGCACCCACCCAATCTGCTCGTGAAATGCGGCATCGGTTGAAATCCCTGGTTCGGGTTTGCGGCTCCTGAAAACGCGTTCCCATAAGGATGACATGTAAGCCCCTTCTTCTCGCAACCAGCGTATCAAGTGCTGGGAATGCTGGATACGGTCTCAGGATGCGCTATCCGGTAATTACTCTGTTGCGTTCGCGCCTCCGTCCCCCGATCTTGTATCCGTGCTGAGGCAGTATGAATTGGTCGAGCGGGTCAAGAGTTACGATCCGGAGGCGGACGAGGCGCTGATCAACCGCGCCTATGTCTTCTCGATGCAGGCGCATGGCACGCAAAAGCGCGCCTCGGGCGATCCCTATTACAGCCATCCGATCGAAGTCGCCGGCATCCTGACGGACCTGCGCCTCGACGACGAGACGATCGCGACCGCCATCCTGCACGACACGATCGAGGACACGGTCGCCACGCACGAGGAGATCGTCGCCAAATTCGGCGCCAATGTCGCGCGGCTGGTCGACGGCGTCACCAAGCTGTCGAAGATCGAGGCGCAGACCGAGAACCAGCGCGCCGCCGAAAACCTGCGCAAATTCCTGCTGGCGATGTCCGACGATATCCGCGTGCTGCTGGTGAAGCTCGCCGATCGGCTGCACAACATGCGCACGCTCCACTTCATCAAGGACGAGGAGAAGCGCCGCCGCATCGCCCGCGAAACGATGGATATCTACGCCCCGCTCGCCGAGCGGATCGGCATGTACGAGTTCATGAACGAGATGCAGACGCTCGCGTTCAGGCAGCTAGAGCCGGAAGCCTATGAGTCGATTACCAAGCGGCTGGAGCAATTGCACGAAGGCGGCGGCGACCGGATCGCGCGGATCGCTTCTGGCCTGAAGCTGCTGCTGAACCGCAACGGCATCGAAGCGGAGGTAACGGGGCGCGAGAAGCACCCTTATTCGATCTGGCGCAAGATGGCCGAGCGCCACATCAGCTTCGAGCAATTGTCGGACGTGATGGCGTTCCGGGTGATCGTGCCCTCGACGCAGGACTGCTACAAGGCGCTGGGCGTGATCCACGCGCGCTGGCCGATGGTGCCGGGGCGGTTCAAGGACTATATCTCGACGCCGAAGCGCAACGGCTATCGCTCGCTCCACACCAGCGTCATCCATGCCGAGAACATGCGGATCGAAATCCAGATCCGATCGGCCGATATGCACGCCCAGGCCGAATACGGCCTCGCGGCGCACTGGGCATACAAACAGGCCCATGAAAAGCCGGACACGCAGGTCCGCTGGATCAGGGACCTGATCGAAATCCTCGACACCGCCGAAAGCCCGGAAGAGCTGCTCGAGCACACCCGGATGGCGATGTACCAGGACCGCATCTTCGCGTTCACGCCGAAGGGCGAGCTGATCCAGCTGCCCAAGGGCGCGACGCCGGTCGACTTCGCTTATGCCGTGCACACCGATCTGGGCGACCAGACCGTGGGCGCGAAGGTCAACGGCCGCGTGGTGCCGCTGCGCACGCCGATCGAGAATGGCGACCAGGTGCAGATCCTGAAATCGAAAGCGCAGGAGCCGCAGCCCGGCTGGCTCAATTTCGTCGTGACCGGCAAGGCGCGTGCCGCCGTCCGCCGCTTCGTGCGCCACAAGGAACGCGACGAGCTGATCGCGCTCGGCCGCAAGCTCTACGACGAAATCGTCCAGCGGCTGCCGGCGCAGCTGGGCGAGGACGCGCTCCGCAACGCGCTGCAGCGGCTGAAGGTGCCCGACGAGGCGAGCCTGATGATCGCGGTCGCGCGTGGAACGATCGGCGACGTCGCGCTGATGGAAGCGCTGATGCCGGGATCGGCCGGCGGCGACATCGCCGCCAAGCCCCCCGCCCAGCGCGAGGCGATCTCGATCAAGGGGCTGACGCCGGGCGTCGCGTTCGACCTGGCGCAATGCTGCCATCCGGTCCCGGGCGACCGCATCGTCGGGCTCAGGCGGCCGGACGAGGCGATCCAGGTGCACACGATCGACTGCGCGAACCTGGCGGACGGAGTCGATGCCGATTGGGTCGATCTGGCATGGGGCGACAAATCGGACGGCGGGACCGCGCGGCTGAACGTGGTGCTGAAAAATGAGCCGGGAGCACTTGCGGTGATGAGCGGGATCTTCGGCGCCCACAAGTCCAACATCCTGAACCTGCGGCTCACCAACCGCGACGGCGCGTTCCACACCTTCCAGGTCGATCTGGAGGTGCATGACCTGCAGCACCTGGTCCGCATTCTTGCGGCGCTCCGCGCGGCCGACGCGGTGGCGAGCGCGGAGCGGATTTAGCACGAAAAAGGCCGGCCGTCTTGCGACAGCCGGCCTTCCTCCTCGCAGGGGTGCGTTCAGGCGACGACGCGCGTGACGCGGCTGCGGCGGCGCGTGGCGGCGCCGAGCAGGCCGAACCCGCCCATCAGCATCGCCCAGGTCGCCGGTTCGGGAACGGCCGAGACGGGCACGGTCACTTGGCCGAGCGTGAACACGGCGGTGTTGGAGCCGCCCGGCACGCCGTCCGGATTGTTCTTCGTCGTCAAGGTGAAGAACGCATCCAGCGTCTGGTTGCCGAAGGTCGAATGCGCGCCGAGGCCGTCGAAGTCGAACGGCATCAGCGGTCCGCCCGTGTTCCGGAAGTCCGGCCCGACATAGGTGAACACCAGGTTGGTGATGTTGGGATCGTCGTTGAAGCCCGGCGTCACGAACGCGCCGCTCGACGAATTCTCGACGCTGCCGACCACATTGGCCGACGGCGTGAAGATCGAACCGTCGATATAGCCGGCAAAATCGAAGATGATCAGCCGGTCGCCCGACCGCACACCTTCATCCGGGCCCAGAGTGCCCTGATAGCTCCAGGTGAAATCGTCGGAGCCATTGTCCGTCGTGCTTGCCAATGTGATAACTGCCGCGCTCGCAGGACCTGCGAACGCAATCGCCGCTGCTGCGGCCAAGACCCATCTTTTCATGCTCATAACTCCCTGAGCGAACGACCCCCGCTCAATTCGGAAAGCTGGCGTTAACCTTTCCAGCCGTCCCTAGAACGATGAGCGCTCACTCCGGTTCATTCAGAATTAACGTTTATTTGGGCGGTTCGTCATGCAAACGGCTCGTTTCGTCGCTGCGGTTGCGAAACGAGTGAGCCGTGAGCGCGCCGTGGGGGTTTCTCCGTTTGCGGACGGTTCCCTGCCGATCCGCGAGAACACAAGCCCCTGAAGCGAACAGAGCCCCGCCGCACGTGCGACGGGGCTCCTATCGTGTCTGGCCGGGATCAGGCGATCAGGCGAGCGCCTGCTTCAGCTGATCGACCAGGTCCGTGCGTTCCCAGCTGAACAGGTCGCCCTCAGGCTTGCGGCCGAAATGACCATATGCGGCGGTCGGCAGGTAGATCGGTTTGTTGAGGCCAAGGTGCGTGCGGATGCCCTTGGGCGTCAACTTGACCAGCTGCGGCAGCACCGCTTCGATCTTCGCCGCGTCCACAGTGCCGGTGCCGTGCGTGTCGACATAGAGCGACAGCGGCTCGGCAATGCCGATTGCGTAGCTGAGCTGGATCGTACAGCGCTTCGCGAGGCCCGCGGCGACGATGTTCTTCGCGAGATAGCGCGACACATAGGCGGCCGAGCGGTCGACTTTGGTCGGGTCCTTGCCGCTGAACGCGCCGCCCCCGTGCGGCGCCGCGCCGCCATAAGTGTCGACGATGATCTTGCGGCCGGTGAGGCCCGCGTCGCCGTCCGGGCCGCCGATTTCGAACAGGCCTGTCGGGTTGACGTAGATCTGGCTCTGGTCCGCAGGCATCCAGCCGTCGGGCAGCACATCTTCGAAGACGGCCATCACATAGTCGCGAAGCCGCTTCTGGCCCGCATCGTTGGACAGCGCCTTGCTGTGCTGCGTCGATACGACGAGCGCGGTCGCGCCGACGGGACGGCCGTCCTCGTACCGGAGCGTGACCTGGCTCTTCGCGTCGGGCTCGAGGAAATCGACCGCGCCGCTGTGACGGTCCGCGGCCATCTTCTCGAGAATGCGGTGCGAATAATAGAGCGTGGCCGGCATCAGGTCCGGCGTCTCGTCGCAGGCAAAGCCGAACATGATGCCCTGGTCGCCCGCGCCTTCGTCCTTGTTGCCGCTTTCGTCGACGCCCTGGGCGATGTGGGCGGACTGGCCGTGCAGGTGACAGGCGAACTCGGCCGTCTGCCAGTGAAAGCCGTGCTGTTCATAGCCGATGCGCTTCACCGTATCGCGCGCGGCCTGCTCGATCTCGGCAAGCGACGGGAACAGCTCCTGATCGCAGCGCACTTCGCCGGCCAGCACGATCCGCTGCGTCGTGACCATCGTCTCGCAGGCGACGCGGGCGACGGGGTCGCGGCCGATGAACAGATCGACGACGGCGTCGGAAATCTGGTCGGCGACCTTGTCCGGATGGCCTTCGGACACCGATTCGGACGTGAAGAGATAGTTGGAACGCATCATCGGTCCTGTGCTGAAGGCAGGCGCGAAGCCCGCATATAAAGATATGTTTATGTGTGCACGCCTCTAGCGGCGGCGGAGGCGGATGACAACGCCCAAAGCAGCGAGAACGAGCGCCAGCAGCGCCGGCAGCAGGTTGCCGAAACGGGCGAAGATCGTCGGCGGCAGCGCGGCCGGCAAGCGCAGGTCGAGCACGCCTTGCCTGCCAAGCCCGATCGCCCCCTTCAGCCTTCCTTCGGGCCCGATCACGGCGGAGATGCCGGTGGGCGTGGCACGCACGATCGTCATGCCTTCCTCGATCGCGCGCAGCCGCGCCTGCGCCAGATGCTGAGGCGGGCCCCAGCTGCCGAACCAGGCATCGTTCGACGGGTTGAACAGGAAGACCGGGCGGTGCGCCGGATCGATCACCTGCCCCGAGAAGATGATCTCGTAGCAGATCTGGAAGCCGATCGGGCCGACGCCGAGAATGTCGAATGTTTTCGGCCCTGGGCCCGGCCAGAAATCGAGACTGCCCGGCACCAGCCGCGACAGGCCGAGCGGCGCCAGGATGGTGCGCATCGGCAGATATTCGCCATAGGGCACCAGATGCGCCTTGTCGTAGCGGGCGAGGATGCGCGCGTCCGGCCCCAGCGCGAACACGCTGTTGCGCCCGCCGATCGCGCCGCCCTGCCGGTCATATTCGAGCGCGATGCCGCCGGTCAGCAGCACGTCGCGCGGGCCGAGACTCTTAGCGAGATAGCTGCGCAGCCCCGGATCTTCGGCCAGAAGATAGCCATTGTCGATTGCCGCTTCCGGCCAGAGCAGCAGCCGCGGCAAAGCGCCAGGCGGCCCGGACATGCGGACCAGCTGCCGGATGTGATCGGCCTGGGAGTCGATATCCTGTTTTTCGTCCTGGCTGACGTTCGGCTGGACGATGCGTACCGTCAGCGGTCCGGGCGCCGCCGTGCCCGGCCACAGCAGCAGGGCCAACACGGGCAGAGGCGCGATCAGGGGCGCACCGATCCAGCGGCGGTTGACCAGCAACGCCAGGCCGCCGGCCGCGAGCACGGTCAGGCCGGAGAGCCCGTAGGTCCCGATCCATTGCGCGGCCTGGGCGACCGGCAGCACCGGCACCCAGATCGCCGCGAGCGGGTTCCAGGCAAAGCCGGTGAACAGGGTGGCGCGCAGCCATTCGGTCGCGATCCAGGCGGCGGCTAAAAGGATGACAAGAGAAACCCCGTTCGTGTCGAGCGAAGTCGAGACACGCTTGGTTCGGAGCTCGCGCTTCTCGACTTCGCTCGAAGCGAACGGGGCTTTGTGTTCGATCAACCAAGCCGCCACTGCCCCTATTGCCGGAAACACGGCAAGATACAGCGACAGCGCGACGACGGCGCCATAGCCGAACCAGTGGGGCATCGCGTCCTGATAGGTGAAGGCGTGGGCGATCCAGTTCAGGCCGACGGTGAAGTGGCCAAGCGCGAACAGCCACATCCGCCAGAATGCGCTCCGCCAGCCAGGAGCGGCTGCGAGCAGGTGGATCAGCAAAGCGAAGCACAGCAGCGTGACTGCCCAGAGATCGAGCGGCGCGAAGCCGGTCGCCGACAGCGCGCCTGCGGCCAGCGCGAGAAGCTTCGGATAACGGAGCACCGCGGCGCTATCGCGCGCCTTTGCGGGCGATGCAATCGCGCGTAAGAGCATGCCGATGCTTGCTTTCGCCATGGCGCTTGCCGCCGCGTCTTCGCCGCCGCCGCTCACCGATGTTCAGGCGCAGCAGCTCCGGTGCGTCGCCGTGCTCGCCATCGTTGCGGGCGAGCAGCAGCGTCGCACCGCGGCGGCCTCGTCGCTGCCGCCGCTCGTTCGCCAAGGTGCGCGCTTTGCGCAGGTGGTCGGGGATGGGCTGGTCAAGGACACCGGCCGCACGCAGGAACAGGTTCGCGATCTGATTCTGCAACAGGTCGCGACTGTCCAGAAGGATGCGGGCAAGACGGCCGAGCTGCCGATCGCGGGAGCGGAAAGCTGCGTTCCGATGATGAACACGCTTGCCCCGCCGCTGCCGCCGCCAAGCACCATCGAGTGCGCCGGACTTTTAAAGCTTGCCGCCGATGACGTCCACAAGCGCGAGGGGATGAGCAAGACGGCGATGGACCTGATGACGATCGCCGCGCTGGTGGAAGACCGCGCTCGCACCGAGCTTCGCGCGGCGGGCAAGAGCGAGGCGGAGGGCGACCGTGAGCTGACGCTGGCGCGCGAAGCGATCGCGGCCGATCCGAAGTCCGCGCCGGATATGGAAGCCTGTGTGGAGCTTGCCCGGCCATGAGACCCTTTCATCTCGCCTTCCCGGTCCACGACCTCGATGCGGCCCGCGCCTTTTATGGCGATTTGCTCGGTTGTCCCGAAGGCCGGAGCTCCGATCGATGGATCGACTTCGACCTCTATGGCCACCAGATCGTCGCGCATCTGGACGAAGCCGCGCGAGCGATGGACATCAGCAATCCGGTCGACGGTCACGACGTGCCGGTGCCGCATTTCGGAGTGGTGCTGACCATGTCCGATTGGCAGTCGCTCGCCGACCGGCTGACCGCTGCGGGCATCCCGTTCGGGATCGAGCCGCATATTCGCTTCAAGGGCCAGATCGGCGAACAGGCGACGATGTTCTTCCGCGATCCCAGCGGCAACGCGCTCGAATTCAAGGCGTTCGCAGACGATTCGATGCTGTTCGCGACCTGATCGCGCCGGCCGCTCGCTCTGCTTGCCCAGCGGGGGCCGCTCCCTTACATCGCGCCCATGAGTTCGACCAACGATATCCGGCGCAGTTTTCTGGAGTTTTTCGAGGGCGAAGGGCATGCGCGCGTGCCTTCCGCGCCGCTGGTGCCGCAGAACGATCCGACGCTGATGTTCGTGAACGCCGGCATGGTGCCGTTCAAGAACGTGTTCACCGGCCTCGAGACGCGGCCCTATTCGACCGCCACCAGCTCGCAGAAGTGCGTCCGCGCGGGCGGCAAGCATAATGACCTGGACAATGTCGGCTACACTGCGCGACACCATACCTTCTTCGAAATGCTGGGGAATTTTTCCTTCGGCGATTATTTCAAGGAACGGGCCATTTCGCTCGCCTGGACGCTGATCACGCGGGAATGGGGCCTCGATCCCAGCCGGCTGCTGGCGACCGTCTATCACACCGACGACGAGGCGTTCGATCTCTGGAAGAAGATTTCCGGGCTGCCCGAAAACCGGATCATCCGCATCCCGACCAAGGACAATTTCTGGGCGATGGGCGACAACGGTCCGTGCGGCCCATGCTCCGAAATCTTCTACGATCATGGCGAGCACATCCCCGGCGGCCCGCCCGGCAGCCCCGACGAGGACGGCGACCGCTTCACCGAGATCTGGAATCTCGTCTTCATGCAGTTCGAGCAGGAAGCGAACGAGATCGTCGGCAACCTGCCCAAGCCGTCGATCGACACCGGCATGGGGCTGGAGCGGATCGCGGCCGTGCTGCAGGGCGTGCACGACAATTACGACACCGACACGTTCAAGGCACTGATCGCGGAAAGCGGCGCACTGACCGGCACCGCAACGACCGGCGCGAACCAGGCGAGCCACCGCGTGATCGCCGACCACCTTCGCGCGTCGGGTTTCCTTGTCGCGGACGGCGTGCTGCCGGCCAACGAAGGCCGCGGCTATGTGCTCAGGCGGATCATGCGCCGCGCTATGCGGCATGCCCATCTGCTGGGCGCCAAGGAACCGCTGATGCACCGGCTGGTGCCGTCGCTGGTCGCGGAAATGGGCGGCGCCTATCCGGAACTGGTGCGCGCGCAGCCGCTGATCGAGGCGACGCTGGCGCAGGAAGAGACGCGCTTCCGCCAGACGCTGGCGAACGGGCTCAGGTTGCTCGACGAGGCGATCGGCAGCATGAAGCCCGGCGACACGCTGCCCGGCGCGGTCGCGTTCAAGCTCTACGACACATACGGCTTCCCTTATGATCTGACCGAGGATGCGCTGCGCGCCCAGGGCTTCGGCGTGGACCGGCCGGGTTTCGACGAAGCGATGGCCGAGCAGAAGGCGGCTGCGCGGGCGGCGTGGAAGGGCTCAGGCGCGAAGGCGTCGGAGGATGTGTGGTTCGATCTGGCCGAAGCGAACGGATCGACCGAGTTCATCGGCTATACCGGCACGACAGGCGAAGGCGAGGTCGTCGCGATCGTGAAGGACGGCCAGCCGGTGCAGCATGCGTCGGCCGGCGAGAAGGTCGTGCTGCTGACCAACCAGACGCCTTTCTATGCCGAGAGCGGCGGCCAGATGGGCGATGCCGGCATCGTCACCGGCGACAAGGGGCTGCGAGCCATTGTCGAGGACACCACCAAGCCGCTCGGACGGCTGCACGCGCATCACATGGTGATCGAGAATGGCGAGGTCGCGATCGGCGACACCGTGCATCTGATCGTCGATGCCGAGCGGCGCGATCGCATCCGCGCGAACCACTCCGCCACCCACCTGCTGCACGCGGCGCTGCGCAAGCGGCTGGGCGGCCATGTTACGCAGAAGGGCTCGCTGGTCGCGGCCGACCGCTTCCGATTCGACTTCTCGCATCCGTCGGCGCTGACCGCGCAGGAGATCGCCGACGTCGAGGCGGATGTAAATGCGCAGATCCGCGCGAACGAGACGGTCTCGACCCGGCTGATGACGCCGGACGATGCGATCGCGGCGGGCGCGATGGCCTTGTTCGGCGAGAAATATGGCGACGAGGTGCGCGTGCTGACGATGGGCCGCGACGCCTATTCGGTCGAGCTGTGCGGCGGCACCCATGTCTCCGCGACCGGCGACATCGCGCTGTTCAAGATCGTCTCCGAAAGCGCGGTCTCGTCGGGCGTGCGCCGGATCGAAGCGCTGACCGGCGAAGCGGCGCGCCAATGGCTGACCGCTCGCGACGAGCGACTGCGCGAAGCGGCTTCGGCGCTGAAGGCCTCGCCCGAAGACGTGCCGGCCCGCGTCGCGGCGCTGATCGAGGAGCGCCGCCGGCTGGAGCGCGAACTGGCCGACGCGAAAAAGGCGCTGGCGTTGGGCGGCGGCGGCAAGGCCGATGCGGCCGGGCCGGAGCAGGTCGGCGGCCACGGTTTCATCGGCCAGGTCGTCGAAGGGCTGGACCCGAAGGGTCTGCGCGGTGCGGTCGACGAGCTGAAGGCGCGGGTCGGATCGGGTGTGGCCGTGCTGGTCGCGGTCAATGACGGCCGCGCCTCGGTCGCGGTCGGCGTGACCGACGACCTGACTGCAAAGCGCAACGCGGTCGACCTGGTGAAGCTGGCGGTCGCGGCCCTGGGCGGTCAGGGCGGCGGCGGCCGTCCCGACATGGCGCAGGGCGGCGGGCCGGACGGTGCGCAGGCGGCGGAAGCGGTTGCGGCAGTCAAGGCGGCGCTGGGGGAAATGGCGGAAGCCGCCTGATCCTTCACCGTCACCCCGGACTTGATCCGGGGTCCACCTGCCTTCTACGACGGCAGCAATAAGAAGGTGGATGCCGGATCAAGTCCGGCATGACGGGAGGGTGTCATTCACGACGCACTGATCATCGGCGGCGGGCATAACGGGCTGACCTGTGCCTGGTACCTCGCCCGCGCAGGCCTGCGGGTGCTGGTGGTCGAGCGCCGGCACATCGTTGGCGGCGCGGCGGTGACGGAGGAATTCCATCCCCGCTTCCGCAACTCGACGGCGAGTTACACGGTCAGCCTGCTGCAATCGAAAGTCATCCGCGACATGCGGCTGCACGATTGGGGGCTGCGCGTCGTGCATCGCCCAATCTCCAATTTCCTGCCGCTCGACGACCGCAATTATCTGAAGCTCGGCGGCGGACTTGAGCGGACCCAGGCGGAAGTCGCGAAATACTCGGCGAAGGACGCGGCGACGCTGCCGGCCTATTATGATTCGCTGGAGGGAATCGCCGACGTGCTACGCGACCTGGCGCTGCAGACGCCGCCCAATGCGGGGGGCGGCTGGTCGGAGCTGCTGCGCGGGATCGGGCCGGGCCGGCGGATGGCGAAGCTGGGGCTGGAAGGCCAGCGCGACCTGCTCGACCTGTTCGTGAAGTCCGCGCGGACATTCCTCGACGGCTGGTTCGAGAGCGATCCGATCAAGGCGGCGTTCGGCTTCGACGCTGTGGTGGGAAACTACGCCAGCCCCGACACGCCCGGCTCGGCTTACGTACTGCTCCACCACGTCTTCGGCGAAGTGAACGGCGTCAAGGGCGCCTGGGGCCATGCGATCGGCGGCATGGGCGCGATCACGGGCGCGATGCGCCAGGCCTGCGAAGCGCAAGGCGTGGAGATCATGACCGACGCGCCGGTCGCCAGGGTGCTGGTCGATGGCGGGAAGGCGATCGGCGTCGCGCTGGAGGACGGGCGCGAGCTGTTCGCACGGCGCGTCGTTGCCAATGTCGGGCCGAAGCTTCTGTACGGAAAGCTGGTCGACGAAGCCGATCTGCCCGCCGATTTCGCGCGCCGGATGAAGTCGTACAAGGCGGGATCGGGCACGTTCCGGATGAACGTCGCGCTGTCGGAGCTGCCGCGCTTCACTTGCCTGCCGGAGCCGGGCGAGCATCTGGCGAGCGGCATCGTGATCGCGCCGACGCTCGATTATATGGACCAGGCCTTCGCCGATGCGCGCGCGCATGGCTGGTCGAACAAGCCGATCGTCGAGATGCTGATCCCCTCGACGCTCGACGACACGCTGGCGCCCAAGGGAGCGCATGTCGCGAGCCTGTTCTGCCAGCAATTCGCGCCCGAACTGCCCGACGGCCGCAACTGGGCCGACGAGCGCGAGGCTGCAGCGGACAGGATCATCGACACGGTCGATGCCTGGGCGCCGGGCTTCAAGGCGTCGGTGGTCGGCCGGCTGGCGCTGAGCCCGATGGACCTGGAGGAGCGCTTCGGCCTCGCGGGCGGCGACATCATGCATGGGGCGATGTCGCTGGACCAGCTTTATTCGGCACGGCCGGTGCTGGGCAACGGCGCCTATGCCGCGCCGATCAAGGGCCTATGGATGTGCGGCGCCGGCACGCATCCCGGCGGCGGCGTCACCGGCGCGCCGGGGCATAATTGCGCGCGGGAAATGCTGCGGGGGCTTTAGGGCCGGCCCACGCGCTCGATCAGCGCCATCGCCGCTGCGGGGGCGCGGACCTTGGCGCCGGCGATGAAGAAGACGAACACGTCGCGGCCGCCCTGCTCCCAGGCTCGCGCCTTGTCGGCCCACTTGTCCAGCTCGGCGGCGGTGTAGCCGGTCGCTTCGTCCTCGCGGCACTGCTGGAGGCGAGCATAGGTGAAATCGCCGGTCTGCTCCTCGAAGGTCGGGTAATCCTCGGCGTGCGCGTAGACGGTCGCCACGCCCGCCTTGCGCGCGAGGTCGAAGAAGGCGGGATTGCGGAAGCTTTCGTGCCGGGGCTCGATCGCGTGGCGCAGCGGCACGCCGTTCCAGCTCTTCGGCAGCAGCGCCAAGAAGCCGGCGATCTCGTCGGCGTCGAACTGCTTGGTGCCCATCAGCTGCCACAGGATCGGGCCGAGCTTCGGCCCCAGCTCGGTCAGTCCCTGGTCGAAAAAGTTGCGGATGCCTTCGTCGCCCTCCGCCAGGTTCTTGCGGTTGGTGCAGAAACGGCTGGCCTTCAGCGCGTAGACGAAGCCGTCCGGCGCGGTCTTCGCCCAGGTTTCGAAGGTCTTCGGAGTCTGGCGGCGGTAATAGGTGCCGTTGACCTCGATCGCTGTCAGCGCGCGCGTGGCGTGCTCGATCTCCTTCGCGTGCGGCAGGCCCTTCGGATAGAAGGCGCCGCGCCACGGCTCATATGTCCACCCGCCGATGCCGACCCTGATCATGGGGCGGGCTTAGCGGAGGCTGCGCTTCATCGCCAGATTGTCGAGGATCATGCCGCCGGCCATGAACACGCTGCCGGTGCAGGCGAGGAACAGCAGCTTGCCGCCGAAGCCCGGATATTGGCCGAGATAGTGGATGCCGCGCTCGCACGCGCCCAGGGCGAGCGCGTAGATCACGAGGCACGCCTCGAACCGCGTCTTGATCGTGAACAGGCGTTTGAGCCGGGCCAACATGCCGCCAGTAACGCGCAAGGACCCGAGTCGGACAAGGTAAATAAAGGGTTAACGGCTCAGACGGCCTCGCGGGCGAGGTCCAGCGCGTCGAGCAATGCTGTGCGTGCTGCCTCGATCGAAAGGTGCAAGGTTCGATCGGAAAGGCGGCTCGGATCGATAGACTCGGGCCAATGCTCGGCGATCACCGCGTCCAGCCGGTCGAGCTTCGCTTCGTCGACCAAGAAACGGGGGTCGACCCTCGCCGGGTCGGCGACGACACGCAGCCGGAGGCAGGCGGGGCCGCCGCCGTTCGCCATCGACTGACGGACGTCGACGAAGCGGGTGGCGCGGATCGGGCCGTTGCCGGCGACCAAGTCTTCCAGATAGTCGTGAACGGCGGAGATTTCTTGCGCTTCGGTCGGCAGGATCAGCGCCTGCTCGCCCGACGGCAGCGTCACCAGCTGCGCGTTGAACAGATAGCTGGCGATCGCGTCGGAAAGGCTGACGCGCGCCGCGGGGACCTCGACGATCCGCACCTCCGGCAGCAGCCGCTCCAGATCGGCATAGAAGCCGGCGCGATCGGCGAATGCGTGCTCGTGCGCGAACAGCGTCAGCCCGTCGGCAACGGCGACGACATCATTATGGAAGGCGCCCGCGGCAATCGCCTGCTCCGCCTGCTCGACGAACAGCGTACGTGCCGGATCGAGTCCATGATGCGCGGCAACGGCTTCGGAGGCGATGCGATGCTGGCGGGCAGGAAAGGGGCCGCCGGTGCGGCCATAGACGAAAATCTCGACGCCCGGCTCGCCATGGGCAGGTGCCAGACGCATGTGATTGGCCGCGCCTTCGTCGCCGAACGGGGCAGGCACGGGGCCGTGCACGTCGAACGCCGGATCGGCGAAGGCCAGCCGTAGCTGCTTCAGCGTGTTCGGCCATTCATGGCTGCGGTGCGGCATCGTGACCAGGTTGGCGACGGTCAGGTGGCATTTGCCGTCGCGCGTGTCGGGCGCGGGCGAGACGGTCGCGGCGTTGGCGGTCCACATCGCCGACGCACTCATCGCCCAGGCGGGCACCGGCGCCGCGCTGTTCATGGTCGCGCCAAGCGACTCGAGCCAAGGACGATCGGGCCGCGGGTGCGGCAGCAACAGGCCTTGCGGCAGCCCGAGCCGCACATTGTGCCGCATCTTGGCAAGGCCTTGCAGCGCCGCCGCGCGCGGATAGCTGGTCTGGTTCGCGTTTTTCGCCGAGGCCAGATTGCCGAGGCTGAGGCCCGCATAATTGTGGCTCGGGCCCACGATCCCATCAAAATTGATTTCAGTCAGCACGAGCAAACAAACCCCGATCGTTTCGAGCGAAGTCGAGAAACGTCCATCCATGTCTCGACTTCGCTCGACACGAACGGAAGCGGGGACATCACGTCCGCCCGACGTGCATGATTGCGTCGCCCACCTCGACCTTCAGCAGCTCCGCGCCCAGCGGGTCGATCGCGATCTCGCCGTCGCCCAGCGGCTCCATCGTCGCGTAGGCGGCACGCCAGTTGGCGAGGCGGCCGGCGCTGGCGAGGCGGCGTTCTCCGTTCGGCACCTCGCCGATGGCGGCAATGCGCGATTCGACCGCGTCCTGGATCGACCGGATGCGGTCGGTGGGGGCGACCATCGTCGGGCCGCCATCGAAGATGTCGATATATTTGTCGTGGTGGAAGCCTTCATGCTCCAGCATCCGCATCGCCGCGCGGCCGCTGGGGTGCGGCACGCCGATCACCGCGCGTGCGGTTTCGGGCAGCATGTCGATATAGATCGGATGCTTGGGCATCAGGTCGGCGATGAATTGATTGCCGTTGGTGGCGTTGAACTCGTCGGCTTCCTGGAAATTCATGCCAAAGAATTTGCCTGCCAGGCCGTCCCAGAAGGGGGAGCCGCCGGCCTCGTCGATGACGCCGCGCAACTCGGCAAGCGTGCGGTCGGAAAAACGGGCGCGGTGCTTCCTGATGAACAGATAGCGGCTGCGGGCGAGCAGCATGCCAAGCCCGCCGGCGCGTTCGCGCGGATGGAGGAACAGCCCGCCGACCTCGCTCGCGCCTTCCAGATCGGTCGACAGCGTCAGCATGTCGGCGCGGAACGTGCGCTGCAGTTCGCGCGAATGCTGGGTCAGCGTGCCGAGGCGATAGGAGTAAAAGGGCCAGTGCTGGCCGACCATCGTGAAGATCTGGCAGGTGCCGCGAACCTGGCCGGTCTCGCTATTCTCCAGCACCATCACGAACAGATCGTCGACATGCTCGTCGATGTCGCGCGCGAGCGCGGCGGCCGAGCGTTCGAGCTTCAGGCCGAGCGAATTGCGGTCGGGCGGCAGGTTGGTGAAGCCGCCGCCGGTCAGCTTTGCCAGTTCGTAAAGAGCGCCCAAGTCGCGCGAGGTGGCGGGACGAAGGAAGCAGCTCATGGCCGGCCGCGCTCGACCAGGCGCAGGATCGCGAGCGTGGACAGCATCGCCCGCTCGGGCAGCGAGTCGGGAATCAGAAACTCCTCCTCCGAATGAATGGCGCCGCCGCGCGCGCCCATCGTGTCGACCACGGGCACGCCGCAGGCGGCGATGTTGTTGCCGTCGCACACCCCGCCGGTCGCTTTCCAGCCGATGTCGAGGCCCAGATCGGCACCGCAGTCTTTCACCAGCCCGAACAGCCGTTCGGCCGCCGGATCGAGCGGCTTGGGCGGCCGGCCGAAGCCGCCATGCGCGTGGATTGCGACGTCGCGCTCGGCGCTGACCTCCGCCATCGCCCGATCCAGATGGGCGCGGGCACGCGCTTCGTCGTCGGGAGAGGCGGGGCGGAAGTTGACGCGGAGAACGGCGTGGTCGGGAACGACATTGTTCGGTCCGCCACCGTCGATCTTCGCCGGATTGACCTTCAGCCCCGGCCCGATCGCTTGTTCGAGCCTCAGCGCAAGATCGGCGGCAGCGAGCAGCGCGTTGCGGCCTTCTTCCGGATTGCGGCCGGCATGCGCCGACCGGCCGGTGACGACGATAGAGAAATTGCCCGATCCGCCGCGTGCGCCGGCAAGGGTGCCGTCCGGCAGCGCGGGCTCGTAGGTGAAGGCGGCGGCCTTGCCCCGCGCCGCGCGGGCGATCAGCGCGGCGGAGGAGGGCGAGCCGACCTCCTCGTCGCTGTCGATCAGCACCTGATAGCCAAAGCCCGAAGTGGCGGGCGTCGTCTCGACCGCTTTCAATGCCGCGAGCATCAACGACAGGCCGCCCTTCATGTCTGCGACGCCCGGCCCGTTCAGCCGACCATCATTCAGCCATTTGAGCGTCTGGAACGGATGATCGGTGCCGAAGACTGTGTCGTAATGTCCGGTGAAAAGCAGCTGCACGGGCGCATCGGGACGAACCGTCAGCAGCAGATGCGCGCCATGCTCGACGCCCCGGATCGAGCCGTTCGGATCGACGATCTCGACCGGATCGGGCGGCACCAGTTCCAGCGCGCCGGGCAGAGCGGAAAAACCATCGGCGAGGAGTCCCGCCATCGACTTGAGGCCGGCAAGGTTGCGAGAGCCGCTGTTGACCGCCGCCCAGGCCCGCACCTGGTCGAGCATCGGCGCTGCCGCCGCCGCTTCGCACGCGCGCTGCTCGATGCCGCTGAGCCCCATGCGCCGGCTCTAGCCGGGGGCGCGGGCGAAGCCAACACCGGGGCTGATCCTAAACGGCGCGGTAACGGGTGCAGGTGCATGAGCGGCCGATGCTGGCTGCAACTTTCCGCCGGGTCGCCGACGCCGATTGGTTCGACCGCACGCGTGCGCGCGCCTATCACCGGCTGCTGCTGGTGCTGACGCTGGCGATCGCGCTCGCCTGGGTGTTGACGGCGCATGACGGCATCGACGCCGCCGGCAAGCCGATCGGAACGGACTTTCTCGCCTTCTGGTCGGCATCGAAGCTGGCGCTGTCGGGCCATCCCGCGGCGCCCTACGACATAGCGCAGATTTACCATGTCGAGCGGGCGACGGTCGCGGCCGATCCCGGACTGTCCACTTTCCTCTACCCGCCGCCGTTCCTGCTCGCCTGCCTGCCGCTCGCGCTGATCGGCTATTTCCCGTCGCTGCTGCTCTGGCTGGCCGCAACCGGCAGTGCCTATGTCGCCGTCGCGCGCCGCTGGCTGGGCGAGCTGCCCGGCAGGACGCTGATCGTGATCGCCTTCCCGGCGGTGCTGATCAATGCGGGCCACGGACAGAATGGCTTCCTGACGGCGGCGCTGCTGGGCGGCGGGCTGCTGCTGATCGAGCGGCGGCCCTTGGTGGCGGGGGCGCTGCTGGGCGCGCTGGTCATCAAGCCTCAGATCGCGCTCGCACTGCCCATCCTTGTCCTGGCGAGCGGGCGTTGGCGCGTGATGGCGGGCGGCATCGCCAGCGCCGTGGCGCTGTGTCTCGCCTCCTTGCTCGCGTTCGGCCCCGGCGCCTGGACCGGCTTCTTCGACGGCCAGGCGCTCGGGCGCGCGATCCTTGAGCGGGGGTTCGTCGAGCCGGGCAAGATGGTCAGCGTGTTCGCCGCCCTGCGCGTGCTGGGGGCCGGATCGACGGCTGCCTATGCGGCGCAGGCCGTCGCGGCGGCGATGGCGGCGGGTCTGCTCGTGCTCGTCTGCCGCCGGTGCCGGGACAATGCGGGCGCCCAGGCTGCGGCCTGCGCCGCGGCGACGCCGCTGATCAGTCCCTTTTTCCTCGACTATGACCTGACGCTGCTCGCCTTTCCGCTCGCTTGGGCGTTTTGCGAAGGGATGCGCCACGGGTTTCGGCGATACGAAAAGCCGGTGCTGGTGCTGGCTTATGTGCTGCCGCTGATCGCCCGGCCGATCGCGCTCGATCTTGGCGTTCCCATCGCGCCGCTGCTTCTGTTCGCGCTGCTGGCGCTGATCGTGTCTGCCGCGAAACGCCGCGCAATTCGGCTCTGCCCTCTTGACCTCAACTCCGGTTGAGGTTGCAGGGTGCGGCCTCGGCTTGGGCGGGAAGGGCATGCGGATGGCAAGCGGCGGATACGCGACGGCGGAAGGGCAGAAGGCGCTGTGGGGCGGGCGAAATGGCGAGGCCTGGGTGGCCGCGCAGGACCTGCTCGACCAGCTGTTCCGGCCGATCGAGACGATGCTCGCCGATGCGGTGGGCGCAGGCGCAAGCGTGCTCGATATCGGCTGCGGCACCGGCAGCACCACCGTCGCGGTCGCGCGCAAAGCCGGCAACGGCGGCCGCGCGGTCGGCGTCGACATTTCGGAGCCGATGATCGCGGCAGCGCGCGAGCGCGCCGACCGCGAAGGTTCCGCGGCCACGTTCGTCCGTGCCGACGCGCAGGACTATGCGTTCGAGCCGGCTTCTTTCGACACGATCGTGTCCCGCTTCGGCGTTATGTTCTTCGCCGATCCGATCGCGGCATTCGCCAATCTGCGGCGCGCGGCCCGGCCGGGCGCCGGGCTCCGGCTTTTTGTGTGGCGAGGGATGGCGGACAACCCGTTCATGACGGTTGCAGAGCGCGCGGCCGCGCCGCTGCTCCCGAACCTGCCCGTGCGCGAGCCCGATGCGCCGGGGCAATTCGCCTTTGCCGACCGCGACCGCGTCGCGCGGATGTTGGAAGACAGCGGCTGGGCGGAGATCGACATTCAGCCGGTCGATGTTCCGTGCGCGATGCCGACCGATGATCTGGAGTTCTATTTCACCCGCCTCGGACCGGTCGGGATGACGCTCGGCAGCGCCGGCGCAGACGTTCGCGCGCGCGTGGTGGAGGCGGTTCGGCCCGCGTTCGAGCCCTATGTGGACGGACCGGTCGTGCGCTTCACTGCCGCCTGCTGGTCGATCGGTGCCGGCAACGGATCGGTTTCCTGAAGCAGCGGACGCGCATTGCCTTCCAGCGCGGCTGTTGGGATAAGCTCGATTTTTTTAAGGCTGCACCGATTGCCGCTGCAATGGCAGCGCGACGCGTTACGGACGGCTGATGTTGAAAGTGCCCGAAATGAAGCCGGTCCAGCGTATCCAGGCCAACCTTCTCGCCAAGGCCGAGCGGCGGGCGCTGACATGGATGTGCGCACGCCTGCCCGCCTGGGTCACGCCCGACGTGCTGACGGCGCTGGGGCTGGCGGGCGCGGTGATGATCTTTGCCGGCTATGCGCTGAGCGCCATTCACCCGGTCTGGCTATGGGCCGTGGTGGGCGGCTTCGTCGTTCACTGGTTCGGCGACTCGCTGGACGGCAGCCTTGCCCGGTTCCGGCAGATCGAACGGCCCGACTTCGGCTATTTCATCGACCACAGCACCGACGGCCTGGCCAATCTGCTGATCCTGGCCGGGCTGGGCCTCAGTCCGTTCGTGCGGCTCGACATCGCGCTGTTCGCGCTGGCCGGCTATCTGCTGCTGTCGATCCACGCCTTTCTGGCCGCGCGCGTGGTCGGGGAGCTGCGGCTGTCCTACCTCGCCGCAGGACCGACCGAGCTGCGCCTTGCGCTGATCGCGGTCACGCTGGCGATGTTCGCGTTCGGCGCGCTTCCCGTCACGGACACGGGCCTGACCGCCTTCGACCTGATCGTCGGCTTCGTCGGCGTCGTCATGGTCATTCTGTTCGTGGTCCAGACGCTGGTGACTACGCGCTCCCTGACGCTGAAATAGGGTTTCAGCGCCGCTCCGCGTCCAGCGACGCCTTGATCCGGGCGAGGAACTCGGCGCGGGCGGCGGAAAGCTCCTTCCCGGTCGCCTTCGGCCAGGCGCTCGACATCGCAATCACCAGATGCCGCTTCGGGTCGACATGGATCAGCTGGCCGAAAATCCCCTGCGCCTGGAACGTGCCGTCCGCACCCACCCACCACTGATAGCCATAGCCGCGGCCGTCGCCGACCGGCGCCCACGCCTTGGTCGCATCGGCGAACCAGCCGTCCGGCACCACGCCCTTGCCGCCGGAAAGCGCGAACAGGCCGATCCGGGCATAGTCGCGCATCGCGGCGGACAGGCAGCAGCCGCCGATGTCGCGGCCCGAGGCATCGACCATCCAGAACAGCTCGCGCTCCATGCCGAACGGACGCCAGATCTTTTCCTCGGCATAATCGGTCAGCGTCTTGCCCGTCGCGGCCTGGACGAGCACGCCGATCAAGTTGGTCTCGCCGGTCTTGTAGACCCATTTCGTCCCCGGCGGCGCCTCGCGCGGCAGCGTCCGCAGATAGGCGACGGTCGGGTCGACGCCGGGCGGCGTCGGCTTCGCATACATGCGCGCGACGTCGGAATTCGGATCGGTATAGTCTTCGTTCCATTTGACGCCGGAGGTCATCGTCAACACCTGGCGCACGCTGACGCCGTCATAGGCGCTGCCGGCAAGGTCCGGGATGTAGCGGGTGACCGGGTCGTCCACGGACTTGATGAAGCCGTCGCGGATCGCCGCACCCACCAGGGTCGACGTCAGCGACTTGGCGACCGAGAAGCTGGTGTAGCGCCCGTCGCGCGAATAGCCACGCGCATAGCGCTCGAGGCGGATGCGGCCGTCCTGCACCACGATCAGCCCAGCGGTGTTGTTGGCCGCCATGAATGTATCGACGCCATCGAGTTTCAGCGGCCTGGCCGAACGAAGCGGGTAGGGATGCGGCGACGCCTTCGCGGTCGTGCCCGGGAAATGATCCTCCATGTGCGGGAAGTTGGCGTCGCGCTGTGCCTGGTCCCAGAACAGGATCTCGGCGCCCGCCTGGCGGATGCGGTCCGCATTCTCCGGCGTCAGCGCGACCTGCGCATGGCCCGGCACCGCGGCCAGCAGAGCCGCCGCGATCAATCCCCATCGCTTCATCGTCATCCCCCCTTGGTCAGCGTCACCTGGGCGACCCAGATGCCGCCGCCGCGAAACCCGCCTTCGCAATACATCAGGTAATAGCGCCAGAGCTCGACGAAGCGGCGGTCGAAGCCCGCCGGCAGCCGGCCTTCGGCGACGGCGGCGTCGAACCGCTCGCGCCAGAGCTTCAATGTCTCGGCATAATGCAGCCCGAACGAGTGCTGCTCGGTCCATTCCAGCCCGGCGGCCTCGGCCAGTGCGCGAAAGCGGCTTTCCGAAATCAGCATGCCGCCAGGAAAGACATAGGCCTGGATGAAATCGGCGCTATCGGCATAGGCATCGAACAGCGCATCGTCGATCGCGATATATTGGATCGCGGCGCGGCCGCCCGGCTTCAGCGCGCGCGCGATCGTGTCGAGATAGGCG
Organism: Sphingomonas sp.; assembly: GCF_035758555.1. Taxonomy (GTDB): domain Bacteria; phylum Pseudomonadota; class Alphaproteobacteria; order Sphingomonadales; family Sphingomonadaceae; genus Sphingomonas_B. The sequence continues at coordinate 4,045 of NZ_DASTXI010000054.1, read as the reverse complement.
GGCCACCAGCGCTGGCCGACCGCCTCGACCATCTCGACGCTGGCGATCGCGTCATATTGCCCGCCGACGTCGCGATAGTCGCGCAACTCGATCCGCACGCGGCCGGCGGCGACGTTGCAGCGGTTATATTCCAGTGCATGGTCGCGCTGCTCTTCCGACAGCGTGAGGGCCGTGACATTCGCGCCATATTCGTCGGCCGCGATCTCGGCGAGCGTGCCCCAGCCGCAGCCGATCTCCAGCAGATGCTGGTCGGGCTTCAGCTCCAGCCGGTCAAGCAATGCGCGGACCTTGTTGAGCTGCGCATAGGCGAGCTCTTCGTCGGCGCGGATCGGCTCCTGGAACAACGCGGACGAATAGGTCATCGTCTCGTCCAGCCATTCGGCATAGAAGTCGTTGCCGAGATCGTAGTGGAAGGCGATGTTGCGTCGCGCCCGGCCGGGCGAGTTGTCGCGCAGCCAGTGGCCGAACTTCTTGATGCGCCGGCTGAGCCCGCGCGCGCGGGCGACCGTGCCGAGGCTGCGGCCGTTGCGCATGAACAGATCGAACAGCGGCACCGGATCGGGGCTGGTCCAGTCGCGCGCGGCCCAGCCCTGGTACCAGCCGATCGACCCGCTCTGCGCCAGCCGGATCAGCGCCCGCCAGCGCCGGACCTCCACTTCCGCAACCGGCCCCGGCCCGCGTCCGCCTAGGATGCGATAGCTGCCATCGGGCAGCCACGCCTCGATCGCGCCCGCCTCCAGCGCCGCGTCGATGCGGTCGAGCAGCCGATGAAACGGCGCCGCCACGACCGCGCTCCAGAGCCCCGGAGCGGGCCGACCGGACCGGAATTGCCGTCCGCGATCAGGTGCGTGCGCGGTCATGGTCAGAAGCTAGCGATTACGAGCCTGCTTCGCCAGCACCCGGGTTCAATTGGTCTCACACGATCAGAACCTACTTGCCATGCACCGGCGCGAATGACTCGGTCGATTTGAGTTCGATCGGGCAAGCTGTTGGATCCGTTCGGTCACATGCCCCTTTTTGTCTTCGTGTGAGATAATTCCTCTCGTCAAATCTCGTGGGGCTGTTTTTCGACCAGCCAGGTCTGGCCCTTGGCGACGAGCTTTTGCAGGTCGGGGGTCTTGCCCTCGGCGGCGGCGCGGTTCTGGTCGGCCACGGCGCGTTCGAAGGTGGGGCGCGGGTGGTTGTAGATCACCCCCAGCGCGACCGGGAAGCCGTTCTCGATCTCCATGTCGATCAGCATCTGGGCCAGCCCCTTGTTGGTCTGGTCGTGGCGGATCACGCCGGCCGCTTCCCAGTCGCCGTCCTCGACATTGACGATTTCGAGGCGCAGGTCGGTGGTGTTCAGCTTCAGGCCCATCGTGCCGTTCGCGAACAGCATCGGCGCGCCATGCTCCAGCCAGATCTGGTTGACCTGCGCCTTCGCCTTTTCGGTGAAGGCGGCGAACACCTCGTCGTTGTAGACGATACAGTTCTGGTAGATTTCGACGAAGCTCGCGCCCTTGTGCGCGTGCGCGGCCTTCAGCACCGCCGGCAGGTTCTTGTGCACGTCGATGCCGCGGGCGATGAAGCGCGCGCCGGAGCCGAGCGCGAAGCTGCAGGGCGAAGCCGGGCGGTCGACCGAGCCGAACGGGGTGGAAGGGCTGCGCGTGCCGACCCGGCTGGTCGGCGAATACTGGCCCTTGGTCAGGCCGTAGATCTCGTTGTTGAACAGCAGGATCTGGCAGTCGAGATTACGCCTCAGCACGTGCATCGTGTGATTGCCGCCGATCGACAGCGCGTCGCCGTCGCCGGTGATGATCCACACGTCGAGCTCCGGATTGGCGAGCTTCACGCCCGTCGCGATGGCGGCGGCGCGGCCGTGGATCGTGTGGAAGCCGTAGGTTTCCATATAATAGGGGAAACGCGACGAGCAGCCGATGCCGGACACGAACACTGTCTTCTCGGGCGAAGCGCCGATCTCCGGCATCGTCCGCTGCACCGCCTTGAGCACCGCATAGTCGCCGCAGCCCGGGCACCAGCGGACTTCCTGGTCCGATTCCCAATCCTTGATCGTGGTGGTCTTTTCGACGGGGGTCATGTCGTTCATGAAAGGGCACTCTCGATGGCGGCCTCGATCTCGCTGATGCGGAAGGGCTGGCCGGAGACTTTGTTGAGCGGGCGGGCATCGACCAGATACTGGTCGCGCAGCACTGTCTTGAACTGGCCCTTGTTCATTTCGGGCACGATGATCTTGTCGTAGCTGCGGAGCAGATCGCCCAGATTCTTCGGCAGCGGCCAGATGTGGCGGACGTGGATGTGGTGCACGTCGCGGCCACGCAAGCGCTGGCGGCGGACCGCCTGGTGGATTGCGCCATAGGTCGAGCCCCAGCCGACCACGGCCAGCTTTCCGCTCGTCTCGCCGAGCGTGACGTCCTGCTCCGGAATGTGATCGGCGATGCCGAGCACCTTGTCGGCGCGCAGGTCGGTCATCAGCTGGTGGTTGGACGGCGAATAGTCGATATTGCCGGTGCCGTTTTGCTTCTCGATACCGCCGATGCGGTGGAGCAGCCCCGGCGTGCCGGGCTTGACCCATGGCCGCGCCAGCTTCTCGTCGCGGGCATAGGCCTGGAAACCGCCCTCAGGCACCGTCTCCAGGAATTCGACCGGGAAAGGCGCGTAGCGGCTCATGTCCGGCACCCGCCACGGCTCGGCCGCGTTGGCGATATAGCCGTCAGTCAACAGCATCACCGGCGTCATGAACTGGGTCGCAAGCCGCACCGCCTCGATCGCGCACTCGAACGCGTCGGCGGGCGAACGAGCGGCGAGCACCGGCATCGGCGCGTCGCCGTTTCGGCCATAAACGGCCTGGTAGAGGTCCGACTGCTCGGTCTTGGTCGGCAGACCCGTCGAGGGCCCGCCGCGCTGCGAGTTGACGATGACCAGCGGTAGCTCGGTCATGATCGCCAGCCCCATTGCCTCGCCCTTCAGCGCGATTCCCGGGCCCGACGACGAGGTCACGCCCAGCGACCCGGCATAGGAGGCGCCGATCGCGCTCGCGATCGCGGCGATCTCGTCCTCCGCCTGGAAAGTCGTGACGCCATATTCCTTCAGCCGCGACAGGTGATGCAGGATCGCCGAGGCCGGGGTGATCGGATAGCCGCCGAAGAACATCGGCACGCCCGCAAGCTGCGTGCCGGCGACGAGGCCCAGCGAAATCGACTCCGCGCCGGTGACGGTGCGGTACAGGCCTGGCTCCGCGGGCGCGGCGGAAATGTGGTGCTGTTTCAAAAAACCCGACAGCTCGGCCGTCTCGCCATAGGCATGGCCGGCGTTCAGCGCGGCGATGTTGGCTTCGGCCAGCGTCGGCGCCTTGGCGAATTTGGCCTTCAGCCAGTCGACGATCGGCTGGCGGTCGCGGTCGAACATCCAGAGCGCCAGGCCCAGCGTCCACATGTTCTTGCAGCGCAACGCTTCCTTGTTGCCCAGACCGAACGGCTTCACGGCCTCGAGCGTCAGCTGCGAGATGTTGAAGGCGAGGAGCTGCCAATGGCCGAGGCTGCCGTCCTCCAGCGGGTTGGTCTCATAGCCGGCCTTGGCGAGGTTGCGCGCGCCGAACTCGCCTTCATCGGCGATGATCAGCCCGCCGTCCTTCAGGCTCGACACATTCACTTTCAGCGCGGCCGGATTCATCGCAACCAGCACGTCGGGCGCGTCGCCGGCGGTCTCGACCTCCGTCGAGCCGAAATTGATCTGGAAGGCGGAGACGCCGAAGGTCGTGCCCTGCGGCGCGCGGATTTCGGCGGGGAAGTCGGGGAAGGTGGCCAAGTCGTTGCCGGCCAGCGCGGTCGACAGCGTGAACTGGCCGCCGGTCAGCTGCATGCCGTCGCCGGAGTCGCCCGCAAAACGAACAACGACATTTTCGGCGGGCGGATGGGCGCTCGCCTCCTGCGGAGTGAGCTGATGGGCGGCTGTGGCCATGTGCGACTGTCCTGCTTGATGTCAGGCGGTCGACTAGGCCGCCGAATGCGTTGCGCCAATGTAGAAAATCTGCGGCGGAGTGCAAACG
>NZ_DASTXI010000046.1:0-8290 GCF_035758555.1 Sphingomonas sp. | reverse complement strand
TTTCATCACTGGCGGGCGTGGCGAGCGATCGCGCGGCTGGTGCCGATTGCGGTGGTGGCGCGGCCGGGGTATAACCGTGCTGCCCGCGCGGCTCCCGCGATGGGCTGGTTGCGGCGCTTCGTCCGGCCCGTGGCCGATCTGAGGAACTGGACGAATTGGAGACCGCCGGCGCTCGTGTTGTTGCGCTTTGTCCCCGACCCACGTTCGGCGACCCGCATCCGCCAGGCCGATCCCGATTGGCACCGCCGCGCGCTCTCAAGCGTTGATCCCACACGACGAACGCACTCTAGCTGAGGAACCCACTTGGCCGCACAGTCACTTGCACGCACCACGCCCGAAGCCGACCAGGTTTCGGCGCTGCACAACCTCGTTCTGTCCTCCCTGGAAGACGATCAGGCGATCGAGACCGTTTCGATTCCGCTGGAGGGCAAGAGCAGCATTGCCGACCACATGGTGATCGCGTCGGGCCGTTCGACCCGGCAGGTCGCCTCGATGGCGCAAAAGCTGGTCGAGCGGATGAAGGGCGAGCTGGGGCGCCAGGTTCGCGTCGAAGGCCTGCCCGCCGCGGACTGGGTGCTGATCGATGCCGGCGACGTCATCGTCCACCTGTTCCGCCCCGAAGTGCGCAGCTTCTACAATCTGGAGCGGATGTGGGCGTTCGGCGAGGCTCCGTCGCCGCCAAATCCCGCGCACGCATAGGTCTTGCTCTTACACGTCGTCGCGCGCGGCCGGATCGGGCGCGGACCCGAGGCAGAGCTGGTCGCGCGCTATGAAAAGCGGATCGCCTGGCCGCTGAAGCTCACAGAATTGCCGGATCAGGGCGGCCGGGTGCCGGCGCGCGATCCGAACGGCGTCACCGTCGCGCTGGACGAGCGCGGCGAGCAGCTCACATCTGTCGAACTGGCGAAGCAGCTTGAGAAGTGGCGCGATTGCGGCAAACGCGAGTGCCGCTTCCTGATCGGCGCCGCCGACGGCCATGACGCGGCCGATCGCGATTCGGCCGATCTGCTGCTCGCCTTCGGCCGTGCCACCTGGCCGCATCTGCTCGCCCGCGCGATGCTGATGGAACAGCTCTTTCGCGCGACCTCGATCCTTGCCAATCATCCCTATCACCGGGAGGGATGATGAAGGCCTGGATCATGCTCGGCGCACTGGCCGCGGCGACTGCGCTCGCGGCGCAGGGGACGCCCGACCCGCGGGCCCGGCTTGCCGCTGCCCAGGCGCAGGCGAACGGAGCGCGTGCGCGGGCCGCCGCGCTCGATGCGCAGGCGCGGGCCGCGCTGGACCAGGCGGAGCGGGCGCGGGCGGCTGAGGCCGCTGTCGCCGCACGCATCCAGGCGGCGGAGGCCGATATCGGTGCGGCGGAAGCGCGGCTCGCGATCGTTCGCAGCCTTCAGCGCCGGCAGGAGCAGAGCCTCGCCGCGCGCGAGCAGCCGATCGTGCGGCTGGTCGCAGCGCTGGAGACGATGGCGCGGCGGCCGGTCGCGGCGACCCTGCTCCAGCCGGGCAGCCTCGACGACCTGGTCCATGTGCGCGCAGTGCTGTCGACCGTCACGCCGCGCATCGCGGAGCAGACGGCAGGGCTCAGGGCCGAGGTCGCGCGTTCGGCGGCGCTGCGCCGGCAGGCCGGGCTCGCGCTGGCGTCGCTGCAAGACGGCCAGCGGCGCAGCCGGATCGAGCAGCAGCAGCTTGCCCGCCTCGAAATCGAGCAGCGCCGTCGCTCAGCCGCGCTCGCCGGCAGCGCACGGCTGGAGGCGGAGCGGGCGCTCAGGCTCGGCGAACAGGCGCGCGATCTGGAGGATCTGGTCCGCAGGCTCGGCGCGGAAGGCACGCTGCGCGAACGGCTCGCGAGCCTGCCCGGCCCGCTGCCGCGTCCGGCGCGGCTGAGCGAAGCGCTGCCCGTCGAAACCGCAACGCCCGCGCCGCAGCGCCTGTCGTACCGGCTGCCGGTGCTGGGGCCGGTCGTGCGCGGCTTCGGCGAGGCGCTGCCATCGGGGATGCGCGCCAGCGGCGTGTCGATCGCGGCAAAGCCCGGCGCGATCGTCGTCGCGCCAGCGGCAGGCCGAGTCACCTTCGCCGGCCTTTATCGCGGCTATGGCGGCATCGCGATCGTCGATCACGGCGACGGCTATATGAGCATCGTGACCGGCCTTGCCTCGAACCTCGCCCATATCGGCGACACGGTGACCGCAGGCAGCCCGCTCGGGCGCGCCGGCCGTTCCGGCGTCACGGTGGAGCTCAGGCAGGACGGAAAGCCGGTCAATCCCACCACTCTCGTCGGTTAACCTTTAACGCCGGTCGAAAAGCCTATATTCTCGATTCGCCAACTCCCGCAGGAAGTGTTTGATGTTCCGTCCTCTGTTCCGCGCCACCGCCCTTGTCAGCGCGCTTGCGCTGGTGCCGCTCGCCACGTCCGGCCTCGCCGCCGTCGACAACGACACCTACAAGGAGCTCGACCAGTTCATGAACGTGTTCGAGCGCGTGCGCGCCGAATATGTCGACAAGGTCGATGACAAGACGCTGATCAAGGGCGCGATCAACGGCATGCTGGCGAGCCTCGACCCGCACAGCTCGTTCCTCGACGCGACCGATTTCCAGTCGATGAAGGCGCAGACCGACGGCAATTACGGCGGCCTGGGCCTGACCGTCTCGATGGAGGACGGCGTCGTCAAGGTCATCGCGGCGAGCGAGGACACGCCCGCGTCGCGCGCCGGGATCAAGGCCGGCGACTATATCACGCACCTGAACGGCGAGCTCCTCTATGGCGGCACGCTCGACGAGGCGGTCGAGGAAATGCGCGGCAAGCCCGGCACCTCGCTGAAGATCACCATCGTCCGTCCGGGCCGCGACAAGCCGTTCGACCTGGCGCTGACCCGCGAAGTGATCGAGCTGAAGCCGGTCAAGTGGGAAGTGAAGGGCGATGTCGGCGTCATCAACATCAACGCCTTTTCGAAGAACACCGGCGCCGGCGTTCGCGCCGCGATCCTGGGCATCGAGAAGTCGCTCGGCCACAAGCCGGCGGGCTATATCGTCGATCTGCGCTCCAACCCCGGCGGCCTGCTCGACCAGGCGATCGAGGTCTCGGACGCGTTCCTCGATCATGGCGAGATCGTCTCGCAGCGCGGCCGCGAGAAGAACGATATCGAACGCTATTACGCGAAGCCCGGCGACGACACCCACGGCGCCCCGGTGATCGTGCTGGTCGATGCCGGCTCGGCTTCCGCGTCGGAGATCGTCGCCGGCGCGCTGCAGGACCACCACCGCGCGATCGTCATGGGCGAGCGCAGCTTCGGCAAGGGATCGGTGCAGACGCTGCTGCCGCTGTCGCAGACGACGGCGCTGCGCCTGACCACCGCGCGCTACTACACGCCGTCCGGCCGCTCGGTGCAGGAAGGCGGCATCGAGCCCGACGTGCTGGTGCCGCAGCTCAGCGACCCGGACTACAAGGACCGGCCGCGTTTCCGCGAGGCGGACCTGCGCCGTCACCTGATCAACCAGGCCAAGGTCGACAATTCGATCCTGGAGGACGACGTGAAGGAAGACCCGCGCTTCCGGCTCACCGCCGAGCAGCTCGAGAAGCAGGGCGTGAAGGACTTCCAGCTGAACTATGCGGTGCAGACGCTGGAGCGGCTGACCAAGCTGCCCACGATCCAGACCGCCTCACGGGGCAAGTAAGCTTGCATTCATTCGTCATGCCGGACTTGATCCGGCATCCACCTTGTTCTTTGTAGAAGGTGGACCCCGGCTCAAGCCTGTCCTGAGCTTGTCGAAGGAGCCGGGGTGACGGAGAATACGCTGACCATGTCACCCCTCGCAAAAGCCCGCCTCCTTGCGCTGCTCGCGCCCGCGCTGCTGCTCGGCGGCGCGCTCGGTTCGCAATATGTCGGCGGGCTGTACCCGTGCGAGATGTGCTATTGGCAGCGCTGGCCGCACGAAGCGGCGATCGTGCTGGCGCTGCTCGCCTATGGCCTGTCCGGCCAGCCGCGCTGGTCGCGGGCGCTGGTCGTGCTCGCCGCCATCGCCATTGCCGTGTCCGGCGCGATCGGCGTGTTCCATGCCGGCGTCGAATATGGCTGGTGGGAAGGGCTGACGACCTGCTCGCGCGGGCCCTCGGCGGCCAGTTCCGAAGACCTGCTGAAGGCGATCATGAACGCACCGCTGATCCGCTGCGACCAGCCGCAATGGACATTGGGCGGCGTGTCGCTCGCCGGCTTCAATGCCCTCTTCTCCTTTGCAGCCGCGATCGCCATCTGGGCGTTGTTGGCGGGAAGAAGGAGAGCCGCATGACCAGGCCCGGCGACCGAAAGCCCGATGCCGCGTCGATGCTGCGCGTCGACCAGGCGGGCGAATATGGCGCGACCCGCATCTATGCCGGCCAGCTGGCGGTGCTGGGCGACCGCGCGCCTGCCGCCCGGATCGTCGCCGGCATGGCCGCGCAGGAGGAAGCGCACCGCGACCGCTTCGACGCGATGATCGTCGAGCGCGGCGTGCGCCCGACCGCGCTGCAGCCGCTGTGGAACGCGGCCGGCTTCGCGCTCGGCGCCGTCACCGCGGCGATCGGCCCCGAAGCGGCGATGGCCTGCACCGCCGCGATCGAGACCGAGATCGACCGCCATTACGGCAAGCAGCTCGAAGAGCTCGGCGACAGCGATCCCGAGCTTTCCGATCGCATCCGCGAATTCCAGGCCGACGAGGTCGCGCACCGCGACCATGCGCTGGCCGCGGGGGCCGAGCGCGCGCCGGCCTATCCGCTGATGTTCCACGCGATCCGGCTCGGCTGCCGCGCCGCGATCGCCCTTTCGAAACGAATCTAGCCAGGCGTATCCAGGGAGTGCCCGCGATGTTGAAGAAGGTTCTGATGTCCGTCGCGCTCGGCGCTCCGCTGCTGCTGCCGGCCGCGCCGGCGAGCGCGCAGCGCAACTCGAACGAGCAGGTGCTGATCATCTTCGGCGACGATAGCTGCCCGCGCGACACGATCTGCGTCCGCCGCTCCGAAGGTGAGCGCTACCGCATTCCGCAGGAGCTGCGCCGCGTGAAGCCGAGCCCGGAGAACCAGAGCTGGGCGGTGCGTGCGCGCAGCATGGAATATGTCGGCGCTTCCGGCATCAACAGCTGCACGCCCTCGGGCGCCGGCGGCTGGACCGGCTGCTACCAGAAGATGCTCCGCGAGGCCCGCGAAGAACGCCGCGCCCGCGATGCCGGCGAAATCCCGCAGGGGCAGTAGGGTTCAGGCGGACGGTCCCGCACTCCCCCCGTTCATTGCCGGTGAAGCTTCGCGACGCTAGGCGTGCCGATCAAGCTGTTTGGGGTCGCGCATGCGTGTTCTGGTTCTCCTGCTCCCGCTGGCGCTCGGCGGCTGCCTCGTCCGCACCGCCGCCGACGTGGTGACGATGCCGGTCAAGGCCGCCGGCTGGACCGCGGACAAGCTCACCACCAGCCAGTCCGAAGCCGACGAAAAACGCGGCCGCGAACTCCGCAAGGCCGACGAGCGGCGGGCGAAGGAGGAGCGCCGGCGCGCGCGCGAGGAGCGGCGGGACGAGCGCACGCCCTATTAATCGACCGTCATGCCGGACTTGATCCGGCATCCACCTGCCTTTCCAAAGAAGGTGGACCCATTGAACAGCTGCGAACCTCCCCCGGACGTTCGCAGCCGTGTCCGGGGGACACGGCGACCTGTTCAATCGAGTCCGGGGTGACGAGTGTTGATTCTGCGCGCCGATTTGTGCACGTGCGAACACCGTGCCAGAGACCCGCGCTCCCAGCTTTCAGGACCTGATCCTCACCCTCCACCGTTATTGGAGCGAGCAGGGGTGTCTGATCCTCCAGCCCTATGACATGGAAATGGGCGCCGGCACCTTCCACACGGCGACCACGCTCCGCGCGCTCGGCCCCGATCCGTGGAACGCCGCCTTCGTCCAGCCCTGCCGCCGACCCACCGATGGCCGCTATGGCGAGAACCCGAACCGGCTCCAGCATTATTACCAGTATCAGGTGATCCTGAAGCCCAGCCCGTCCGACCTCCAGGACCTGTATCTCGGCTCCCTGAAGGCGATCGGCCTCGATCTGCTGAAGCACGATATCCGCTTCGTCGAGGACGATTGGGAATCGCCCACGCTCGGCGCCTGGGGCCTGGGCTGGGAAGTCTGGTGCGACGGCATGGAAGTCACCCAGTTCACCTATTTCCAGCAGATGGGCGGCTTCGACTGCAAGCCCGTCGCCGGCGAGCTTACCTACGGGCTCGAGCGTCTGGCGATGTACATCCAGAATGTCGACCGCGTGTACGATCTCGACTTCAACGGCCGCGGCGTCAGCTATGGCGAGGTCTTCCTCGAAAACGAGATCGAGATGTCGACCTGGAATTTCGAGGTCGCGAACACCGAGGCCCTGTTCGACGGCTTCAGGAAGGCCGCCGCGGAATGCGAGTCCTGCCTCGATCGCAAGCTCCCGATCCCGGCCTATGAGCAGGCGATCAAGGCCAGCCATATCTTCAACCTGCTGAACGCCCGCGGCGTCATCTCCGTCGCCGAACGCCAGGCCTATATCGGCCGCGTCCGCGACCTCGCCAAAGGCGCCTGCGCCGCCTGGATGGAAAAGAACGGGTGGGCGGGGTGAGTGTGTCGGTCCCTCGTGCCCCTGCGAAAGCAGGGGCCCAGAAGACCGGGGCCTGGGTCCCTGCTTTCGCATGGGCACGGTGATGCCTGATTTCCTCCTCGAGCTCCTCAGCGAAGAAATCCCCGCCCGGATGCAGCCGCGCGCGCGGGACGATCTGGCGCGGCTGTTCGCGGCCGAGATCGCCAGGGCCGGGCTGAAGGCCGAGGCGATCGAGACCTTCTCGACCCCCCGCCGCCTCGCGCTGATCGCCCGCAACCTCCCGGAGCAAACCGAAGCCGTCAGCGACGAGCTGAAGGGCCCGCGCACCTCCGCCCCGCCTCAGGCGCTCGAAGGCTTTCTCCGCAAGACCGGCCTGACGCAGGACCAGCTCACCGAGCGTGACGGCGTCTGGTACGCCGTGATCGACAAGCCCGGCCGCGCCACCGCGTCGGTGCTCGCTGAAGCCATCCCCGCGATCGTCCGCGGCTTCCCCTGGCCCAAGTCGATGCGCTGGGGCGCCGCCTCCATTTCGACCGAGAGTCTCCGCTGGGTCCGCCCGCTACACGGCATCGTCGCGCTCTTGGGCGGCGAGATCGTGCCTTTCGAGATCGACGGCATCGCGAGCGGAGCGGAAACGGTCGGCCACCGCTTCCATCATCCCGGCCGCATCACCATCGGCAGCGCCGACGATTACGCCGCCAAGCTCCGCGCCTGCCACGTCCTCGTCGACCATGAGGAGCGCGAGGCGATCATCGCCACCGGCGCCACCACCGTCGCCGCCCAGGGCGGCCTGACGCTGGTACGCGACGAAGCGCTGCTGCGCGAAAACGCCGGCCTCACCGAATGGCCGGTGCCGCTGCTGGGCAGCTTCGACCCGTCCTTCCTGGAGGTCCCGCCAGAGGTGATCCAGCTCACCATGGCGACCAACCAGAAATATTTCGCCCTCAAATCCTCCCCTGCATTTGCAGGGGAGGGGGACCATGCGAAGCATGGTGGAGGGGCCCGGACCCCGGCCTTGAGCCGGGGGGAGGGTTCTTCTTCGCCCTTCGGGCTCAGCCCCTCCACCACCGGCTCCGCCGGCGGTCCCCCTCCCCAAGCAGAGCTTGGGGAGGACTTGCGCCTCGCCCCGGCCTTCATCTGCACCGCGAACGTGGAGCCGCGCGACGGCGGCGCCGCGATCGTCGACGGCAACCGCAAGGTGCTGGCCGCCCGTCTGTCCGACGCGAAATTCTTCTGGGAACAGGACCTGAAAATCCCGCTGGAGGAGCAGGCGAAAAAGCTCGACCAGATCGTCTTCCACGAAAAGCTGGGCACCGTCGCCGACAAGGTCGAACGCGTCGCGAAGCTCGCGCGCTGGCTGGTCGAGGAAGGGATCGTCCGTGCTCCTGCGAAAGCAGGAGCCCAGAAGGGCGAAGTACAGGGTGACTCTGGGCTCCTGCTTTCGCAGGAGCACTTGGCCGACATGGCGGAACAGGCCGCCCGCCTCTGCAAGGCCGACCTCGTCACCGGCATGGTCGGCGAGTTCCCGGAGCTTCAAGGCCTGATCGGCGGCTATCTGGCGCGGGCACAGGGCGAACCGGACGCCGTCGCCGACGCGATCCGCGATCATTACAAGCCGGCGGGGCAGGGGGACGAGGTGCCGACCGCGCCGGTGACGGTCGCCGTGGCGCTGGCGGACAAGTTGGATGCGATTTTCGCG
>NZ_DASTXI010000182.1:0-16296 GCF_035758555.1 Sphingomonas sp. | reverse complement strand
CGCTCCAGCCTGAAGGTCTGCGCATCGGCGACGTCATTGATCTCGCCTTCAGCCGCACGCACCGCGACCCGTCGATGGGCGGCCGTTCCGAGCTGCTGCTGGGGCCGCAGGACGGCGTCGCCTATGGGCGAAACCGCATCCGCGTGCTCTGGCCATCGTCAAAGAAGATCGACTGGCGCGCCCGTCCGGGGGTGATCGACCCCAGGCTCGACAGCTCCGGCCAGACCCATGAACTGGTCTCCGACCTCAGCAACGTCACCAGCAGCCGCCCGCCCGAGGGCGCCCCGTCGCGCTATCGCGTCGTCAACGCAGTCGAGCTCAGCGAATTCCCGGACTGGGCGTCGGTATCGCGCGCATTTGAGCCGCTCTATGCCAAAGCCGGCGCGATTGCCTCTGACAGCCCGTTGAGGGCAGAGATCGCGCGTATCGCAGCGGCCAGTAAGGACCCGAAGGTCAGGGCGCAGCAGGCGCTGATCCTGGTCCAGGACAAGGTCCGCTACCTGTTCCTCGGCATGAACGGCGGCGGCTATGTGCCCGCCTCCGCGGAGCTGACCTGGTCGCGCCGGTTCGGGGACTGCAAGGCCAAGACGGTGCTGCTGGTCGCCATCCTGCGTGAACTCGGCATCGATGCGCGGCCGGTACTGGTCAACACCCAATATGGCGATTTCGTCGCCGACCGGCTGCCGGTGATGGGCGCGTTCGATCATGCCATCGTCGAGGCGCGCATTGGCGGCCGCAGCTATTGGATGGACGGCACCCGCTTCGGCGACCGCCGCCTCGACCAGCTCCGCACGCCCAGCTACGCTGTCGGCCTTCCGCTCGTGTCCGGCGGCGCCGGGCTGGAGCCGCTGATGCCCGAACCGCTGTCCGAACCGACCGAGACGACCAGCCTGGCGCTCGACGCGAGCGCCGGCATCGACGTGCCCGCCCCCGCCAATGCGGAAATGCGTTTCCGTGGCCAGACGGCGGTGGACATGCGGGTCAAATACTCCGGCCTGTCTGCAGCCGACCGCGATGCGGAGCTCCGCAAGCTGTGGCGCCAGACCTATGACTTCGTCTCGCCAACCGCGATCGCGACCAGGGACGATCCCGCCACGGGCGATTTTTTGATCACGATGACCGGCACCGCGCGGATGGACTGGGCCGCCGACGTCGGCACGCGCTGGTACGAAGTCGATCGAGCCCGGCTCGGCTGGAAGATCGACGTGACGCGCGACGGCGTGATCAACAAGGATGCGCCGTTCGCCTTCGACTATCCCGACTGGTGGCAGAGCCGCGAGACCATCAAGCTGCCCTATGCAGGTGCCGGCTTCAGGCTGCAGGGCGGCGCCGTGGATCAGACCGTCGGCGGCCTATACGCCTTCCACCGTTCGGTGAAGATCGATGGCGGCACGGTGACGATGGAATCGGATACGCGCGCGCTCGCAGCCGAACTGCCGGCCGCGCAAGCAGAGGCAACGCGCGCGAAGATGCTGGAGCTCGCCCAGACCGGCGTCTATGTCCGCGTGCCCGAGGATTACCTGCCGACGGACGGCGACATCGCGGCGCTGAAGGACGACAAACCGGCGCTCGCCAAGGCTTACCTCGCGCGGAGCGCCGTTCTGTTCGACCGCGGCGACGTCGCGGCCAGCCTGACCAACGCCGATGCGGCGCTCGCGATCGATCCCGATCTACCCACCGCCAATTCGATCCGCGCGCTGGCACTCGCCAACAGGGGCGACGCAAGTGCGGTGGCAGCCGCCGATCGCGCGCTTGCGAAGGACGCAAACCAGGCGCTCGCCTGGCGGGCGAAGGGCGTGCTCGCACTCAACACCGGCCGCTTCGCGGATGCGGAGACGGCGTTCACGAAAAATCTTGGCATCCTCAACGGTGACGACCGCGCCTATGTCGGGCGCGGGACGGCTCGCGTCGCGCTCGGCCGGTTCGCGGACGGGCTGGCCGATCTCGACGCGGCGCTTCGGCTCAACGCCGACCTGCCTGTCCAGTCGATCCGGGCAGCGGCGCTGCTCGGTCTCGGCCGCCGCGAGGAAGCGCTGGCGGCTGCCGATCGCGGCGTCACTGCGAATCCCGACGATCCCCGCGTTCGGACGATCCGGGTCCAGGTACGATCCGCCCTCGGCATGCGCGAGGAAGCGCGCGCCGATCTCGACCTGCTGATCGGCAAGGAACCTAAGGCCGCCTATTATATATCCCGTGCAGCGCTGTGGCCGGATACGGAACGCGCGAAACGCTTGGCCGATCTCGACGCCGCGTTGCGTCTCGATCCGCGATCGGTGGCAGCCCTGCAGGTCCGCGCTGCCGACGCGATCGAACACCGCGCGTTCGAGCGCGCGCAGGCCGATATCGCGGCCGTCGAGCGGATCGATCCGAATGCGCAGGCGCTGGCCGCGCTAAAGACGAGTTTGCTCGCCAAGCAGGGCAAGCCGCAGGAAGCACTCCGTGTCGCCGACGCAGAGGTCGCGAAGCATCCGGCCGACGCGCGCGTGCTCAACGAGCGTTGCTGGCTGAAGGCGACGTTGAACGTGTCCGCCGACACCGCGCTCGCCGATTGCGATTCGGCGCTGAAGCTTGCGCCGGACAGCGCTGCGATCCTCGACAGCCGCGCCTTCGCCAAGCTGCGCATGGGCGCGCTTGACGGGGCGCTGGCGGATTATGACGCAGCGCTCAGGATCGTGCCCGACCTGCCCGCCTCGCTCTATGGCCGAGCGCTCGTCAAGGCGCGCCGCGGCGACCGCACGGGCGCCCTCACCGACCTTGCCGCCGCCCGCAAGCTCGCTCCGGCCATCGACGCGCGCTTCGCCGATTTCGGCATGCCGGCGCCCGACGCGGCAGTCCCGGCGCGGTAATCCTGCTCCCCCACACGCCCGCGGCTGCGGAACAGGCAAATAATCCTGTCCTACACCACTGGCGCCGCGATAGCCTCGCCGGATGCTGAATCGTCCCCATCCCCGGTCGCGCCCTCCCGATATCTCGCGGCCGTTCGACAGGCCGAAAAATGTTCCGGAATCCATGTGAATGTCATCAACTTCGTCCGGATGGCCCATGTCGTCCATGTCCACCGCGGCCGCCCTTCCCTTCGCCCCCGTTTTCCGCTAATGGCGCCCGCTTCCAAGCGACAGCTCTGGAATCTGCGGGAGGATGCTTTGGCATCCGTCTGGACCGCTAAACTTGAAACGGGCCGGCGGCTTCATGCCCTCGGTCCTCTACAGAGTGAGTAAGATGGCAAAGAAAATCACCGGCTATATCAAGCTGCAGGTGCCCGCCGGCGCCGCCAATCCGTCGCCGCCGATCGGCCCGGCTCTGGGTCAGCGCGGCGTCAACATCATGGAGTTCTGCAAGGCGTTCAACGCCTCGACCGGCGACCTCGAAAAGGGCGCGCCGATCCCGACGGTCATCACCGTCTATGCGGACCGCAGCTTCTCGTTCGAGACCAAGACGCCGCCGGCGTCGTTCCTGCTG
This sequence comes from Sphingomonas sp., assembly GCF_035758555.1. Classification (GTDB taxonomy): domain Bacteria; phylum Pseudomonadota; class Alphaproteobacteria; order Sphingomonadales; family Sphingomonadaceae; genus Sphingomonas_B. The sequence continues at coordinate 12,837 of NZ_DASTXI010000182.1, read as the reverse complement.
AAGAAGGCGGCGAACCTGAAGTCGGGCTCGAAGGAGCCGGGCAAGTCGTCCGCCGGCCGCATCAAGCGCTCGCAGCTGGCCGAGATCGCCCAGGTCAAGATGAAGGACCTGAACGCGAACGATATCGAGGCTGCAACGAAGATCATCGAAGGCTCCGCCCGCGCCATGGGCCTCGACGTGGTGGAGGGTTAAGACCATGGCCAAGCTGACCAAGAAGCAGAAGAATTGGGCCGTGGACGCAGAGAAGCTCTACGGCGTTGACGAGGCGATCGGCCTCGCCAAGCAGTATGCGACCGCCAAGTTCGACGAGACCATCGAGGTCGCGCTGAACCTGGGCGTCGATCCGCGCCACGCCGACCAGATGGTCCGCGGCGTCGTCACCCTGCCCAAGGGCACCGGCAAGACCGTCCGCGTCGCCGTCTTCGCCAAGGGCGCGAAGGCCGACGAGGCGCGCGAGGCCGGGGCCGATATCGTCGGCGCCGAGGACCTGCTGGAGACCGTGCAGGGCGGCACCATCGACTTCGATCGCTGCATCGCCACGCCGGACATGATGGGCCTGGTCGGCCGTCTCGGTAAGGTGCTCGGCCCCAAGGGCCTGATGCCGAACCCGAAGCTCGGCACCGTGACGATGAACGTCGGTCAGGCGGTCAAGGACGCCAAGGGCGGCCAGGTCGAATACCGCGTCGAAAAGGCCGGCATCATCCATTCCGGCATCGGCAAGGCGTCGTTCCCGGCGGAAGACCTGCGCGCGAACTTCGACGCGCTTGTCGATGCGGTCGTGAAGGCCAAGCCGTCGGGCGCCAAGGGCAAGTACGTCAAGAAAGTGGCGCTCAGCTCCTCGATGGGGCCGGGCATCAAGGTCGACGTCGCCGAAGTCGCGGCGGTCTGATCGGCAACCGACGGCAAATAACGAAAGGCCGGGGTTCGCGCCCCGGCCTTTTTTGCATGTCGCGGCCGTCTTTGTTATCAAGCCTGTCAACAACAGGAGGTTGATCTATGTTGCTTGAAGTGGTGACGAGCATTCTTCTGGCCGGTTCTCCGCAAGCCGCAGCGACGCCGCCGGCCGAACGGCCCGTGGAAAAGAAGATCTGCCGGAAGGAAATCGAGACCGGCTCGCTGATCAAGGGCCGCAAAATCTGTCACACCGCCAGGGAGTGGCAGAAAATCTCCGACGCCAGCCGCGACGACGTCGAGCGCACCGTCTCGATGGGCAGCAGGTCAGGCCAGTAAGCGCCTTTGGCGGCGGGGCTCATGCCCCGGTGCCGCCGTCGTCGCTGAGCGCGATCATCACTTCGTTGCGGCGCATCGGTCCGGGCAGGAACGGCGCATTGTAATAGGCATGCACCGCCTTGCCCTCGCTCGGCAGGCCGCGCAGCTGCAGCCAGGAACGGAGCGCGCCTTCCTTCGCCGCCAGCGTCGCCTCGTCGGCGCGGCCGGAGAAGCGGATGACCGCAACCCGCTGCGCGGGCTCTGCAGTCAGCTCGACGCCGGACGGCGGCTTGGGCAGTTCCGCACGCGCCTTGCCGGTCGGCATCACGAAGCGCGTGCGCCAGCTGCCGTCGCCGTCGGTGTCGGACAGCACCGGCGCAGTCATCGGCAGCTTGGCGCCCTCGCGCGACTTGGCGAATAGATAGTCGGCCAGCGTGCGGAAGCCTTCGGTCAGCGCCGCCTGGCGCTCGCCGCGATGCTCGGTCCCGGCGGTCACCAGCGCCGGATATTTGCGGATCTCGATCGCGCTGTCCGATTCGACAGTCTGGTAGCGCGGCTCCTCCGCCCGCGACGCCCGCCAGACGAAGAAAGCGCCGGCCACGACCGCCGCGGTGCCCAGAGCGGCGAACAGGCCGGTGCGCGGCGGCACCTCGGCGACGGCGCGCCTGACGGTGTCGACCGCCTTCTCGACCGCGGGAGGAATGGCGGCAGTCTTGGGAGCGGCCGCGGGCTTCGGCGCTGCCGCCTTGCGCGGTGCCGCCTTGGGCTTCGCCGCGCTCTTCTTTTCGACCGCGGGCGCGCGCGACTGGCGCTTGGGGGCAGGCTTGGCCGCGCCTTCGGCCTTGGCCGGGCTCGCCACCTTCGTCTTGCTTGCGCTCAATGCCTTGGCCTTGGGCTTGGCAGCCGCCGGCTTGGCGGTGCGGGTGCGTTTCGGCTTTTCCGGAGCGGGCGTGTCGGCCATTTCTCTTCCCTTGTTCTGGTCGTTACGCTGTTAGCCCCGAACGAGCGGCAAAGGCCAGCCGTTCCCTTGACCCACCCACGAAAATCGCTATAGGCGCGCGCTTCGACATGGGGCCTGCCCCGCGTCGTTGCCGTCCGAGACAGCTGGTGTCCTGAGCGAAAGCGAAGGGCTTAATCTCCAGCCGAGACGGGGAAGAGATTTCGGGTCTGCCGCTCCGCCCATGGGCCGAGCCGCCAAGCCGCGCAACCATTCCCCTCGGACAAGTGAGCCGGCGCACGGAGCGTTTCCGTGCGCCACAAAGGAGAATGGCATGGATCGAGCTCAAAAATCAGAGCTGGTCGAAGAGCTGAACGGCACCTTTGCCGCAACCGGCGTTGTGGTCGTCACCCTGAACAAGGGCATGACCGTCAAGCAGTCGACGGACCTGCGGAACAAGATGCGCGAAGCCGGCGCCAGCTACCAGGTGGCGAAGAACCGCCTGGCGAAGATCGCGATCCAGGGAACGCCCTATGCCAGCATCGGCACGATGCTGTCCGGGCCGACCGGCCTCGCTTATTCCAACGACCCGGTTGCCGCCGCCAAGGTGGCCGCCGACTTCGCCAAGACGACCGACAAGTTCGAGATCGTCGGCGGGGCGATGGGCGAGACTGTCCTGGATCCGGCGGGCGTGACCGCACTCGCTTCGCTGCCGTCGCTCGACGAGCTGCGCGCCAAGATCGTGGGCCTCATTCAGGCGCCTGCGACGAAGCTCGCGCAGATCGCTCAGGCACCGGCGGCCCAGCTTGCCCGCGTGTTCGGCGCCTACGCCGCCAAAGAAGACGCTTAATCTCATTTAGATACGGAGAATACCAATGGCAGACCTTCAGTCCCTCGTTGACCAGCTTTCGTCGCTGACCGTTCTGGAAGCGGCCGACCTGTCCAAGATGCTCGAAGAAAAGTGGGGCGTCTCGGCCGCCGCTGCGGTCGCGGTTGCGGCCCCGGCTGCTGGCGGTGCCGCCGGTGGCGCCGCCGCTGCGGAAGAGAAGACCGAGTTCGACGTCATCCTGACCGGCGACGGCGGCAAGAAGATCAACGTGATCAAGGAAGTCCGCGCGATCACCAACCTCGGCCTGACCGAGGCGAAGGCCCTGGTCGAGGGCGCGCCGAAGGCCGTCAAGGAAGGCGTGTCGAAGGACGAGGCCGAGAAGCTGAAGAAGCAGCTCGAGGAAGCCGGCGCGACGGTGGAACTCAAGTAAGCCGCAGCGGGCGAGACGATTTAGCGACGCTCAATCGCACGCCCGCAAGGCCGGCCGGCGGCGCCCTGGCGCCGACCGACGTCACGGGACCTAGTCCCGTGACGGCCCCAGCCGAAGGAAAAAGCAAGGGGCGGTCCGGCGACGGGCCGCCCCTTTTCGCGTCAGACGAACGCGACGCGCAACGCTCGCCGCCGCATTGCCGCGCCGGCCAGGCCGAAGCCCGCGATCATCAACGCCCAGCTCGCCGGCTCGGGGACGCCGTTGAAGGCGTCCTGCGCCAGCGCGAAGCGGCCGATATCGCCGCCGGCGGCAAGTCCGGCTTCATTGTCGAAGCGCCAGTGGATGCCGCCCCACAACCGGCTGTCGGCAGCATCCTGCGCTGCCTGCGCGAGGCCGGTGAAGCACCGCATGTCGGTTCCGATCGTGTTGCAGAAGGCCTGATCGGAAACGAGCCCGAGCAACACCGCCGCGGCGGCACCCGACTGGATCGAGTGCGCCGAGGAATAGCTGGGATGATTGGGCGTCCCGAACAGGGGACTCCAGCTCGCATCGGCCTCGGTGTCGTCGTTGCCGTCGGTTGCCGCCTCCCGAATGGCCGTGATCGGCCGCCAGAAACTATACTCGTACTTCGTGTCCCAGACCGAGATGAACGAGTCGGCGATGGCGGTCGACAGCTTCGCCAGCACGCGCGCGTTGTTCAGCGTCGTGAGGTGGTCATCGGCGATCACGTCGACCCCGATCCGGATCCACGTCATGCCGTTCGAGATGTCCCAGAACAAGGCGCTGTCGGTCTGGTCCTGGGTGCGGGTCAGGCTGTTGCTGGCGCCGATCGCCTTCACCTCGTTGAACGCGGCCGTATATTGCGCGCTGGTGAGCGCAGGCGGCGGACCGGCCCGGAATTGGTCGTTCGAGGTCATCAGGAACGGCTTGACGTCGGCCCATTGCGGGGCCGCAGCGGGCAAATTGCCGGTTGGCGTCGGTCGCCATTGGCCGGGCGCCGTGCCCGGCGTGTAGGGGACGACGGCAGTCGCGCCGTCATTCTGGCGATTGGCGAGCATGGCGGCCGCATAGGCAGCACCCGTCGCCTGGCCATTTGTTTTCGCCGTTCCCGCGCCGACCAGCGCAAGGCTCGACGCCAGCGCGGCGTCATATGTGCTTGCATGCGTTGGATCGACGGCGACCAGCACGTCGTGGGCCGCCATCGATGCGGCGGCGCGGACGTTGCCGCCCGGCGCGGTCACGCCCTGATTATAGTAGTTGCCGGCGCCATTGTACGCGCGGTTCACGGCATCGTACATCGCGGTGTTCACCATCGCGACCGCCCGCGACTGGGTCAGCGGATTGCCGCCGAAGGTCTTCACGGCAAGGTCGTTCCAATACAGAACGGGATCGTCGTGGACGGTGATCGCCGCGCCGGCCGGCCCGGCCCAGGCCAGCGCCGTCGCCAACACCAGCGCAGTCTTTACGCTCGTCTTCATTGTTCTACTCCCCTGATCACGGGCTGCATGGAGCCGCGAGTCGGGAGCATGCCCAACGGGAGTCCGCCGAGCGTCATAGAGGCGTTAGAGGAGCGTTAAATCGTGTCCACGCGCGTGTTTATGTCGCTTTTGTCCTAAACCGGAATCGGGCCGACTGCGCGCCTTTCGCGCTGAATATGGTCCTTCAGACGCTGGCGGAGCTGTTCGAACCGCGGATCGCCGCGAAGGCTCGCAAAGGACGGAATGTCCGCCATGTCCGGCAACGGGGTCAGCGGCGTATATTGCCAGCCCCGGTCGATCGCCGTTTTCAGCGCCGCAAGTGCTTCTTCTTTCCGTCCCTGCGCCGCCCACACGCCCGACGCGCCGGCATACATCCAGTTCGGGACCGCACCGTGGCTGAAGCTCCGTCGGATGGCGGCATCGGCCCTGCCCAGCAGTGCGTTTGCTTCCCGTTCTCGCCCCATTGCCCGAAGGGCGAGCGCAACCTGGAGCCCATGGGTGATAAGGTCCACATTGGACGGATTGCCAGTTGCAAGCTCCGCCAGAAGGCCGACGCGCCGGTCATAGGCGGCAACGATTTCGGCGGCTCGCCCGGCTCTTAGCGTTTCGCGCAAGGCCGTCAACGCCAGAGTAGCGGCAGGATCGTCCACGGTCGCAGCGATCAGCAGCGGTTCCAGCTCCCCGGGTGCCGGCCCTGCCCCGCTGACGACGCGCCACAGGGGAGGCGGCAGACGCAGCAGCAAGCGCGCCGGCTGCTGATAACCAAGAATCAGCAGCGCCATCCCAAGCTTGAAGTCGGCAGCATCCGCCTCGGTGAGTCGTGCGCGCGCCGCCACCGTATCGCGCACGACGCTGGCATAATCCCCCCGCGCCATATCGACGGAATAGCCGCACAGGTAAGACAGGCGCGGATCACGCTCGCGCAGCCGGGCGACATAGGAATCGGCTTCGTCGTTATTGCCGAGCTCCCAGGCCGCAACCGCGGCCGAGCCCGTGGCCCGATGCCACAACGGATCAGCCGCTGCCGCCCGGCGAAGCGCCTGAAGTCGTCCGACATAATCGCCCTCGATGCCAAGGACGTTGCTCAACCAGAACTGGATTTGCGGATCGCTCGAATCAAGCCGGGCGGCCTTCTTGACGGCCGCACGCGCTTCATCCGACTGGAAGCCCAGTACCATGCCGAGGACGCCGTTCGCCATCGCCGAGTTCGGATCGAGCTGGATCGCGCGCCGGGCAAGGCGCTCGGCCTCGGCAAAGCCGTCAGGGGTCCGGTTGCTCATGGCGATGATCGCCGCGAGATCGGCCATCACGAGCACATCGTTCGGCGCACGCGCCAGCGCCCGCCGCAGAAGCTGGGTCGCCATCGGGAATTCGTCGCCGTTGCGCTGGTAGATGATCTGATGTGCCGCGTCGTAAAGCTCACGCACGTCGCGATCTGGTTTCTGAGCAACGGGAGCGTCGGCGCGTAACCACATCGCGCCGCCGATCGCGCCGGTCGAAAGAAGGACCGCACCCGCGACAGCAACGGCTCGCCAATTGCGCAGCGGTTTTGTCGCGGCGAGTTTGGCTGGCGGCATTGGAGCGTCGGACTCGGCCGGCACCGGCGTGCGGTCGTCCGGGTTGAGTTCCAGCAGCCGCGCGTGCAGCGCTCGCGCCGCGCGCGCTTGACCGACGGCCAGTGCACCGGCCGAGGCATCCGCCACCAACGTGACCAGCAGGTCGCGCTGCCGTGTCCGTTCTACCCGCAGCCATTCGTTGAAGCCTGGATCGATGCCGTCCAGATTGGCGAACAGCAATTCATCCCCGTCCGGCAGCGTCGCGAGCAAAGCGGAAAAATCTTCGGCGTCCAACAATGCCCGCATGGCATCGATATCCGTCGTCACGCTGTCTGGCACGAGCGTCACGGTCTCGCGGTCTATCAGCAACAGACCGCCGCCATTGGCCAGATCGCGCAACTCGAACAAGGTCTGCCTGAGGCTGCCCCGCGCCTGTTCCTCCGCGCGGTCGCCCCACAGCAATCCGGTCAGCTTCTCGCGGCTGACCGCCTTGCCAGGATGAAGCACCAGATAGGCAAGCAGCGCGCGCGCCTTGCGCCCGCGCGGGCGCAGATCGGCCCCGGTCGCACCGTCTTCGATCGCGAAGTCGCCCCAGCAGCGCACGAGCGTGCGCTGCGCAGCTTCGCCAGCCCAGAGACGAGACGCCATCGGCCCGCTCCTCCCGATGCCCGACATACAGGATTGCCGCGCGATCCGCGACTCTTACAGCGCTTCCCTTTTCCGCCCGGCTATCCGATCAGGACGCCATGGCCGTCTACACCCAGGTCCCCACGGAAGAGCTCGAGGCATTGATCGCGCGCTACGGCGTCGGGGCACTCGTTTCCGCCAAAGGCATCGCCGAGGGGGTCGAGAACAGCAATTACCTGGTCGACACCACTGGCGGGCGTTTCATCCTGACGCTTTACGAAAAGCGCGTCGACGAGGCGGACCTGCCCTTCTTTATCGCCTTGCTCGATCATCTGGCGGCGAGCGGCAATCCGGTACCGCGGGCACTCGCCGACCATGAAGGCCGGCAGGTCCAGCGCGTCTCAGGGCGTCCCGCCTGCCTGATCGAATTCCTGCCTGGCGTTTCCGTCACCCGCCCGACACCCGCGCAGGCGCGATCCGCGGGCGCGGCGCTCGGACAGATGCACGTGGCGTTGCAGGATTTCGACAGAGAGCGGCCCAACAGCCTCGGCCTCTCCGGTTGGCACGCGCTCGCCGAACGATGCGGCGATCAGCTCGACAAGATCGCACCGGGTCTCGGCGCGCGTGTCGCGGACGAGCTCGCCTGGCTGGACGGGCACTGGCCGGCCACGCTGCCCCGCTCCGTCATCCATGCCGACCTGTTCCCGGACAATGTGCTGATGCTGGGCGACCGGGTGACCGGGCTGATCGATTTCTACTTCTCCTGCACCGAACTCCGCGCCTGGGACCTGGCGGTGATGCACGCCGCCTGGTGCTTCAGCCCCGATGGCGCGCGCTACGACGCCGCGCTCGGCGATGCGCTGGTCGCCGGCTACGACGCCGCGCATCCGCTGCTGGACGAGGAGCGCGCCGCTTTCCCTGCCCTCGGCCGCGGCGCGTGCCTGCGCTTCCTGCTGACCCGCGCCTGGGACTGGCTCAACACGCCCGCCGATGCGCTGGTCACGCGCAAGGACCCCCTCGCCTTTCTGCGCCGGCTCGACCACTACGCACGCGCATGAACGAACTCCCGCTGGTCGAGATCGCCACCGATGGCGCGTGCAAGGGCAATCCGGGCCGGGGCGGCTGGGGGGCGATCGTCCGCTATGGCGAGCGCGAGAAGGAGTTGAGCGGCGGCGAGCCGACCACCACCAACAACCGGATGGAGTTGACCGCAGCGATCGAGGCCCTCAACGCGCTGAAGCGCCCGTGCCGCGTCAAGCTGTCGACCGACAGCCGCTATGTGATGGACGGCCTCACCAAATGGCTGAAGGGCTGGCAGCGCAACGGCTGGAAGACCGCCGACAAAAAGCCGGTCAAGAACGCCGATCTTTGGCAGGCGCTGATCGCCGCCGCCGCACCCCACCGCATCGAATGGACCTGGGTGAAAGGCCATGCCGGTCATCCCGACAACGAACGCGCCGACCGACTTGCCAGCGACGCCGCCAAGGCCCAGCGCGGCTGAGGGCGCCAGGTCTCCAAACATCCCCAATTCCTCGTTAGGCCGCATTTCTGTTCCGGCTTGGCACAGAATGTGGCATCTTATGTCGGCTCGCGGACAGACGTGCCGATCAGGTGGCGATAGTCGTTGCTCAATCGGCTGCGCCCGCTGTGGGCCAGTCGCGCCGGGGGGCGTATGAGTAACGATAATAACAACTTCCGCAGCAATGGCGCGACTCTGAATGTAGCGCTTCAGTTCGCGGGAAACCGGCTGCTCGCGTCGTTGAACCCGACGGATCGAGCCTTCCTCGAACCGTCGATGTCGAGCGTGCTGCTGGCGCGCGGCGACGTACTGTTCGAGCCGGGCGAGGACGTCACCCACACCTGTTTCCCCGGCCCCGGCGTGGTCGCGTCGCTGGTCGTGACGATGGCGGACGGCCGCGCGGTCGAGGCCGTGACGATCGGCCGCGAAGGCGCGATCGGCGGCATCGTCAGCGCCGGCAACAAGCCGGCCTTCGCGCGCGCGGTCGTCCAGATCGGCGGCACGGCCCTCAGGATGGAAACCTCGGCATTGGAAAGCGCGAAGGAGCGGTCGAGCGCGATCCGCGACCTGTTCAGCCGCTACGCCGACACGCTGCTGGCCCAGACGATGCAGTCGGTCGCCTGCAATGCGCTGCACGCGATCGACGCGCGGCTATGCCGCTGGCTGCTCACCACGCATGACCGCGTCGATTCGGACGAGATCGCGCTGACGCAGGAATATCTGGCCGAAATGCTGGGCGTGCAGCGCACCACCGTCAGCGGCGTCGCGCGGGTGCTGCAGGAACGCGGCCTGATCAGCTACAGCCGCGGACGCATGGTGATCCTCGACCGCGGCGCGATCGAGCAATGCGCGTGCGAATGCTATCAGAGCGTCCAGAGCCATTTCCGCGCCGTCCTGCCCGATGCCCGGCCGCAGAAAGTGATCGACGCGAAAACGGCGAGCTAGGCGCCGCCGCTCAGTGCCGGTGTTCGCGGCGGAGCTGATAGCGGCCGTCGCGGAATGCCTCGAACAGGCCGGAGATCGCCGGGTGATGGACCGGCGCCGCATCGGGATCGGCGAGCAGATTCTGCTGGCTCACATAGGCGATGTAGCTGCTGTCCGAGTTCTCGGCGAGCAGGTGATAGAAGGGCTGGTCCTTGGGGGGGCGCACATCCTCGGGGATCGCCTGGTACCATTCCTCGGAATTGGCGAAGACGGGATCGATGTCGAACACCACGCCGCGGAAATCGAACAGCCGGTGGCGAACGATCTGGCCGACCGAAAAGCGCGCGTGCACGATCGGCGGGGCAGTCACATCGGTTTCGGCCAGGGGATAGGGCGTGTCCATGGTCCGAGCCTATTTAGGGAGGCGAAGGGCCTCCGCCAAGCAGACGCTTGTGCCCCGCTTCCCGTTCCGCTAGGGGCACCGCTTCGCTCGACCGGGCGCCGATCCACGGCCCCAAGCATCTCGCGGAGAGGTGGCTGAGTGGTCGAAAGCACCGCACTCGAAATGCGGCGTGCCGGCAACGGTACCGAGGGTTCGAATCCCTCCCTCTCCGCCACTTCCATCCGTCAGCTCGACCGGCTCGGGTCCGTCAGCGGGTCGGCGATTTCCGGGTCGAGCGTGCCGCGGCTGATCGTCGGGGCGCGGGTCTGGCGCTCGATGCGGCGGTGGACGATCGGGTCGCCTCCGCCTTGGTGGAGCGCGAGCAGCTCACGGCTGTTCTCGGTATCCGCGTGGGTGCGCCGCTGGTTGTGGCGGACATAATCCAGCCAGGTCGCGACATGGTAGCGCTCGATCCACAGCTCGGGCTCCATCAGGTCGCGCAGCAGCGTCCAGTGGCGGGCGCCATCGCGCCGGCGGATGCGCTTGCGCTCGTCCATCGCGGCCAGGAAGCGCGGCAGGTCGGCGGCCGCGATCCGGTACTCGATCGTGACCACGATCGGTCCGCTGCGAGGCAGGATCGGCACGCTGGTGACTGGCGCGGTCCAGTCGCGCAGGTCGAGGTCGAGCTCGGCGATATCGGGAAGCGCGAAGACGAACCCGAGCACCAGGCTCACCAGCTGCAGCGCCGCGGCGACGAGCAGCGACGTCGCGACGCCGTCCACCTCGGCGACGATGCCGAACAGCCAGCTTCCCGCCGCCATGCCGCCGAACGCGGCCATCTGGTAAAGCGCGAGCGCGCGCGCGACCACCCAGCGCGGGGTAGACAGTTGCACCGAGACATTGAATGTCGACAGCGCCAGCACCCAGCCAGCGCCAGCGAACAGCAGGCCGGCGATCGTGATCGGCAGCGTACGGCTGAGCGCGGCGACCACCGCCCCGGCCGATAGCGCCAGTACCGCCGCGCGCACCACGCCTTCGGGCCTGAGGCGCGTGCGCAGGCGGGTCGTGCCCAGCGCCCCGCCGATCGCGCCCAGCCCGAAGCCGCCCAGCAACAGGCCGTAAGTCAACGGCCCGCCGGCCACGAGGTCGCGCGCGACCAGCGGCATCAGCGCCGGCACCGCGCTCGCCGCGACGCCGAACACAAGCGCGCGCATCAGCACGAGGCGAAGGCCCGGCGACATCGCGACATAGCGGACGCCCGCCATCATCGCCGTGCCGATCGGCTCAGGCGGCAATCGTCCTTCGATAGGATGCGGACGCCAGCGGGCGAGCACCGCGATCAATCCGATATAGCTGAAGGCGTTCGCGAGGAACGCCGCGGCGGCGCCGGCGGCGGCAACGATCGCGCCGCCGATCGCCGGGCCGACGCTGCGCGCGATGTTGAAGCCCATGCTGTTCATCGCGACCGCGCCGGGCAGCGCCGCCCGCGGCACCATGTCGCCAACCGAGGCCTGCCAGGCAGGTCCGTTCAGCGCCGTCCCGCAGCCGATCAGGAAAGTGAAGCCCAGCAGCAGCCACGGCGTCAGCCACCCCGCCCAGGCGAAGACCGACAGCGCCGCCGATACCAGCAGCATGAAGATCTGCGCAGAAAGCATGACCTTGCGCCGGTCCAGATTGTCGGCAATCGCGCCGGCAACCAGCGACAGCAGCATGATCGGCAGCGTCGTCGAGGCCTGGACCAGCGCGATCAGCTGCGGCGACGCGCCCAGTGCGATCATCAGCCAAGACGCGCCGACCGACTGGATCAGCCCGCCGAAGTTGGAAACGATGCTCGAAATCCAGACGGCCCGGAAGATCGGGACCGAAAGCGGCGACATCGCGGGCCGTGGGGATTCTCGATCGGCCATCCGCACCGCATTGGCCGTTCGCGCGACGAAAGCCAATCCGGCTTTGCAGCCGGAACGAGGAAGCCTAGCTGGCCAGCTTGGCGGTCAGCCGCTCCTTCAGCTGGCGCTGGATGACAGACCCGGCGAGATGCGCATCGACCGAATCGCGCTGTTCCTTCTTCAGCTGCGACCGGATGTCGGCGACCGTCCGGCACGAGCCGGTCTCTGCCAGGGTGAAAGCTCTTTCGATGGTGGTCAGTCCGTCCAAGGGAACGCTCCTTTCATGAGCGTAACGCCTGAGGAACGATTTCTGTCCGTCGCAGCCGAAATTTACGGCGTTCAGCCTTCGACTTTCATCGGTTGTGCGATGTTCGCGGCGGCAGTGCGCTCGGCGCGCATCCGGTCCGTCCGCTCGATCCGCGCGGCCATTTCGTGCCACGCCGCCGCAGAGCGCAGGCAGCGCTCACGGACATTGTCGAGAGTCGCAGCCTCGGCTGCCGCTTCGGCGGCAAGAGCCTGCGTGCGATAATGATCGGCCTGGTTCGTCATCTGCTCCTCTCGGTGTGAAGGTGAAAGGACGGGCGCGGCACGGCCGGCCCGTCCCTCATCGAGGTTCAGGCGCTCTGGAGATTGACCGCGCTGGTCTTGCCGCGCCGGTCCGTTTCCAGCTCGTAGGACACACGCTGGTCGCGATCGAGCGTACGCATACCGGCACGCTCGACGGCCGAAATGTGGACGAACGCGTCGCTGCCGCCGTCCTCGGGCTGGATGAAGCCATAGCCCTTCTCGGCATTGAAGAACTTGACGGTGCCGGTGATCATTGAGGGTCTTCCTTCTTCGGGGCGCACCGACTGCCGGCACGCCCGGGCATCAGCTGCAGGGAGAGAAGGAAGAAGGAGCCGCAAAGCGCCAAAGACCGTCAGTTTGCGACTGGAGCCGGCGACATATGAGCCTTCCGCGCCGGAAAGCAAGGGAGCGCCGTGTTGCTGTGTCGGCTTACCGACAGACTCGCGGCCCGCCGGGTGCTATTCTGCTTGCAGATAAGGGGGTTGCGATGGCG
>NZ_DASTXI010000086.1:0-3155 GCF_035758555.1 Sphingomonas sp. | reverse complement strand
CGTCAATATCGAGCCGGAGAATCAGACGCTCGCCTCGATCACGTTCCAGAATTATTTCCGCATGTATCCGAAGCTCAGCGGCATGACAGGCACCGCGGCGACGGAAGCCGGCGAATTCTTCGATATCTACAAGCTGAACGTCGTCACCATCCCGACCAACCTGCCCGTCAAGCGCGTCGACGAGGACGATCAGTTCTACAAGAACATCAAGGACAAATTCGGCGCCATTGCCAAATCGATCGAAGAACATAGCTCACGGGGCCAGCCGGTGCTGGTCGGCACCGTCTCGATCGAGAAGTCGGAGCTGCTGTCGCAATATCTCCGCCAGCTGAACGTGCCGCACAATGTGCTGAACGCGCGCTTCCACGAGCAGGAAGCGCATATCGTGGCGCAGGCGGGCCAGCCCGGCGCGGTGACGATCGCCACCAACATGGCCGGCCGCGGCACCGACATCCAGCTGGGCGGCAACGTCGAATTCCGCGTCGAGGACGAGCTTTCCGGGCTTCCCGAAGGCCCGGATCGCGATGCTGCCATCGCCCGCATCAAGCGCGAGGTCGAGGAATCGAAGCGCAAGGTGATCGAAGCCGGCGGCCTGTTCGTGCTCGGCACCGAGCGGCACGAAAGCCGGCGCATCGACAACCAGCTCCGCGGCCGTTCGGGCCGCCAGGGCGATCCGGGCCTCAGCCGCTTCTACCTGTCGCTGGACGACGATCTGCTGCGCATCTTTGGCCCGGATACGATGTTCGCCAAGATGATGAATTCGAACCTCGCCGATGGCGAGGCGATCGGGTCGCGCTGGCTGAACAAGGCGATCGAGACCGCGCAGAAGAAGGTCGAGGCACGCAACTACGATATCCGCAAGCAGCTGCTCGAATATGACGATGTCATGAACGACCAGCGCAAGGTGATTTACGAACAGCGCACCGACATCATGGACTCCGAGACGCTGGAGGACGTGGTCGACGACATGCGGCACGAGACGGTGAACACGCTGGTCGCCGAAGCCTGCCCGCCGCACACTTATCCCGAGCAGTGGAACATTGAAGGCCTGAAGGCCCGCGTGCAGGAAATCCTGGCCGTCGATGTCCCGATCGACGACTGGATCAAGGAAGCCGCGGTCGATCCCGAGATGGTCGAGGAGCGGCTGCGGGCGCTGACGGACGAGGCGATGAAAACGAAGGCGGCGGAGCTGGAGCCGTCGACCTGGATGCAGGTGGAAAAGAGCGTGCTGCTGCAGTCGCTCGACCATCACTGGAAGGAGCATCTGTCGACCCTCGACGCGCTCCGCCAGGTCGTGCATCTGCGGGCCTATGCGCAGAAGACGCCGATCAACGAATATAAGCAGGAAGCTTTTGCGTTGTTCGAGCGGATGCTGGAATCGATCCGCGAGGACGTGACGCGGGTGCTCTCCCATGCCCAGTTCATGGCGGCGCCGCCCGAGCTGCCGCCGATGCCGGAGTTCGTCACGACGCACATCGATCCGCTGACCGGCGACGACAACAGCTGGGACCAGGACGCGGCGAGCGGACTGATGACCTCGACGATGCCGCCGCTCCAGATCGCCCAGCCGATGATGGCCGCGGAACTCGGCACTGATCCGGCGCAGTGGGAAGGCCGCGTCAGCCGCAACGCGCCGTGCCCGTGCGGGTCGGGGCAGAAGTACAAGCATTGCCACGGGGCGCTGTAGTGCGTGAAGCGCGCTAGCGTGCGCCGGTCTTGTCGAAACCAGGGTTAGGCGTTGCTGGCCCTCGCCGCCCTTTTCGCGATTACCGCCGTCCTTTACGCGAGCGTCGGTTTCGCGGGCGGGTCGACCTACAACGCGCTGCTTGCCCTCGCCGGCGTCGATCACCGCGTGTTTCCGATCGTTGCGCTGGTGTGCAACCTGATCGTCGCCGTCGGCGGCACGCTTGGTTTTGCGCGCGCGGGGCTGGTGCCGTGGCGAAAGGCGCTGCCGCTGCTCGTGCTGTCGGTGCCGGCTGCGTGGATCGGCGGAATGCTGCCGGTCTCGCGGCATTTGTTTCTGGCGCTGCTCGGCAGCTCGCTGCTCGTTGCAGGCGTGCTGCTGCTGCTTCAGCCGGAACGCGAGATGGCGGAACGACGGGCGACGATCGTCGGCCCCGCGGTCGCGGCCCCGCTCGGGCTGCTGTCCGGCATCGTCGGCATCGGCGGCGGCATTTTCCTGGCGCCCGTCCTGCACCTGGTCGGGTGGGACAAGGCACGGCGCGTCGCCGCCACCGCCTCGATCTTCATCCTCGCCAATTCGCTCGCCGGGCTGGGCGGGCAACTGACCAAGGTCGCCGCCCATCCCGAGCTGATCCGGGCCGCGGCAAGCTACTGGCCGCTTGCGCTGGCGGTGCTGGTCGGCGGCCAGATCGGCAGCCGCGCCGGCGTCCAGCTGCTGCCGCCGGCCTGGCTGCGGCGGATGACCGCGCTGCTGATCCTCTATGTCTCGGTGCGCATCCTGTGGCAGGTCTGGGGCGGATGAGGC
The DNA here is from genome assembly GCF_035758555.1 of Sphingomonas sp. Taxonomy (GTDB): domain Bacteria; phylum Pseudomonadota; class Alphaproteobacteria; order Sphingomonadales; family Sphingomonadaceae; genus Sphingomonas_B. The sequence continues at coordinate 667 of NZ_DASTXI010000086.1, read as the reverse complement.
GCTGACCGGTCCTGCAGTTCCGGACCGGGCCCGGAACATTGCGCAGGGCGAAACATTACGCCCGGTGTCGCTGAGCCAGCATAAAAGGACCGCCGAGCGGCTCATCCTCGCGCTGCTGTTGTTTGCCTTGGCCGCGGCGCTCTGGACGTTGCGCGAGGTCGTGCTGACCGCCTTCGCGGCCGTGCTCGTCGCGGTGCTGCTGTCGGAAATCGCGACCGTCCTTTCGGCAAAGCTCGGCGTGCCGCGCCGGCTGGCGTTGGCCGGCGCGGTGGTGATCGCGTTCAGCGTGCCCATCGGCGCCGCCTGGCTGTTCGGCCGGGAAGTCTCCGCCCAGTCGCAGCTGATCGTCCAGGCGATCCCGCCGGCAATCGAGAGGCTGGGCGCACTGCTCGACCCTGTCGGCGCCGGCGATGCGTTTCGCGACGCCGTCCACAACATCCTCGATCCGAACATGATCGCGAGGCGCGTCGGCAGTGTTGCGACCTCATCCGTGGGCGCGATGGTCGACCTGCTGCTGGTGATCTTCGGCAGCATCTATTTCGCTGCCCAGCCGCGGCTGTACCGGACCGGCCTTGTCAAGCTGGTGCCGCCCAAGGCGCGCGTGCTGGCCGGCGACGCACTCGACAATGTCGGCGTGGCGCTCCAGCGCTGGCTGCTGGGGCAACTC
>NZ_DASTXI010000070.1:0-23503 GCF_035758555.1 Sphingomonas sp. | reverse complement strand
CCGGACCGACGCCGGGGACCTGATCACCGCGGTGTCCTTCGACACCAGCGGCTCGGGCGTCGGCGATATCCGGCAGGTCAGGCTGGGCGCCTTCGCCGGCGCGATCCCGAGCGTCCCGGAACCGGCGACATGGGCAATGATGATCGCCGGCTTCGGCCTGATCGGTGGCGCGCTCCGCCGGCGGGCAAGGGCCACGCTCCGCTTCGCGTAAACCATCGCACCGCCCGCTCGCTTCCGACTAAGCGGGCGGGCTTTTTCTCTGTCCTACATCTAACCTAATAGGTTATTCGTGCCTCCTGGAAGGAGGCCGTATGGAAAATCACGATACACAGGACCAAGCGCTCGTACCCTGGCACCAGGAGGACGCGGACGATCCGCCCAGCCGTCATGACGCATTCGAAGGCAAGAGGCGCCGGCGATTCCTCGACGCGCTGGCCAAATCCGGCTGTCTGCGCGACGCCGCGCGGGCAGCCGGCGTGTCGCCCACGACCGTCTACAACCATCAGGCGCGCGACGCCGGTTTCGCCCGCCACTGCCGAACGGCGCTCGACATGGCAGGCAGCGATATCGAGCTTCATGCCTGGGAACGCGGCGTCGTCGGCGTCGAGGAGGAGGTGATCGCCTATGGCAAGGTGGTCGGCACCCGGATCAGGCGGTCGGACATGATCCTGAAGCTGTTGCTGCAGGGCAGCAAGCCGAAGAAATACGGCCCCCGCCCCGGCTTCACCCGCAAACGGCTGGCCAAGGCCTATCGCGAAGAGATCGAGCGCGAGGTGCGCGAGGAATGGCGCCAGCTCGACAAGCAGCAGGTCGACCGCGGCATCGACGAACTCGCCGACAAGATCGAGAAGTTCCACGAACGGGCCGACCGCAGGAAGATCGAGGCCGGCTGGGTCCGCTATGGCGGCGGCTGGATCCCGCCCGGCTGGGAATGGACCGGCGAAGGCGATCCGCCCGTCCTGGACGACCCGGACGCCGAAAATTTTCTGGAATCCATGTGAATGTCACCAAACTCGTCCGGATCGTCCATGTCGTCCGGGTCGCTGGCGGGAGGTGCATTCAAACCACCCCGCTCGTCCCGAGCGAAGTCGAGGGGCGCTGCCCCGAACTCCGCGCCTGCGCCCCTCGACTGCGCTCGGGACGAGCGATGGAAGCGGTCGGATCGCAAACCGCTAACGGACCACGATTCCCCTCACCCCGCGTGGGCGGCGATCCAGTCCTCGACGACGGGCGCGATCCGGTCGCGCCATTTGCTGCCGTTGAAAATGCCGTAATGGCCGACGCCCTTGGCGAGGAGGTATTTCTTCTCCGCCTTGGGCAGGCTGGTGGCCAGCGTCAGCGCCGCCTTGGTCTGGCCGATGCCGGAAATATCGTCGCGTTCGCCTTCGATCGCGAGCAAGCCGATGTCGGTGATCGCGCCCGGATCGACCCGGACGCCCCGGTGCACCCACTCGCCCTTCGGCAGCGCGTGACGCTGGAACACCAGCTCGACCGTTTCCAGGTAGAACTCCGCCGTCATGTCGCAGACCGAGCGATATTCGTCATAGAATTCCTTGGTCCGGTCCGCGCTCTCGCCGTCGCCCTGGACGAGATGCTTGAACATCTCCCAGTGGCTCATCAGGTGGTCGCCCAGGTTCATCGACATGAAGCCGGCGAGCTGCAGGAAGCCGGGATAGACCTTTCGCCCGGCACCCGGATAAGTGAACGGGATCGTCGCGATCACGTTCTGCTGGAACCAGGCGAGCGGCCGCTGCGTCGCGAGCGTGTTGACCGCGGTCGGCGCCTCGCGCGTGTCGATCGGGCCGCCCATCATCGTCAGCGTCTTCGGCCGGCACGGGTGCTTGTTCGCGGCCATCAGCGCGGCCGCCGCATAGCAGGGCACGGACGGCTGGCAGACCGCCAGCACATGCGCGCCGGGCCCGATCGCCTCCAGAAATTCGATCAGGTAATCGACATAATCCTCAAGATCGAAGCTGCCTTCCTCCAGCGGCACCAATTTCGCGTCGCGCCAGTCGGTGATGTAGACGTCGTGGCGCGGCAGCATCCGCTCGACGGTGCCGCGCAGCAGCGTCGCATAATGGCCGGACATCGGCGCGACGATCAGCAGCTTCTGCCCGTCCTCGACGCCTTCGCGGCGAAAGCGCTTCAGCTGGCCGAACGGCTTGCGGAGAACGATCTCCTCCTCGACCACGACCTTGCGGCCATCGACGGTGGTGGAATGCAGCCCGAATTCCGGCTTGCCGCGCGGTGCGGCGGCGTGGGCGAACACTTCGAGGGCGGAAGCGACCAGCGGACCGCCGCCGAAATAGGCCATCGGGTTGGCGGGATTGGAGAGGAACTCGGCGCCTGCATTGGCAAACGCGCTGGCCCCTGCGAGCAGCGAGCGCTGCCATTCATACGCATCGTAAAGCATCAGCGTCCTTTTATAGCGCCCACCCCTGAACGCCTTATCAACGATTTGGCTCAATCCGCCGCAGGACGCAACGCCGGGGTCCGGGCTATCCCCAGGTTGAGGGCAGCGGACCGCCCTGCTAGTCGCGGCGCATGGCGAACGAAACGGACGCGGAGCCGAAGACCCGCAATCTCTCCAGCCTGTCGATGGTCTGGCGGTTTGCGGCGCGCTATCCCGGCCATATCGCCTGCGCCGCGATCGCGCTGGTGGTGGCATCGGGCGCGACCGTTGCCATTCCCTATGGATTCAAGCGCGTGATCGACCGCGGCTTTTCGGGCGGCGGCAATCCGGATGCCGTCTCCACCGCATTCTATTACCTGCTGATGATCGTCGGCGTGCTCGCGCTCGCGACGGCCTTCCGCTTCTATTTCGTCTCCTGGCTCGGCGAGCGCGTGGTCGGCGACATCCGCAAGGCGGTGCATGCGAACCTGGTGACGCTGGCGCCGCGCTTCTTCGAGGAGAACCGCCCGTCGGAGATCGCGTCGCGGATGACCTCCGACACCTCGGTGATCGAGCAGATCGTCGGCTCGACCGTCTCGGTCGCGCTGCGCAACCTGTTCACGGGAGTGGGCGGCGTCGTCTATCTGTTCGTGCTGTCGCCCAAGCTCGCCGGATCGCTGATGATCGGCATTCCGCTGGTGGTCGTGCCGATCGCGGTGCTGGGGCGCAAGGTCCGCAATTTCTCCCGCACCAGCCAGGACCGGATCGCCGATGTCGGCGCGATCGTCGCCGAGACGCTGGGCGCGATGAAGATCGTCCAGGCGTTCGGCCAGGAAGCGCGCGAGCGCGGGCGCTTCGCGACGGCGGTGGAGGCGGCGTTCGGCATTGCCAAGCGCCGCATTTTCATCCGCGCGATCATGACCGCGGTGGTGATCGCGCTGATTTTCGGCTCCGTCACTCTGGTGCTGAAGGAAGGGGTGACCGATGTCGCCGCGGGACGGCTCAGCGGCGGATCGATCGCGGCATTCGTGCTGACCGGCGGACTCGTCGCCGGCGCGTTCGGAGCGTTGACGGAGGTCTATGGCGACCTGCTGCGCGGCGCCGGCGCCGCCGGCCGGCTGTCGGAGCTGCTCGCCGAGCGGCCGGAGATCACTGCGCCGGCCCACCCTGTCCCGCTGCCGGAGCCGGCGCGGGGGCGGCTGAGCTTCGAGCATGTCACGTTCCGCTACCCCACGCGGCCGGACACCAGCGCGCTGCACGACTTTTCGCTCGACGTGGCGCCCGGCGAAACGGTCGCGGTCGTCGGCCCGTCCGGCGCCGGCAAGTCGACGCTGATCCAGCTCGCGCAGCGTTTCTACGACCCGCAGTCGGGATCGGTGCGGCTCGACGGGGTCGACCTGCGCGAGGCGGACCCGGCGGAGATACGCGCGCGGCTGGCGATGGTGCCGCAGGAAACGGTGATCTTCGCCGCCTCGGCGCGCGACAATCTGCGCTACGGCCGCTGGGATGCGTCGGACGCGGAGCTGTGGGCGGCGGCCGAAGCTGCCAATGCCGCAGCCTTTCTGAACGCGCTGCCGGAGGGGCTGGACACCTATCTGGGCGAAGGGGGCGCGCGGCTGTCGGGCGGACAGCGGCAGCGCGTCGCGATCGCCAGGGCGATCCTGCGCGACTCGCCGATCCTGCTGCTGGACGAGGCGACCAGCGCGCTCGACGCGGAGTCGGAACGGCTGGTGCAGGATGCGCTGGAGCGGCTGATGGCGAACCGCACCACGATCGTGATCGCTCACCGGCTCGCCACCGTCCGCGCCGCCGACCGCATCGTCGTGATGGACGAAGGGCGCATCGTCGAGGCCGGCAATCACGATTCGCTGAATGCTGCCGGCGGCCTCTACGCCCGGCTGGCGCGGCTGCAGTTCGAAGGTCTGGCGGCATAGATTCTCCGCAAGCCGCGGAAACCGCTCCGAACCTGGATCGTTACACCCCGCACGCGCGTCACCGCGCTTGGGCACGGGGCTTTGAAGCGGGCGGCCTTCCCGTTCGCAACGAGGAGACGGTTATGAAAAGCATCTTGTTGGCTTCGGCGCTGATGATCAGCGGCGTCGCCTTTGCACAGGCCGATCCGCGCGACGCGGGCCAGCCGATCGGTTCGGACGCCACCATGCAGCCGGGCACGACGATGGGCGAGCGCGACACGATGGGGCCGCCGCCGGCCACCTCGACGACGACACCGCCGGCGTCCACCACGACCACGGCTCCGATGCCGGATTCGACCATGAGCGACACGATGTCGACCGACACCAGCGCCAGTGCGACGACCAGCACGATGGGCACGTCGGGATCGGGCACCGTGGTTGTGCAGCAGGGCGGCAACATGACGGCGCCGCCGGCATCCACGGGGCCGTATCCGCGCTGCTCGCGCACGATCACCGATCACTGCAAGCAGGACGAGAGCCGCGCCCGCGACGTCAAGCACAGCCCTCGCTAAGGCTTGCGGGCCAGCGCCCAAGTCGAGCAAAGAGCCTCCCGGACCAGCTTCGGGAGGCTCTTTTCGCATGACCATCGATTTCAAGGACCGCGTCGCGATCGTCACCGGGGCCGGCGGCGGTCTGGGCCGCGCCTATGCGCGGGAACTTGCCCGGCGCGGGGCGAAGGTCGTCGTCAACGACCTCGGCGGCGCCCGCGACGGCACCGGCCACAGCGACGCAGCACTGAAAGTGGTCGAGGAGATCGAGGCGGCCGGCGGCGCGGCGATGTCGAACGGCGGCAGCGTAACCGAATATGAGCAGATGGTCGCGATGGTCGCGAAGGCGAAGGAACGCTGGGGCGGCGTCCATATCCTGATCAACAACGCCGGCGTGCTGCGCGACAAGAGCTTCGCGAAGATGGAGCCGGAGGATTTCCGCTTCGTCGTCGACGTCCACCTGAACGGCTCCGCCAACTGCACCAAGGCGGTGTGGGAGACGATGCGCGATCAGGCCTATGGCCGCATCCTGATGACGGCAAGCTCGACCGGCCTCTACGGCAATTTCGGCCAGGCCAATTACGGCGCCGCAAAGCTAGGCCTCGCCGGCCTGACCAAGACGCTGAGTCTCGAGGGTTCCAAATACAACATCCACGTCAACACGATCGCGCCGGTCGCGGGCACGCGAATGACGGAAGACCTGTTCCCGCCCGAAGCCTTCAAGGCATTCTCGCCCGAAAATGTCGTGCCCGCCGCGCTGTTCCTGGTCAGCGAGGACGCGCCGTCGAACATGATCGTCGGCGCCGGCGCAGGTGCCTATCACGCCGCCTATGTGACGATGACGCCCGGCGTGCTGTTGCCCGAGGCCGAGCGCACGCCCGAAGGCATCGCTGCGCACTGGGCCGAGATCACCGACCGCACCGGCGAGACGGTGCCGCAATCGGGCGGCGAGCAATCGATGGCGATCCTGAAGCTGCTGCAGGGCGGATAACCACTGTATTGCTACACCAATACAGTGGTGCTATTCTCCTCGCCGGGAGGACTGCCGATGTACAGCGATACGGATATCGAACGCGCCGTCGCCGCAGGAGCGATTTCGGCGGACGCGGCGGGAGCTTTGCGGCGCTATCTTGCCGATCAGGGCGTCACGCCGGTGGTGGACGAAGAGCAATTCCGGCTGCTCAGCGGGTTCAACGACATTTTCGTGGCGATCGCGAGCGTGCTGCTGCTGGTCGCGCTCGCCTGGATCGGCGACACCGTCGGGCCGAAGCTGGGCCATGATGGCCCGTCGCTCACCTCGGGCCTGTTCGTCGCGGCGGCGGCCTGGGGACTCGCCGAGTTCTTCACCCGCCAGCGGCGAATGGCTTTGCCCAGCATCATCCTGCTGCTCGCCTTCACGGGCGGCGCTTTCGTGACCGCCTTCGTGGCGATCGCGCTACCGATCGGCGACGGCGCATTCGAGGGCAGCGACGGCCGCATCGGAGCCCTTGTCGCAGCGGCAGCGGCAGCGATCGCCGCCGGCGCGACCTGGCTACACTGGCGCCGGTTCCACGTACCGATCACGATCGCGGCAGGCGCCGCCGCCGTTGCCGGCATCGTGATGGCGCTGATCGCCTTCGCCGCCGGCGAAACGCCGCTGCTGCGGAGCGCGATGCTGACCGGCGCTTTCCTGCTCGGCATCGGCGTGTTCGGTTTTGCGATGCGCTGGGACGCGTCGGACCGCGAACGCAAGACGCGCCGCGCCGACGTCGCCTTCTGGCTGCACCTGCTGGCCGCGCCGCTGATCGTGCATCCGGTGTTCCAGGCGCTGGGCGTGCTCGACAACCGCGTGTCGATGGGCAGCGCGATCGTCGTGGTGCTGCTCTACGTTCTGCTTGCCGGGCTCGCGCTGGTGATCGACCGCCGCGCGCTTATGGTCTCTGCGCTGGCCTATGTGCTCTATGCGCTGAGCGCATTGTTCCGGGAGCTCGGCGCCGTCGGACTCAACGTCGCGCTGACCGCGCTGGTGATCGGATCGGCGCTGCTGCTGCTCTCCGCCTATTGGCACACGGTGCGGGCGGCGATCGTCGAGCGGCTGCCGGAGGGGCTGCGCGAGAAGCTGCCGCCGGCGCATGAGGTCGCGGTGGGACAGGCGGTTTCCGCCTGACCTTCCCGCTCGTCCCGAGCGGAAGCCGAAGGCTGAAGTCGAGGGGCGTTGGTTCAGAGCCAGCGCCCTTCGACTACGCGTTTCGCGCTTCGCTCAGGACGAGCGACCGTTCAATTCTGCACCAGCTTCAGCAATCGTCGCTCGATCGGTGCCAGCACCGGCCCGAGTTCGTGGCCGCGCTTCAGCACAGTCCCGCCTTCGCCGATCAGCGCCCATTGGCCCTGGCGGAGACGCAAGGCGGGGCGTTTCTCGATCCGGAACTCGGGCCGCTCCGCGGTGCGGCGGAAGCCGCTGAACACGGCGGCGTCGCGCCCGAGATCGATCGCATAGTCGCGCCACAGGCCCGCCGCGACCATCCGGCCGTAAAGATCGAGGATGCGCATCAGCTCGGGCCGGTCGAAGCCGACCTGCCCGCCCCAGCGCTGCGCTACTGGAAAAGGGTGGATGTTGCTCATCCGAAGAGGTCTTGCCGCTCCGTCGTCTGCTTGCGCTCGGCCAGCAGCGCGTCGATCCTGGCCTGGAGCCGGTCGATCTCCGCCTTCATGCCTTCCAGCCGCTGGCCGGCCGGGTCGCACAGATCGGAACACACCGTCCCGTAGGGGATGAAGTCTTTCTGATACTGCTCGGCATCCATCAGCGTCGGCTTGGCCGGGATGCCGACCATCACCGCGCCGTCGGGCACATCCTTGGTCACCACCGCATTGGCGCCGATGCGGGCGCCCTTGCTGACCGTGATCGGCCCCAGCACCTGCGCGCCCGAACCGACGATCACGCCGTCCTCCAGCGTCGGATGCCGTTTGCCCGCGACGCCGTCGGTCGGGTTGGTGCCGCCCAGCGTCACGCATTGATAGATGGTGACATTGTCGCCGATGTGCGCCGTCTCGCCGATCACGCTGAAGCCATGATCGATGAACAGGTTGCGCCCGATCTTCGCGCCGGGATGGATATCGATCGCGGTCAGCATCCGCGACAGGTGATTGACGAAGCGGGCGAGGAAAAAAAGCTCGCCTTCGAACAGCCAGTGCGCGACGCGGTGCATCGCGACGGCAAGCACGCCCGGATAGAGCAGAATCTCCCAGCGGCTGCGGGGCGCAGGATCGCGGGCGCGAATGGAATCCAGATAAGCGAAAAGCCTGCTCGCCATGCGTTTCCCTCCCTTGGGCGCCATATTTAGGGAAACCCAGGTCCGATTGCCAGTTTATGAACGTTCGGCTTGGCAGCCCCCAAGCGCTTCTGTCTTGCCGGACGGGACCGGCGAGCGCACAGGCGGCTGGCGAATGGTGCGGGAGTGAAACGGATTGAGCCCTTCGGACCTGATCCCGCTGCTCCCGTTCATCGGGATCGGCTTTGCCGCGCAGCTGGTCGACGGCGCGCTGGGGATGGCGTTCGGCGTCATCAACTCGACGCTGCTGATGAGCGCGATGGGCGTGCCGCCCGCGGCCGCATCGGCGAGCGTGCACGCGGTCGAGACCTTCACCAGTGCCGCGTCCGGCATCAGCCACACCTTGCACCGCAATGTCGACTGGAAGCTGTTCCTGCGCCTGATGATCCCCGGCGTGATCGGCGGCGCGATCGGCGCCTATCTGCTCAGCAACATCGACGCGAGCGTCGCGCGGCCGTTCGTGATGGCCTATCTGGCCGCAATCGGCCTCTACCTGCTTTACCGCGCCTGGCATGGCGAGCATGAGCATCGCCCGCCGCGCTTCGTCGAGCCGCTGGGCCTTGCCGGCGGGTTCCTCGACGCGGCGGGAGGCGGCGGCTGGGGGCCGGTCGTCACGTCCAACCTGCTCGTCCAGGGCACCAGCCCACGCAAGACCGTCGGCACCGTCAACACCGCCGAGTTCTTCCTGACGGCGACGATCTCCGCCACTTTCCTGTCTACGCTCGGCTGGGAAGCCTTCACCTGGCAGACGATCGGGATCCTGATCGGCGGCCTCGCCGCGGCGCCGTTCGGAGCCGTGCTGGTCAAGCGCCTGTCCGCGCGCAAGCTGATGGGCTTCGTCGGCGCGCTGCTGGTGATCACCTGCGGCTTTTCGATCTATCAGGCGCTAGCCTAGCGCGCGACGCACGATATCCGCGTAGATCGCCGTCAACGCTTCCAGGTCGGCTATGGCGACCGCCTCATCGAGCTTGTGCATCGTCGCGTTCGGCAAGCCGAATTCGACGACCGGGCAGAGTTTCGACAGGAAACGCGCGTCGGACGTTCCGCCGGTTGTCGAGAGCTCCGGATCCAGGCCGGCCTGCTCGCGTATTGCCGCTGCGACCAGGTCGGAAAAGGCCCCAGGTTCAGTCAGGAACGCTTCCCCGGAGACGCGCGGCGTGACGATCGCGTTCGGCGCCTCCGCCAATACCGCGGCGCGGACCCGCTCCGCCAGATCGTCGCCGCGGTGCAGGTCGTTGAAGCGGATGCTGAGCCGGGCCTTTGCGCGGGCCGGGATTACGTTCGACGCGGGATTGCCGACCTCCAGGTCGGTGACTTCGATGTTCGACGGCTGGAACCAGTCGGTGCCGTCGTCGAGATGGATGGCATCGATGCGGGCAAGCGCGCGGACGAGCTTCGGGATCGGATTGTCGGCGAGCTGCGGATAGGCGACATGCCCCTGCGTTCCGGACACTTCGATCCAGATATTGACGGAACCGCGGCGACCGATCTTGATCGTATCGCCCAGGCGGCGGACCGAGGTCGGTTCCCCGACCAGGCACAGGTCGGGCTTGAACCCCCGCTCGGCCATGCGCTCGATCAGCGCGCGGGTGCCGAAGATCGCCGGCCCTTCCTCGTCGCCGGTCAGGATAAGGCTGATCGTGCCCGTCCGTTGCTCGATGGCGTCCAGCGCGGTGATGAATGCGGCGACCGCGCCTTTCATGTCGACCGCGCCGCGGCCGTAAAGGAGGTCGCCCTTCACCTCCGCCGCGAAAGGATCGGCAGACCAGCCCTCCCCCGGCGGCACCACGTCCAGATGCCCGGCGAAAGCGAAATGGGTGCCGCCCTTCCCGCGCCAGGCGAGCAGGTTCTCGACCGGGCCGTCCGGCGCTTCCCCTGCCGTGAAGCGATCGATCGTAAAGCCCCGCGCCGTCAGCATCGCCTCGACGGCATCGAACACGCTCCCGCGAGCGGGCGTGACGCTGGGGCAGGCGATCAGCTGCCTGGCGAGTTCGACGACGCTCATTTTCTCTCCGTCATTCCGGCGGATGCCGGAATCCACCTTCTTCTTTCCTGTTGAACACGCCAGAAGAAAAGATGGATTCCGGCCTTGACCTTCGGTCACTTCGTTCCGCCGGAATGACGCGGAGGGGGTATGCCCAAGCTCGACCTCGACCAAATCCCGCAGACCAATGCGACCGGATACCCGCCCGAATATGCCGGCGCGGTGCAGGGCCGCTGGTACCGCAAGCTGATGGGCCCGACCGGCCTCACCGATTTCGGCGCGAGTCATGTGGTGCTGAAGCCCGGCGCCTGGTCGTCGCAACGTCACTGGCACGAAGGTGAGGATGAGCTCGTCGTGATGCTGGATGGCGAAGCGACCCTGGTCGACGATCATGGCCGGACGCCGATGCGCGCGGGCGACATTGCCGTCTTCATCAAGAATGACGGCAATGGCCATGTGCTGATCAACGAGAGCGGACGCGATTGCACGCTGCTCGCGATCGGCAGGCTTGCACTGTCCGACTGCCACTATCCTGATATCGACATGCACCTGTTCGCCGGGGCCGGGCGCCAGAAGCGCAAGGACGGCAGCGACTTCGAGGAGACGAAATGAAACGCGCGTTGCTCTGCCTGGCCCTGGTCGCCACCGCCCTTCCCGCCAGGACACCGGCGCCGGACGTGCGCAGCTGGCGGCAGGCGCATGAGCGGCAGGTGCTTGATGACTTTGCCAAGCTGGTCGCGATGCCGAACGTCGCTACCACGCTGGCCGATGTCGATCGCAACGCAGCCTATCTCTCGCAGCAGCTCGAATCGCGGGGTTTCACGACCAGGCTGCTGCGCGCCAGCGAAGACACGCCCGCGACCGTCTATGGCGAGCGAAGCACGCCGGGCGCGAAGCGGACCGTGCTGTTCTACGCCCATTATGACGGGCAGCCGGTCGGGCAGAAGGGCTGGACCAGCAAGCCATTCGAGCCTGTCGTGCGCGCGGGCGACCGCATCGTGGACTGGCGCAGTACCTCGGGGCCGATCGATCCCGACTGGCGAATCTACGGGCGCGGCACCGGCGACGACAAGGCGTCGGTGCAGGCGATGCTGAGCGCATTGGACGCACTGAAAGCACGCGGGATCAAGCCCAACGTCAACATCAAGATCATCTGGGAAGGCGAGGAGGAACAGGGTTCGCCGCATTTGGCCGAGATCGTCCGCGCCAATCGCGAGCTGCTGAAGGCCGACCTGCTGATCATGGGTGACGGCCCGATGCACCAGTCCGGCAAGCAGATGATCAATTTCGGCAATCGCGGCATCACAGGCGTGCGGCTGACCGTCTATGGCGCCAACCGGCCGCTGCACGACGGCCATTACGGCAGCTGGGTGCCGAGCCCATCGGTGATGATGGCGCGGCTGCTCGCCTCGATGCGGGATGACACCGGGCAGATTCTGATCCCCGGCATCTATGACGATGTGGCGCCGGCGAGCGCCGCGGACCGGGACGCGCTGGCCGCGCTGCCGCCGATCGAGGACGATCTGCGCCGTCAATTCGCGATCGGCCGCACGCTCACCGACCGGCTGGCGGACGGCTATCTTCAGCCAACGCTGAACGTCCGCGCGATCCATGTCGGCGACGAAGGGCCGAACGCGGCCAATGCCGTTGCGACCGAAGCCAGCGCATCGCTGGATATCCGGCTGGTGCCGGACCAGAAACCGGCGCGCGTCCAGGAACAGGTCGAGCGCTTTCTGACCGGCCTGGGCTGGTTTGTCGTCCACGACACGCCCGACGCCGCCACGCGGCTTGCGCATCCGAAAGTGATTCGCGTCGATTGGGACGAAGGGAGTTCGGAAGCGATCAAGACGGCGCTGGACAGCCCGGCGGGACTGGCGGTTGCGCAGTCGATCGGCCGCACCGTCGGCTATCCGGTCCTGAAGCTGCCGATCAGCGGCGGCAGTTCCGGCATCGCCGATGTGGTGAACGCGCTTCAGGTGCCGATGGTCGGCGTCAGCATCGCCAATTTCGACGACAACCAACATGCGCAGAACGAGAATCTGCGGATCGGCAATCTGTGGGACGGGATCGAGGTTTATGCCGGGCTGCTGGCCGACATGAGCTGGTGATCAGGCGACCGGCTGCTCGAACTGCTCGATCGTCCAGCTCTCGTCCTGCGCTTCCTCGATCCACTGGCGGACGTGCGGGTGCGTGAACAGCGCCTCGACATAGGTCGCCGCAAAGCCCGGCAGCGGCACTGAATAGGTGACGAACCGGGTCGCGACCGGCGCGAACATGATATCGGCCGCGGTGAAGCGGTCGAACAGGAACTTGCCGGTCCCGCCATAGCGCGCGCGGGCCTGCGCCCAGAGACCCAGGATACGCCCGATCTCCTGCACCACCTCGCCGGGCCACGGCCGCGGCGGATATTGGCGGCGCACGTTGAAACCCAGCTCGCGGCGCAGATTGGGGTAGCTCGAATGCATCTCGGCGGCCATCGAGCGCGCCATAGCGCGTGCGCCTTCGTCCTCCGGCCAGAAGACGTCGCGGCCGACCTTGTCTGCCAGCCAGTCGACGATCGCCAGCGAATCCCAGACGACGATATCGCCGTCCCACAGAATCGGCACCTTGCCCTGGCTGGGCGCGAATTCGTCGCCCTGGCGCCTGCGGTTCCAGTCCTCGTCGTAAAGCGGGACGGTCACTTCCTCGAACGCCAGGCCCGATTGCTTGACCGCCAGCCAGCCGCGCATCGACCAGCTGGAATACGCCTTGTTGCCGATGAAGAGCTTCAACATGCGCGGCGTCCTAAAGGTCACGCTTACGCACCTCAACCGTCATTGCGAGCGGAGCGAAGCAATCCAGCGCGGACAACCGGCAGGCGGATTGCTTCGTCGCTACGCTCCTCGCAATGACGGCTAGGCGGTGACCGCCTCCAGCACCGCCGCACGCAGCTCCGGAATGCCCATGCCCTTCTCGCTCGACGTGGCGATCACGTCCGGATGGGCGGCCGGGTGTTTGCGCGCTTCGTCGGCGGTCTTCTGCCGGACGGCGACGAGCTCGGTTGCCTTCACCTTGTCCGCCTTGGTGAGGACCAGCCGGTAGGAGACGGCGGCCCTGTCGAGCATTTCCATCAGCTCGCGGTCGACATCCTTCAGGCCGTGGCGGCTGTCGACCAGCACCAGCACGCGCTTCAGCACGGCACGGCCGCGCAGGAAATCGTTCACCAGATATTTCCAGCGGCGCATCAGGTCCTTCGGCGCCTTGGCGAAGCCATAGCCGGGCATGTCGACCAGCCGCAGCTGCAGCGGATCGCCGACGTCGAAGAAATTGAGTTCCTGCGTCCGCCCCGGCGTGTTCGACGTCCGCGCGAGACCGTTGCGGCCGGTCAGCGCGTTCAGCAGCGACGATTTGCCGACATTCGAGCGGCCGGCGAACGCGACTTCCGGCACCTCCGGATCGGGCAGGAATTTGAGCTCCGGCGCCGACTTCAGGAACGCGATCGGCCCCGCGAACAGCTTCCGGGCCGCTTCGATCAAGTCGCCGTTCGTATCGAGCGAAGTCGAAATACGCTTCTCGACTTCGCTCGAAGCAAACGGGGTTGGGGTCTCGTCACTCACGTCGTGGCGGTGCCTGGCGCATTCTTCAGCGCCGGATAGCGGCTGTACAGCCACTTCTGCTGCGCGATCGCGAGCAGGTTCGAGACCGTCCAGTAAAGCTGCAGGCCGGCCGCGAACGGCGCCATGATGAACATGAACACCCAGGGCATGATCGAGAAGACCTGCTGCTGCACCGGATCCATCTGCGCCGGGTTGAGCTTGAACTGGATGTACATGGTGATGCCCAGCAGGATCGGCAGCACGCCGAGCGCCAGGAAATGCGGCGGCGTGAAGTTCAGATAGCCGAACAGGTTGATCACGGTCGCCGGATCGGGCGCGGACAGGTCCTTGATCCACAGGACGAAGGGCTGGTGCCGCATCTCGATCGTCAGCATCAGCACCTTGTAGAGCGCGTAGAAGATCGGGATCTGCAGCACGATCGGCAGGCAGCCGGCGAGCGGGTTCACTTTCTCGCGCTTGTAGAGCTCCAGCATTTCCTGCTGCAGCTTCACCTTGTCGTCCTTGTGCCGCTCCTGCAGTGCCTTCACCTTGGGCTGCAGCACGCGCATCGCCGCCATCGACGCGAACTGGCGCTGCGCGATCGGGAACATCAGTCCGCGCACGATCAGCGTCAGCAGGATGATCGCGACGCCGAAATTGCCGACCGCCTTGAACAGCGTGTCGAGCAGCCAGAAGATCGGCCGCTCGAAGAAGCTGAACCAGCCCCAGTCGATCGCCTTGTCGAAACCGGCGATGTTCAGGTCGTTCTCGTAGTGCTGGAGGACGGACACCTCCTTGGCGCCCGAGAACAGATAGGTCGACCTGCTCACGATCTTGCCCGGCGCGACGATCGTCTGGTCGCCGGGCGTCATTGCGGCGAGATAGAGCTTGTCGCCGATCGCCCGGAAAGAGGCATCGATCCGGGTATTGGGCGCAGGCGCCAGCGCCGTCAGCCAATATTTGTCGGTGAAGCCGAGCCAGCCGCCGGTCGAGGTGAAGCTCTCCCCCTGCGAGCCGGCGCTGTCCAGGTCCTTGAAGTCGATCTTGTAGTTCGCGGTGCCGTCGAACACGCCGATCGGGCCGGTATGCTGGGTCCAGCTGCTCGGGTCCGCAGACACGCCGGTGCGCTTGATCAATGCGAACGGACGCACCGCCACCGGCGCAGCGCCGCCATTGGCGACACTCTGCTCGGCCGTGATCATGTAATTCTGGTCGATCGACAGCTTGATGCGGAAAGTCTGGCCGGTGGGATTGGTCCAGCTGAGCGTGACCGGCTTGCCTGGCGCCAGCAGCTGTCCGTCCGTTTGCCAGACCGTGTCGTTACCCGGCAGCGCCAACGCCTGACCGGCCCAGCCGAATTGCGCATAGATCGCGCCCGGCGCGCCTTCGGGCGACAGCAGCCGCACGGGCGGCGAGTTCTTCGCGATCGATTCGCGGTGGCGCTTCAGCACCAGATCGTCGACGCGTGCGCCCTTCAGGTTGATCGAACCGGCGACGGACGGCGTGTCGATCACGACTCGCGGCGTCTCGCGCAGCACGGCCGCGCGGCTGCGCAGCGCCCGTGGTTTGTCGGCGGTTGCGTCGGCCGTGGGGTTCGGCAGCGGCACCTGCTTGCCGTCGACGACCTTGGTCGCCGGCGGGTTGGCCGTCGGCAGGAAACGGTCCGACAGCGCGCTCCAGCCGAACAACACGATGGCCGAAAGCACGATCGCAAGGATCATGTTGCGCTGATTTTCCAAGAAACTCGCTCCTAAGGTACCGGGTCGTAGCCGTGGCCGCCGAACGGGTGGCAGCGGCACAGGCGTTTAACCGCCAGCCAGCCGCCCCGCGCGGCGCCATAGCGCTCCACTGCCTCGATTGCATAGGCCGAACATGACGGCGTGAAGCGGCACGAGGGCGGCAGAATGGCGGACGGATAGCGCTGCCAGAAACGCGCGGCAGAGATGAGGACGGCCTTCACCGCGCCACCTCCGGCCGGGACAGCTTTCCAAGCGCCTTCGCCAGCTCTGTCCGCAGCAGCGCGAAATCGCGTTCGACGCCGCCGGCGCGGCCGATCAGGACGTGATCGGCGCCAGGCACCCCGCGCTCCGGCAGCAGTTCGGCCGCAAGCGCGCGAAAGCGGCGCTTCATCCGGTTCCGGACGACCGCGCCGCCGATCTTTTTCGTGACGGTGATGCCGTAGCGCATGGCCGGATCGTCGTCGCCGCGCGGGCGGACGAGAAGGACGAAACCGGGCATCGGCGCCCTGCGGCCTGCGTTCGCCGCGAGGAAATCCGCGCGGCGGGTAAGCCTTGTCAGGCCGACAGCGTCTTGCGGCCGCGGCTGCGGCGCGCCGCGATCACCTTGCGGCCGCCCGCCGTCGCCATGCGCGCGCGGAACCCGTGGCGCCGCTTGCGCACCAGGTTGCTCGGCTGAAACGTGCGCTTCATCGCTCATTCCTCAAAAATCTGAACAAAAAGGGCCGCCAAACAAGGGCGGCCGCACTGTTGCCGGGCGGTTACGGAAGGCTGCCGCAAAAGTCAATCGGAAGTCTTGGTCTTCGTTCGGCCGCGCGGCGCCGGCGCGCGGCGCAGCACCTTGTCCGCCAGCCGCCCCTGTTTGGGATAGCGGCGTGCATAGCGGACATAGGCCCGCTTCACCCAATTCGAGTTCTTGAGCAGCAGCGCGGCGCCGCCCGCGAACACGAAGATGCCGCCCGGCCCCGGCAGCGCGCCGACGATCGGGGTCAGCACGATCAGCAGCCAGCCGAGGCTCAGATAGACGATGCGGAGGACGGAATCGGGCGGCGCTTTCACGCCGGCGCAAATGGGACGCCGGGACCGCCCGCGCAAGCGCGATGCTCGACATGAGGTCAAAACTACGTCTATGTGCCTGAACAGGGGGAGGAATCATGGTCGCCATCGTCTCGACGGCAGCCTATCTGGGGCTGGAAGCGCGCGCCGTCGAAGTTCAGGTCCAGCTGACGCCGGGCCTGCCGAAATTCGTCGTCGTCGGCCTGCCAGACAAGATGGTCGCCGAAAGCCGCGAGCGGGTGCGCAGCGCGATCGCCGCGCTGGGCCTGTCGCTGCCGCCCAAGCACATCACCGTGAACCTGTCCCCTGCCGACCTGCCGAAGGAAGGATCGCACTACGACCTGCCGATCGCGCTGGGCCTGCTCGCCGCGATGGGCGTCGTCGATGCGGAGGCGCTCAGCCATTATCTGATCGTCGGCGAGCTGGGGCTGGACGGCCGCGTCGCCTCCTCGCCCGGCGTGTTGCTGGCGGCACTGCACGCCTCGGAGCGTCAGCTGGGCCTGATCTGCCCGGCGGCGCAGGGCGGGGAGGCGGCATGGGCGGGCCAGGTCGAGGTCATCCCGGCGCCCGACCTGTTGTCGTTGCTGAACCATCTGCGCGGAACGGCACTGCTCCCCGCGCCTGCGCCCGGCCTGGCGGACGAGCCGGGCGGCGGGCCATGCCTGTCACAGGTCAAGGGCCAGGAGACCGCCAAGCGCGCGCTGGAGATTGCGGCGGCCGGCGGGCACAATCTGCTGATGATCGGCCCGCCCGGCGCCGGCAAGTCGCTGATGGCCGCATGCCTGCCCGGCATCCTGCCCGAGCTGACCGCGGGCGAAGCGCTCGAGGTCTCGATGGTCGCAAGCGTCGCCGGCGCGCTGGAGGGAGGGCGAATCTCGCGCTCGCGGCCCTTTCGGTCGCCCCACCATTCGGCATCGATGGCGGCTTTGGTCGGCGGCGGCATTCGCGCCAAGCCGGGCGAAGTCAGCCTCGCGCATCTGGGCGTGCTGTTTCTGGACGAACTGCCCGAGTTCCAGCGCGTCGTGCTCGATTCGCTGCGCCAGCCGCTCGAGACGGGGAACGTCAGCGTCGCGCGTGCCAATGCGCACGTGACCTTCCCGGCGCGGGTGCAGCTGGTCGCGGCGATGAATCCGTGCCGGTGCGGGCATCTCGGCGACCCTGCCCTCGCCTGCGCCCGCGCGCCGCGCTGCGCCGCCGACTATCAGGCGAAAGTCTCGGGGCCATTGCTCGACCGCATCGACCTGCACGTGGAGGTTTCGGCAGTCAGCGCCGCCGACCTGGTGCTGCCCCCGCCCAGCGAAGGCTCGCCCCAAGTGGCCGAGCGCGTCCGTGCCGCACGCGAGGTGCAGACGAAGCGCTACAACGGCAACGGGGTGCGGACGAACGCCGAAGCCGACGGCGCGATGCTGGAAGCGGTCGCGACGCCCGATGAGCCCGGCCGCAAGCTGCTCGCCCAGGCAGCGGAAGCGATGCGGCTGTCGGCGCGCGGCTATACCCGCATCCAGCGCGTCGCCCGCACCATCGCCGACCTGGCCGGCGCGGAGACGGTCGGCCGCATCCACGTGGCGGAGGCGCTCAGCTATCGAAGGCAGGCGCCGCGGAATTAGCGCGGGATTCGGGGCAGCGCCCCTCGACTTCGCTCGGGACGAGCGGGATTCGGAATAGCTCCCTTGTCGCTCGCGCCGAGCGAGGTCGAGGCGCGTTTGTTCCCTAATTGAGCGCGCTGTGAACGGTCGCAACCGCGGTCATCACTGCGCCGATGCGCGCCGCCGCCTGGATGGCTTCCGCGGTCACCCCGTGCTGCTTGAGCACCTTTTCGTGGCTGTCGATGCACATCCCGCAGCCGTTCTGGGCGGAGACGGCGAGGCTGAACAGCTCGAAATCGGCCTTGTCGATGCCGGGATTGCCGATCACGTTCATGCGCAGCTTTGCCGGCATGGTCCGGTATTCCGGGTTCGAGGCGAGGTGGGTGAAGCGGTAATAGACGTTGTTCATTGCCATCACCGCCGCCGCCGCGCGCGCTGCGTTCGCAGCCTCGGCGCTCAGCTTGCCGTCCACTTCGGCTTCGGCCGCTGCGACGAGCGGGCGATAGCCGGTGCCGTGCGCGGTCGCGAGCAGCAGGCCGTATTTGCGCTGGTCGCCCAGCAGCTGATCATTGAGGATCGAGCTGACGTTCAGCCGCAGATCCTTGGCGAAATCGGGAAGCGTGTCCGCGAATTCCTTGAGGGACATTTTCTGTTCTCCAGACAAAGTTCGGGCGCGAAGTCGTTGAACTCCGCGCCCGATGGAAAGCTTACGCGGCGACCGGCTGCAGGGTTTCTTCGCCCTTGTTCCAGTTGCACGGGCAGAGCTCGTCGGTCTGCAGCGCGTCGAGCACGCGCAGCGTCTCCTGCGGGTTGCGGCCGACGTTCAGGCCGTTGACCGTCACGTGCTGGATGATGTTGTCCGGATCGACGACGAAGGTCGCGCGGAATGCGACATGCTCGTCCTTGTCGAGGATGCCGAGCGCGGAGGCGAGCTTCGCGCCATTGTCTGCGATCCAGGGGAAGTCCGCCTGGGCCAGCTCCGGATCGGACCGGCGCCACGCGAAGTGAACGTGCGCAGTGTCGGTCGAAGCGCCGATCAGCTCGGCATCGCGGTCCGCGAACTCGCCCTTCAGCTGGCCATAGCCGACGATCTCGGTCGGGCAGACGAAGGTGAAGTCCTTCGGCCAATAGAACAGGACCTTCCACTTGCCGTTCGTCTGGGCCAGATCGATGGTCTCGCCGGCGGGGAGCGCGGCAGTGCCCTGCTGGACGGGAAGGGTCAGGTCGGGAAGCTTGTCACCAACGGTAAGCATGACGGTTTTTATCTCCTTTGCGTGAAGCGCGTTGCGGGCACGGTTCATCGCCCCCAGCTCACGCGGGCCGATATAGGTGGTGACAAAGATCGATCAAATAGATTATTCAATCCCTATTGATCGACTGGAGCGATGTTGTGAGCAGCACCTACCTGCCAACGCTCAAGCAGCTGCAATATCTGGTCGCGCTCCACGATTACGGCCATTTCGGACGCGCCGCCGACGCCTGTTTCGTGACCCAATCGACGCTCTCCGCCGGCCTGCGCGAGCTTGAATCGCTGATCGGCATCACGCTGGTCGAACGAACCCGGCGCGTCGTCCGCTTCACGCCCACTGGCGAGAAGATCGCGGCCAAGGCGCGGCGCGTGCTGCGCGAGGCGGACGAGCTGGCCGATCTCGCCCGCACCGCGGGCCAACCCCTCTCCGGCGAAATGCGGATGAGCGTGATCCCGACGATCGCGCCGTTCCTGCTGCCGCGCATCCTGCCTCGCATCCGCAAGGAGCGCCCGGAGCTGAAACTGTATCTGCGCGAGGAGCCGAGCGCGGCGGCCTGCGAGTCGCTGAGCCGCGGCGGCGCCGATTGCGTGCTGCTGGCCCTCCCCTATGCCTGCGGCGACGTCGATTGCGAGATCCTGTTCGACGATCAGCTGATGGTCGCCTTTCCGGAAGCCGATGGCCCGCCGCCCGAGCACGTATCCGCCGACCTGATCGATCCGGAGCGCCTGCTGCTGCTGGAGGACGGACATTGCCTGCGCGACCACGCGCTCGCCGCCTGCAACCGGCCGGAGCTGCGCGCCCATGCGACGATGCTCGGCACGTCGCTGCACACGCTGGTGCAGATGGTCGACAATGGCCTGGGCGTGACGATGCTCCCGGAAATGGCGCTCGACGCCGGCATCCTCGACCACACCCATATCGTCGCGCGGCCTTTGGAAGGCGAGAACACGGCCCGCGAGATCGCTCTGGTCTGGCGGCGGAACAGTCCGCGCGAACGGGATTTCCGCCTGCTCGCCGACCTGCTCAGGAACGCGACGCCTTGAGTTGAAGCTCGATTCCGATCGTCACCCCCGGCCTTGAGCCGGGATCCCGCTTCTTCTTTCAGCTTTCTGCGCAAAGGCAGCGGGACCCCGGCTCAAGGCCGGGGTGACGAGCGATGCGAGTCGCCAACATGATCCCAGCGTTCCGCCGCCGCCTCGTCGCCGGCGCGGGCGTCGACCCAGCTTTCCTGACCCGCGCGAGTCTCCCGCTTCCAGAAGGGCGCGTCGGTCTTCAGTCGGTCGATCAGATAGGCGCAGGCGTCGAGCGCGTCCCGCCGGTGCGCAGCACAGGCAGCGACGAGGACGATGCGCTCGCCCCGGCGCAGCATACCGACGCGGTGGACGATCGCCGCGCCGAGCAGCGACCAGCGGTCCAGCGCCGCCTCGGCCAGCCGGCGCAGCGCTGCTTCGGTCATGCCGGGATAATGTTCGAGCGTCAGCGCCTCGACACCATCGTCGCCCCGGACCAGCCCGACGAAGCTCGCGATCGCGCCGCCGCCAAGGGCTTCCAGCGGGGCCAGCGCCGCCTCGACGGAGAAGTCCTCCTGCTGGACCCGAATGTCGATCATCCGCCCGTCACCGGCGGAAAGAACGCGACTTCGCGCGCGCCCGCGATCGAGGCATCGGGGCCGGCGAATTCCTGATCTACGGCGACGCGGAGTCGCGCCAGGTCGCCAAGCGCCGCGCGATGGCCTTCGCTGCGCCCCGCCAGCCACCCGGCCAGCGCACGGGCGGTCGTCAGTTCGGACGGCGGGTCGACCCTTTCCTCACCCGTCCCGACCTTCTCGCGAACCCAGGCGAAATAGAGAATGGTCAGCACCGTCAGTCCATGTGCTTCAGGCCGACGCGCAGATAATCCCAGCCGGTGATGACGGTCAGCGCCGCGGCCGCCCAGAGCGAGACCTGGCCGACAAGCAGGACCCATGCTTCGTCCGGCCAGGCGCCCGCCAGGATCAGAGCGCCCAGCGAGACCATCTGGAAGGTCGTCTTCCATTTGGCGAGCTTGCTAACCGGCACGGAGACGCTCAGCTGCGCCAGGAACTCGCGCAGGCCGGACACCGCGATTTCGCGCAGCAGGATGATCAGCGCGGGGATCACGTCCCAGCCGTGGATGATCGGGTGATGACCGCCGCCCTCGGTCGAGATCAGCATCACGATCACGGCCGCGACCATGATCTTGTCGGCGATGGGATCGAGGAAAATGCCGAGCTTCGACACCGTCCCCTGTGCGCGGGCCAGATAGCCGTCGAGATAGTCGGTGATGCCGACGATGCAGTAGAGCACGAAGCCGAAGCCGTAACCGACCCGCCAGCCCGGATACCAGAGCAGGAACACCAGGACCGGCACCGCAAAGATGCGCGACAGGGTCAGCAGGTTCGGCAGCGTTAGCATGTCGTCTCCGATGTAGCCGGAAGCGGCCCGAGATCAAATCGGCGGCGAAACCGTCTGCGCGCCCTTGGTGAACACCTTGTTAGAACTTTGACGGGGGTTAAAGTCAGAGGCGACTCGCGTTCGAGTCGCAACGAGGGGGTTATCATGAAGACTGTCTATTCGGGCGCCGCGGCGCTCGCCCTGTGTGCGTCCTCGCCACTTGTGGCTGCGATCAGCGTGGATGGAACGCTCGATGCCGATTACGGCGCCGCGACCGCGACTGTGCTGTACAATCCGGCTGCGCCCACCAGTAATTTCGGCACGCCGACGAACGAAAATCACACCACCAGCTACGACATTTACGGCACGATCCAGGGCGACAATCTCTACGGCTTCTGGCAGGCGACGCCGGACCAGCAGGGCGAAACGAACGCCGGCAATTTCGTCAATCTCTATCTCGACACTGATCCCGACAGCTCGCCAGGATCGGACCTGGGATTCCAGATCACCAGCCAGCGCGCGTTCAAGCCCAGCACGGGCCAGAACGTCGCCGCGACCGATGTCCAGTTCGCGATCGGCACGAACGCGGTCGAGTTCCTGATTCCGCTCGCCTATCTGCGCAACGGCGTGACCGGTCTTTCCGATTTCTCGGAATTCGTAGCACCCGGCGGCCGTTTCACGTTCCGCCTGTCGCAAGCGTTCGGCTATTCGGTCGCGGGCGGCGCCACCTATGGCGATAACCGCCTCGGCAGTTTCGTGATGCCGGGTGCGGTTCCCGAGCCCGCCACCTGGGCGATGATGATTTGCGGTTTCGCGTTTGCCGGTACCGTTGCCCGCCGCCGGCGCGGCACGCTCGCCACCGCCTGAACCCGCCTTCGGACGAGGCGCTCTGCATCGTCGGAGCGCCTTTTCCTTTTCTTGCTGTTCCCGCTCGGCTAGACGCCGGGACCAGCAGCAACGTTACGGCCGACCGCCCCTCATGAAGACTTCGATGCGGCTCCTTGGCCGACGGCGGTTCCTGCCGATCTTTGCGACCCAGTTCCTCGGCGCCTTCAACGACAATCTGTTCAAGACCTCGATGGTGCTGTTCGCGACCTATCAGGTCTATTCGGACCCGAAGGTCGAAACCCAGTTCAATGCGCTGGCGACCGGGCTGTTCATCCTCCCCTTCTTTCTGCTCTCCGCGCTGTCCGGCCAGCTTGCCGACACCCGCGACAAGGCGCGGATCGTGCGCCTCGTCAAATCGGCGGAGATCGCGATCATGCTCGCCGGCGGCGTCGGGCTGCTGTTGCCATCGATCCCGCTGATGCTGGCGGCGGTGCTGGCGATGGGCGTGCATTCGACCTTTTTCGGCCCGATCAAATACGCGATCCTGCCGCAGCATCTGGAGCCGGACGAAGTGCTGGGCGGCACCGGGCTGGTGGAGGCCGGCACCTACATATCGATCCTCGCGGGCACGATCCTTGCCGGCTTCATTACGCCGCAGGAGACGACCGCGATCGTGCTGGGCATCGCGGTGCTCGGCTGGTTCGCCGGCAGGCAGGTGCCGCCGGCACCGCCGCTGCACGAGGAACATGATTTCGACTGGCACATCGTCCGCGCGTCGGTGCGGCTGGTGAATGCGACGATGCACATCCCGCGGCTGTTCCTCGCGATCTGCGCGATCAGCTTCTTCTGGACGATCGGCGCGGTGCTGATCATCGAATTCCCGCCGCTGGTGAAGAACGTGCTGACCTCCAACCAG